>JALHNI010000022.1:0-26339 GCA_022843605.1 Bryobacter sp.
GACGCTCTTCCGATCTGTCGATATCACCGTTGCGGAGAAGGAAGCCGAGGAAGCAAAATACACCGCCCTCCTCAACGAGGCCGGCGCGAAGCTGGTGCAGAAAGCCGACAACGTTCACGCCGTCCTGTGCCACATGGAAGCCCAGCGCGAGGCCGGCACCAAGGAACGCGCCCGCATTGACAACCGTAACCGCGCCCTAGACAACCGCATCAAGTGGCTGAAGCAGTACGTTATCGGTGTCATGGAGTCGCGCGGCGTGGAAGTGCTGCACGGAGAGACCGTCACCCTCACCACCCGCGGATCCGCAGCAAGCATCGTCACCGACGAGACCCTGCCCGTCGAGTGGCAACGGCTCGAGATCAGGATGCCCGGGTCCATGTGGCTGGAGTTGGTTGCGGCCAATCCCTGGCTTGCGAGCAGCGCGGAAGTCATGTTCAAGGGAGAGGCCGACAAGGCGCGCATCGGCAAAGCGCTCAAGAGTGATCCGGCTTTTGCCGCGTGGGACAAGAAAGAGACGTTCATCTCTAAAGCCGTCCCCGGCGCCAAGAGCGTGCCCGGCAAGTCCCTGCAGCGTAAGTAACCACGACCTTGTGCCGGGGACAGCGAACCGCGGACGCGCGGCCACGTTTCCCATACGGATTATCCGGCTCTACCAAAACTCCCGAAAGGAATCGTTCCATGAAGCGAATTGAGACGCTGTCTGCCGAGCAGCAGCAATTGATGAAGCAGTACCGCGATAAGTGGCTGGCCATCGGGCTCTCGACTGAGCCAGCCAATCGCGCCGACGCCGAGCGTGGTATCGAATTGGCCTACGCCGCCGCCGGATTGGCGAAGCCGCAGATCGTCTGGTGTGGGTCGCCCTTGTCGCAAGGTTTGACGCGCGCCGTCCTCAAGGACCGCGCGCTCTGGGACTCCGTCTGGGCCTCCGTCTGGGACTCCGTCTGGGCCTCCGTCGGGGCCTCCGTCAGGGCCTCCGTCTGGGACTCCGTCAGGGACTCCGTCTGGGCCTCCGTCAGGGCCTCCGTCGGGGACTCCGTCAGGGCCTCCGTCTGGGACTCCGTCAGGGACTCCGTCTGGGCCTCCGTCAGGGCCTCCGTCTGGGACTCCGTCTGGGCCTCCGTCTGGGCCTCCGTCAGGGCCTCCGTCGGGGACTCCGTCAGGGACTCCGTCGGGGACTCCGGATATGGACAACACGATGCGGGCTGGTTGGCCTTCTATGAGTACTTCCACGACGCGTGTGGGCTGGTTGCGCATACGGAGAAACTGGGCGGGCTCTGGCTGATAGCCCAGTCCGCGGGCTGGTTCCTACCTCACCGCGGCATGTGCTTCATCAGTGAGCGCCATAACGTCTGCAAATTGAAGGACGGCCGCATCCACTCCGAGGCCGGGCCGGCCATCGCTTACCCTGATGGCTTCGCGATCTATGCGTTGAATGGCGTCCGCGTGCCGGAGTGGCTAGTACAGACTGCTGAGCGCGACCTTGACCCACTTCGCCTCACCACCATCGACAACGCCGAAGTGCGCCGCGAGTTTGTGCGTAAAGTCGGTGCCGAGCGCATCTGCCAAGCGCTGAGCACCGGGCCGATCAATAGCGCCACGTATCGCACCAAGGACGGGCGGGAGCACCCGTACGAGCTTCATCGCTTCGCCGTCGCCGGCGAGCAGTGGACTTACCTCAAGATGCTCAACCCGTCCGTGGGCTTGACGCATTTCGAAGGCGTGCCGAACGAGTGCCAGACCGTACAACAGGCGCTCAATTTTCGCAACGGCCTCACCGCCAAGCAAGTTTCGCCGAACGGTGCCGAATGGCACCAGCAAGGCGATGTGCTGATGTTCCCGCAGGGAGCGACGAAGTTTCAACCGTTCCCCGCTTCTATCTCCTAACCACGAAAGGACCAACCAATGAAGAAGTTGAATCATCGCGTATTGGCCGAGGGCGAGGTCACCGGACACGCTCACCGCGCCAACGCTGGCACGCTGTACGACCGCGGAGGCGGCACGATGCTGCTGGATGCCGAGGATGGCGCAACGGTCACCCATGAAGAGCACGCGCCGATCGCGCTCGACCCAGGTAAGTGGGTGATCGGCATCGTGCAGGAGTACGACCACGCTGCCGAGTCTGCGCGCAACGTCGCCGACTAACTAACGGTTCTCGCAACCAGCCAGGAGGTGCCTTATGAAGTAACTCTGACTCACATTTCATGGAGCACTGGCCGGATGCCGGGGGGCACCGGCCAGTCAAACCAACCCCACAGAAAGGATCTCATGCCAAAACTAATCGATCAAGATTTCCTCGCTACCTTCGTGGCGATCACTGGCGTCACAATTGCCCCCGGCGACGGCAATAACGCGCTTTCCATCAACATCCAAATGCCCGCCGTCGCCGACTTACTCAAGGCGCTCGACGTGTACAACGACGTTTACCACAACGGCCAGCGCATCAACTTTGCGTTTCTGGGCCTGGACTTGGCGAGCAAAGCCGCCCAGGTCAAGTTCAACGTGCCGAACTTACCAAACGGCAAGCTGGAGTTACACGTCGACGAAGCCACCAACTTCGAGCTCTTGATGCTCAAGGATTCTGGTCTCTATCTCCGCTGCAAGCTTCGCACATCGAATCAAGTGGTGGATATCGCAGGCTATCTGGAGGCGATTACCTCGACCGAGGCGAACATGCACTTCCGGCCGCTGGAAGTGCAGAACAACCTGCCCCTGGTCGAAGCCGAGGACGTATCGAAAACCGCCGTCCAGGCCATCAACGCCAGCAAGAAAGGCAGTAAGTAGGCATGGCCCGGGTTGCCACAGATCTAGCCACTTTCATCGCCGAGCGTGGCGGGAAGGTAGTGAAACCAGCGAAGAAGCCGCCCACGCCAGAGGCACGCCTCACCAAGGCGTTTAAAGCGTTCATGGCTAGACATGGCTGGCGGCTTATTCGTAACCAGCGGACTATCGATGCCAGCCTCGGTTTCTCCACCGGCGAACCCGGCATGCCTGACTTTCAATGCGTTCGGTACCTGGAGAATGGCGTAGCGGTCGTTCTCTGGGTCGAACTCAAAAAGAAGAACAAGAAGGCCAACCCGCAGCAAAAGAAATGGATCCTACGCGAGCGCACGCGGGGCGGGCTGGTCATTGTTCTCGACGATCTGGAACGCTTCAAGGCTTGGTACGCCGAGAAGTTCACTTGGCTTGCCAACGCCAAAACCAAGAGTACCCACGCACTTTTTCAGTAAGGAGACTTTGTGCCCCACGCCCTACAACAAGTCATCAAAACGTTTAACGCGCCGCCGCGAGACCTGCCCATGCCCGGGCTGGAGGTGGATATCTCGATCCGCCTATCGTCGCGCATGTACCTCCACCTCGACCCGACCAGCGGGGTCTGGTTGAATCAGCACTACGTCGGCCAGTGCGTCAACCCCGAAGAGCTTTACGACGCCGCGCTGACGCAAGTCTTGGCGCAGCCATCCATGAAAGCGTTGGCTGATCGGCTGAAGGCAGAGACCCCAAAGACGGCGACGCCCATGCAGAACGATCCGTCACGCGGATTAGACTACGACCCCACGGCATGCGTGGAATGCGGAGAGCCCTGCATGGAGCCCGATAGCTTCGACTGGAATCGCCGCGGGCAGCGCGTTCACTACACCTGCGCGAACGTGGACAAGCGAGGTGCGCAGTGAATAGCGCCGACCGGCAGTACTTAGCCAAGATGGGGATCATCGTGCAGGATGCGGCTGTCGACGCGTCCATGACCGCCAAGCTCGAGGAGTTCGATCCACAGTTCCGCAAATTGCAGCGTCGCCGGCGCCCGCCAGTGCGCGAGGCCCTAGTGCAATGCAAGCGCAATCGAGAGAGCGTCAAGGAAGCGCTGGCGTTGATTGCTGGCTACCTACTCAACTCCGGCGCGGAGTCAGTCACCGTGAGGATCCAATCATGAGGAAACTGCGCGCGCTCTTCTACTGCCTCATCTACCGGCCCACTGTCGACGATGCCGAGTTTGATCGTGGCCTCTGGCAATGGGCCTTCATCTTCATGTTGTTGCTCAGTGTCTTTGCCGGTTGCCTTGTCTGGCTGGCCCACTTGTGGAGGACGGCGAGCCATGGCTAACACTGTCGACCAGTACCCCAGATGCCCGGTTTGCGGCGATCACCGCCTCAAGCGGCTTGCCGAAGACCGTCACACGCTTCACTGCCGCGTAGGCTGTGGACACGCATTTCACGAGTCGGCGGCGGATTGGCACAACGAGACGCCAGCCCAGCCCGCCATCAAGGAGCCCGCGCCCCACGTCCACGAATGGAAGTGGAAGTTCAACTGGAGCTGCAAATGCGGCATGTACTCATTCGCTAGCTTCGCCGCCACGCCAGAGGAGATCGCATTGCGCGCGTTCCGGCCGTCGACGCCGGCGCAACTGAACCCAGAGGCCGCCGCTCAGGGTCTCACCGATGACGAGTACCGCGCATGGCAGAAGGCGGTCAGTGCATGACTTGGGTTCACGAGACACGCCCGACGCCAAAGAAGCCAGCGCTGACCATCGGTCAACCGGCGCCGCGGCCGTTCACCTGCCAAGGCTGTGAGCAAACCCTGATGGGCTATCCCGAACAGAAATGGTGCCTCGCACCGGAGTGTCAGGAGAAGCGTAAGGAACACGCTGCAGCGAAGCAGAGACTGGCCAACAAGCGCCACAAAGAGAAGAAGCAGAAAGCGGCCATTCGGGCCAGCCTGGGGATCGAATAGGACCTATGCCAACACGCATGCTAAGAGAAGGGTTCGTCACGTCGGAGCGCATTGGCGCACTATCCGATGACGCATTCCGCTTCTACTTTTCACTGTTCGCATTGGTTGACGACTACGGCTGTATCGAGTGGAATCCGACGGTCCTCCGTGGGAAACTGTACCCCTACGATGAACCACCGAAATCCACGGTGAAAATCTGTGATTTGCTGCAAAAGTGTATAAGTGGGCCTCGCCCCCTCATCCTCAAATATGAGGTAAGTGGCAAAGAATACATACAGATCCAGGAGTTCGATCAGCGGAAACAGAGCAAGCCACGGTGCCCTCTCCCTGTGATCCACGGTGAAAAACCGCGTAAGGCGGAGTCGGAGGCGGAGGCGGAGTCGTCTTTTCCGAAGGCGGAGTC
The DNA here is from genome assembly GCA_022843605.1 of Bryobacter sp. Lineage (GTDB taxonomy): Bacteria > Acidobacteriota > Terriglobia > Bryobacterales > Bryobacteraceae > JALHNI01. The sequence goes on from JALHNI010000022.1 coordinate 5,129, forward strand.
GAAGGCGAAGTCGGTGGCGCCGCCGCTGCCCGATTTCGAACCCACCGATGGGGACGTGCTGGTCGAGTCGACCCGCCAAACCCTCATCGGCCAGCACACCGCCGGCGGCCTCACGGTCACCGAACCGAAACTGGTGGGCGCTGAACTGGCCCAGATCCTGTTCCGAGCCACGAACCGGCCAGCGGTCGCCGCCTCGATCGTCCAGGCTCACCGGGTTGCGCTTCCGGACTGGCCACAGATGCGCAACCGTCCAAAGGACCTGCACTGGTGGCTGAAGGACGAAGGGTACCTCGGCGTGAAGGCTCCGGCCAAGACCTCGCCGACACCAAACAGGTTCAACCGGGCCGATTTGCCCCGCTGATCTCGAATCAGAGGCGGTCGATTTGGAGAGCTTTGCCATGCAGAAGGCGTTACAAACGCCTCAGCCCCATAACTTCCCATCCAGGAGATTCCCGATTGCGCAGAAAGAAAATCTACGACGAGCGCCCATGCTTCAATCCGGCATGCGAAAAGGCTTTCCGTGGGCGACCAGACAAGCTGTTTTGTTCAGGCCGTTGCCGTACGAAGTACTGGGCGGCAAATCACCCACGGACGCTGCAGCCGGAGGCGGTGAAGGCCATTCGCCAGCATTTGGCCGCCATTGAAGCGTTGTTGCGAGGTGCACAGTGAAGGTCCGCATCGTCAAGGGCGGTAATCGCTGGTTTCGCTGGCCGTGCAGCGCATTCGACCTCGGCGGCTATGAGACGTGGGAGCATTGCTTGCGCGATGCGCTGGTGTGGCTGAAGGCGTACGGGAGACGATGATGAACGATAAAGATCTCGCCGAGCTTTACACACAAGTCGCCAAGCGGCTTGCCGATGAAGAAGCCCTACTCGATTGGCAGCTACCCGACCAGCGGTTCTGGCGGCCGTGGCGGGTGCCTCGACCCAGGCAGGCCGCTCCCGAGGGTTGCGCATGGCGCGAACGCCTGGCGTGGCACGTCGAGCGGTGGTATGGCGCCGTCCTGGGGGAGGTCAGCTATCAGATGCGAGTTGCGCGCTGGTGGATGACGGTGCGGCTGTCATGACAGAAGATCTACAACGCCCCGTCAACCTCGACGCCGAGCGATTCATTCTTGGTTGCCTTCTCCTGGAGCCATCGGCGATCGATGCCGCGTCGGCTTTGCTACTGCCGGACGATTTCGCGATCGAGGCGAACCGCCGGATCTATCAGTGCATCCTGCACCTGCATTCTGAGTTCAAGGTTGATCGCGTCATCCTGGCCGATGAGCTCATGAACCGCGGCTGGCTGGAATCTGTCGGCGGACTCTCCTACCTGATCTCGCTTGATGACGGCTTGCCGCAGATCTTCAACCTCGACGGCTACATCCAGATCGTCAAGGACAAGGCTGCCCGGTGGAACCTGATCCAAACGGCGTGGCATACGATGCACGCCGCTTGCGACGAAACCCAGCCCATTGACGACGTACGCCAAAACGCCGAGAAGCGCATCGTCGACCTGGGAGCGGCTTCGTACAAGTCGCCGGTCCGCCGAGTAGGCGACATCATCGCCGAGATCGGCTTACAGAACCTGATTCACCCGCCGGCCAAAGCAGCGGGCATCATCCCCTACTTCGAATCCCTGGCAGAGATCCTGGGGACCTTCCGGCCCGGGGAAATGACCATCGTGGCAGCGCGGCCGTCCTGGGGCAAGACCGCGTTAGGACTTCAATTGGCGCTTGAGGCCACGTCGCAGGCGCCGGTCTTCTTCGTTTCGATGGAGATGAATAACAGTGAATTGATTCGCCGGATGCTGGCCCAGCAGTCGCAGACCAACGCGTACCACTGGCCCCATGCAGATAACTTCGAGCGCGAACGGCTGTCAAAGGCAGCCGCGGCTATCGGTGCCGCCGATTTTCACATTTGCGAGAAGCCACGCATTTCAGCCAGTGAAATCAGCCGAGCGCTTGGCCAGTTGAACGCGAAGGCGGAACAGCCAGTCGGGCTGGTGGTCGTTGACTACCTGCAGCTGATGAGCGCGCCAGGGAAGGACAACCGGAACAATGAAATCGCCGTCATCACCCGCGAACTGAAGATCGCCATGCAGGAGCGCAATGCTCACCTACTACTACTGAGCCAATTGTCCCGCGAAGCCGAGAAGGAGCAATGGGCTTTAGGCAAGCCACCGAGCAACGGCACGTTGCGCGACTCGGGAGCCATTGAGCAGGACGCCGACAACATCCTCTACATCTGGCCGGATCGCGACAACATGCAGGCCGCCCAGATCAACCCGCACATTACGACCATCAAGACGGATTTGTGGGTAACCAAGCAACGGAATGGAAGCTCCGGACGATGCTCGCTTGAGTTCGTCCGGCACCATACCCGGTTCCAAGAGCCACAGAAAGAAGAAGACCCACAAGGAGCCCTTTATGCCTGAGACGACAATTGAATGGACTGACCGCACCTGGAATCCCGTACGCGGGTGCTCGCGGATCAGCCCCGGCTGCGTCCACTGCTACGCGGAGCGCCACGCCGGCCGGTTCTGCAATGGGCACAAAGTGATCTATGACGGGGATGGGATGCCTGGCAACATAACCACTGTAGGACCACCCGGCCCTTTCCACCTGTTCGCTGAGCGGAGAAGCGACGGCGCGCACTGGACCGGCAAGGTCGACCTAATCGAAGACAAACTCCTGGAGCCGCTATCGTGGCGCAAGCCTTGCCGCGTGTTCGTCAACTCGATGAGCGATTTGTTCCACGAGAACTTGCCAGATGAGGCCATTGACCGCGTGTTCGCCGTCATGGCGCTGACGCCGCACATCACCTATCAGGTGCTGACGAAACGCGCGGATCGGATGCGGGAGTATTTCGGCCCATCTGAAGAAGCTGGCGGAATGACTCGGGACGTCTTCGTTGAGGGCCAAGCCCAATCACTCTACGAGAAGCGCACAGGTGAAGACCCGTCAATGTGGCTGGCGGTCCACTGGCCACTCCCCAACGTCTGGCTAGGCGTCAGCGTCGAGGACCAGCAGCGGGCCGACGAGCGTATCCCGCACCTACTGGCGACGCCGGCGGCCAAGCGATTCGTGAGCTACGAGCCAGCGCTGGGGCCGGTGGATTTCAACCGCATCAAGAATGAGCGTGGCTGGTTCTTGCAGAGCGTCAGTGGCGTAATTGGCGTCCCCGACTTTAAGGTATCCGGCAAATGTCTCGACTGGCTCATCATCGGCGGCGAGTCCGGCCCCGGCGCGCGACCGTTCGATATCGCCTGGGCTCGACAGACGGTCAAGCAGTGCAAGGCGGCTGGGGTCGCGTGCTTCGTGAAGCAACTTGGCGCGCGTCCGAAGGCTCCATTTGAGGATGATCCGACCGGGCGTTACTACATGAAGCTCAAGGATAAGAAGGGTGGCGACATGGCCGAATGGCCCGAGGATTTGCGCGTACGGGAGTTTCCGCGATGACCCAGCCCACTCAAGCCGCCGCTATGGGAGCACTTGTTTTACTATTCGCGCTCTGTTTCCGCTTTCACTGTTCGCCCTTGCACTTGGCAGCCCTCGCGCTGTTGAATGTGCGCGCCGCCCTCTGGTGGCTTTGGGTCGACGTTCTGCCGACCCTCTGGTATCTCACCACCCGCATCCCGGAAAGAAAAGAGGAAGTACGCACATGGCGATAGCCGCCACTCAGATGGCCCGACAACCAGAACTCCCGCCCGAGGTGTGGCGCAAGCTGCTCGATAACGCCCGCTTCCTGGCATGGAAAAGACGGAGAAGCAGCCCCAATCAAGACGCAGATGAACTTTTCTCCGCTGCACTTGTGGGCATCCATGACGCCATCCGCACTTATCAACCGAATGCTGGAGCTAACCTCGTTACCTGGTCCTCGATCAAGGTGAAATCTGCTATTCGCGATTACACGAAGAAGAAGCTGGCGCCAGCAAAGGGGTCCGGGTCTCGCGGTCGAATCCCCATACTGCGCGTCGAAATGCCGCAACAAGTAGTCGGGCCTAGCGCCGATTTCATAAAGCACATCGAACTTAGACAGCGTCTGCCACTGGTGACAAATCCGGTTGACCGCTTTGTGATCTACCAGTTTCTTCAGGGGTTTCGATTCCGCGAAATTGGGGACATGCTTATGAGCAGTGAGCAGCACGCGTATCAGTGCTACCAGCGCGCCGTTCGGCAGATGAGAGGAGGGCTTCTTTAATGACGAACCAAGAGAGGGCGCGGGAGTGGGTGATGTCAACTGGTTACCCGAGGCTCACACTCGCAGGCGACGGCTTCACGTTGTCGACGGTTGTAGAGATGCTGGCCGACTATGGCATCGAGCGCGCAAACGCTGAGTTAGAGCGGCGACGGGCGGCGGAGGCAGAGCGGGATAAAGCGCTGGCCGAAATCGGGATTCTCCGAGAGGAACTCAAGCAGGCTCGCCAAGTGCTCGAAGTCGCCAACTCGGCGGCCCAGTGTATCGAAAACATCATGCGCTTGATTCGAGAAGGCCGATGACCGGCTTACTTTGCCTCGCGGCCTTTTTCTTCGGTGTGGCTTGCGGATACGTCGCCCGCCGGCCACCAGTCGCCCAGGCGACGCAGTATCGCTTCACCCGTCAACGAAGGCTCACCCGATGAAGCACCTTGCCAAACTCCTCGCCCATTACCGCCTGCAAGAGCGGATGCACGCCAAAGACCTCGCCGAGCAGATCGGCGTCAGTCCTTCCACCATCGCCAGCGTCGAAGCTGGCCGCATGATGGACGGCGCAACCCTGGCCCTCATTCTCAACTGGATCACCCAGCCCGACCGAAAGGAACCCCATGGACGTGAAGAAGATTCCGCCCGCCGATCGTGACGTGCTCGCCGATCGGCACGAACGAATAAATGCCGCGATCGACGGTATCAAGGTGAACGTCGATTCCCCACGCAGAACCCTGGTTAAGGGTGGCCTAAACGACCCAGACTATTTCGTCGACGAATCAGGCCGCATTGTCGACGAACCGTCACCACAGCCGCCTGAGGTGACGCGCCCCAGCCGAGTGCCCGTCCTGCAACCGAAGCGAGTCGGCAAAGACACGCTCGAGATCTACGGCCATCTGCTGGACCAGCATGTCATCGTGTCGAAGCGGCTTCGCGAACTGGTCACCCGGCCCGCGGACAGCCGCCCCGAGAGCTTGCGGATGATCGCCGCCAAGCTATTCCAAATGCTAGAGATCGTCAAGGAGATGCAGGGGTGAAAAAGTGGATCACGTTCACCGACGTTGATGATTTCGTCATCGGGTGCGCGGCAAATCGCTGGGGCGATCGATGACCTGCAACATGATGGGCTCCATCCACTGCAACAGGGAACTGCGTCCTAGCGACGTCGCTTGTTCGGCTGGAGCGCACCTTCACCACGAGAAGAAGCCGCACGCATGGCGAGTACTCCGCCAGTGCTACGACTGCCGCGACAAGGAGCGTGCACTCGCGAATCAACTTGGGCCTACTCAGGGGCTCTGGGCCTCGCGCCGGCGTGCTTGCGGGTTATCCCTCGGAGAGTTCGCCCGCAAGGTCAAACTGAAGTTCATTGAACTTTCGACATACGAGAGACTGCTGGCCGAGGCTCCGTTTGCTGTAGCTTCCAAAATCGAGTACACACTGAAACAGTTCGAGAAAAAACAATCAACATGACGAGCGGAAAGCCATCGCCCTTCTGCCCCTACTACGCATTATCGCCATCTGCCGGGAGTGGATACTTACCGCTTCGGCGGATCAACGTACTGCCGCAACATAGACCCGTACGGCATGTGCTGCATCAGCGCTCGCACCCAGGCCGTCCGCTGCTTCTCGAACTCCTGCCCCTCCATCGTCGTCGAGATCGCCTTCGACGTCGAGTCCACGGTGCCGCCCAGCGGCCCCACCGCCCAGCCCACCGCGCCGCCGTAGCGGCCCATCCTTACTGATAGGTCCGTACTCATGCCGAGGGTGCCCATGCGCGCCAAGTCATCCAGGTAGCGCTTGAGCCCCTCCGGCCGCGCCTTCGTGTAGCCGGTGAGGAAGTTCCGCAGCGCCACCGCCACTTCGCCGAACGCAGGGTACAGCACGAGGAAGACGAATAGCCCCGTCAGGCGCTTGTCGAAGTCCCCCTGCACCAACTGCCGGTAGACGAAGCGGCTCTGTTGGTAGCTGAAGTTCTTGTACTGCCACATCACGCGGCCCCAGTTATGGCCCGCGATCTCCGGCATCTCCTCCGGACGCGAATTGAACTGCGTCACGTCCGACATCACCAGCGCCGCGTTCGAAAGATCCTGGTAAGTGAGCCCGGCCTTCGCCTTGTCAGGATCGATCTTTAGCTTCCGCAGATGCTCCGCCGCCTTTTTGTCGCCCGCCCGAAGCGCCTTCAGGTTGCGTTCGGCAACCACGGCCCCGGCTTGCGCAGCCAGCACCCGGTTCCATTCGTCCGTCACCCGCAGGCCTACCGTCGCCGCTTCGATCGCCGCCCGGCCCAGATCGCGCAACGGCGCTTTGCCTGCCCGGATCTCCTCGACCAGGCGCTTCAGGTTGCGGCGAGTCTCACCGGCCAACACCGCATCAAGCGAATGGATGTTCGCGTCTCGCAGGGCGCCGGAACGCAAAGCGAACTCGCGCCCAGCCGGCACGCGAGCGAGCGCCGCGGCGAAGCCAGGCACGCCAGCGACGGCCAACACATTGAGCGCCTGCCCCACGTTCTCGATGCCGGCGAGGCCCAACCGCATCAACTGCATGCTCATTAGGAAGCGAGGCACACGCGCATCCTCTTCCGTCGTCCGGACGCCGTTCAGCACCGTGTTGATCAGGTCCGCCACTAGATCGGGATTCCCGCCCGCCCTGCGTACCCGCGCCACCACTTCCCACACCGCCTCTTGGTCCTGCCCCATCTCGGCAATCGTCGCCAAGCGTCCGGACGCGCTTTCGGCGTGCTGCTCGAGGACGCGAACCGGATCCGGGTCATAGAACGGCAGATCAAGTTCGCGCGAGTACTCAAGCGATCCGTCACGGTTCGGACCTTGGGTATGCTCTTTCCAGTCGGCAAGTTTATTCTCCGCAGCACCTTCGGTAAGCGCCTGCCCACTCTCAATCAGATAGTCGATCAGCTTTTGCTGCCGCCCCCCCTTGTCGACGAAGACGATGAACGAATCCAGGAGCTCTTGCGCCTTGCGCTCATTCATGGCGATGCCATTGGCCGGTGCCGTGCGCACCATGTTCCGCAGTACGTCCGCCCGGATGATACCGGACTTCAAGAATCGGGTAGCGCGGATGAGATGAGGGAAGTAGTTCTGGCGCGCCTGGAAGCGCCGCTTGGTGCCGTCACCGGTGCGCACCATCACGCCGAGCGCCTCAGCCAAGGTGGCCATTTCGTCGGTGATCTCGCGCCCTACCCGCGCCGCCGCCGCCGTCTGTTCGTCCATCGCCTCGGCCCGGCCTTCGAGCACATCGAGTAGGTTGTCCCGCTGTTTGGTCGATAATTGGCGCATACCGGAGCCAGCCAAGCGCCAGATGAGACCGCCAGCCATGCGGCGCGAGTTGAGGCGGATGCGCTCGACAGACACCACCAGGTCACCAGCCCCGGCGCGACGCAGGCGGGTGCCAAGCGGACTGAAGTACTTCACCCAGGCGTTCTCCGCTTTGGGGATGAGGCCCGCGCGCTCCATGGTTTCGCGCGATCGCTGCTCGATTTGCTCCGGCGAGAACTCACCAGTGCCTTCGTCGCGCAACTTCTCGGCGGCCGCGCGGATCTCCAGTAGCTTCGGCGTGATTTCTGCGCCAAACTCCTTGACCATCGCCGCGGACCAGGACTTCATGCCGGAGTGCTCAGCGAGTAACTCCGCGCCACGGTAGACCGCCGTGTCCTTCGAGCCCAGATGAAAGAGGATGTCCTGCTCAGGATCGAACAGGCTCATCTGTTTGGGTTTGGTTTTTAGAGCTTCGGTGCCTTTGGATCCGGGTCCACTTTGTCCGGGTACCAATGTGCCATGATCGCTTTGAACTCCTCCCGATCCCGCGCTTTGGCCAGGATCTTCGCCCGTTCCGCTATCGACTCCGGCATCTTTGGTAATTCCTGCATTTACGACCTCATCCACAGCATAACTCAGCAGTTCGTCCGCAGCCTCTTGGCCGTGTTTTTCGGCCACCTTCCTGCGATAGTAATCCCAAAAGTCGTAGGCCTCATCCAGACTTAGGCCGAGTTGCGACCACTCGCCGGACGCGATAAATGCCCCGGCTTCCGCGATGATGATGGGGTCATGGTTGTTGGGATAGTTAGCAAGCGTGTACCCCCAGTTCGACAACGCCGTCTTGATGCGCGGGTACATCGGGTGTTTCTTCATTTCGGCGATGTCGACGTGATCTTCCGTGGCGCCCTTCCTGCCAGCGATCGCGCCTTGCTGCCAGTGGGTCAGTTCGTGCCGAATGGTGGTCATGGTGTCCGGCAGACTGCGACCCAGCGCCACCACGATTCCCTCACCCTTGGCGTTGGCGGCAGTGATGCCTTTCGCGAGCTCACCATAGCCGGCAAACGATGCCTTGTGCGCCATGTACGCCGGTGCAGGCCCGAACGCGCGAAAGCCGTACGTATTCACGTTGCCGCGCAACACCTTCAAGGCTGCCCGATTCACCAGGATAATGGGGGGACGCTTGCCGACTGCGGGTAATACCACCCACTTCGGCAGAGCCCCCTTCAGTGCCGCTAACGCCGGTTCGACACGCGCCTTGAGTGCCGCTTCCTGCAGAGGAGGCAGCGACTCCAGCACGCCCGCCTGCATCTGCTCTTCGAACGCCACCGCAAACGCCTCCGGCCGCGTCAACGGCTCCCAGATGCCCTTCTGTGCGCCGGGCCTGGACCGCGCTTCCTCATTGGCGTATAGCCGGAATGCCTTCACCGCCGCGTTCGGGTTCTTCTGCAGCGCCTTTGCCACGGCCAGTGCTTCGGGCGACCACTTCCGCGAGGAGTGCAAGCCGCGCTGATTGGCGACATCATCCAGATTGGTTTGCCCATGCACGCGCGCCACTTCGAGCAGCGCCATCGCTTCATCCACCGGCAACGCCCAATCCTTGCGGCCCTCCAGCCGCAGTAGATGCGGTGCAATGCGTTCGAGCTTGTTGCGCATCGCAGGGCTTGCTGCGTCGAAGGCCTTGGGCGACGTGAATAGCCGCCCCACCAGCGCCCGCCCGATCCGGGCCTTCGCCTCCGGCGTCAGGAAGTCCCGATCATCCAGCAAGCCGTTCCGCTCTTGCGGCGTCACGACACCATCCTTTTCAAGGAGCGCCAACACCTCGGCCCCGTTGTCGTCGCGCAGCGCCGCCGCCAGAGTGCCATCCTCTCCCAACTCGCCCAGCCGCGCCGACAGTTCGGTGATGGTGCGAGCCGTCAACCGCTTCCCGTCGGTCACCGCCTGCTCGCCAGGCTTGAGCCGTGCCGCCGCCGTTTTGTTGTAGTCCGTGATCTCGCGCTGAGCATTCACTTCACCCACGCGCTCCCGCACCAGCACCGGCTTTTGAAAGCGCGCGATCGCCGCGGGGTTGATCCCCAGGCCCGCCGCTTTCGCTTCGAGCGCCGCCCGGTACGCTTTGGCCCCCTTAGGATTATCGGTATAGACGCGTGTGAGCGTCATGGTCCGGTTGTTCCCGCCGAGCGCATTCCCACGAGGGTCGATGATCGGAGCGCCCTGTTCGGCCGTGGGCGAATCGGTCACCATGAATTCCGGGTTGAAGGTGTCCGGCAGTGCATGGCCGATCACCCGCGCCGCGTTGTCGGCCTCGGTGTAGTCGCGGTCATTGGTGTACTCGTACGCGGGGTTCGGGTTGAAGTTGAGGGCATTGTGCGACGGCACCACGTCAGCCAACTCGCGTACGGCGTAGCGGGCTGGATAGCTCCGCTTCTCGCCGGGGATCTCGATGTTGATCTCGCGGCCCACCGCGGGCTCGACGCGGGGAAGGCGGGGCTCCACTGAGACGGCCGTCTCTGCTTTGGGGGCCGCGGGCTCGGCCAGCGGTTCCGGCGCGCTTACCTCGCCCGGTTCCTGTGCTGGCGCTTCCACTGGCTTCGGCATCGCCGCCTCCAGCGCCGCGATTGTCGCGTCATTGGCCTCATAGTCACGCTCGAGCAACTGCCGGTAGTCCGGCGTCAACTCGACAACCTTCCCCGTCCCCGGCGAGATGATGCGGCCGTTGACCAGCGCCTTCGTTAGGCCAGCTTGCACGTCCCGCAACTCGGCCAGCTTCGCTTCCCGTTCCACAGGCGGTACGTTTTTGATGCGGTCCTCGGACTTAGACACCGGCATCGGCGTCGTATTCCCTTGCTGGACCGGCGACGCAACGGGACTGACTTGGCTCTCCGCCGGTGCCCCGCCCGTAATCCGGTCCACCATCGGCCCTACGACGTTCGCACCCATGACGCCGCCGACCACCTCTTGCAGCCGGTCATCCATCGTGCGCGGGGCCACAGTACCCACAGGTAGTTGCCGTTCAAGTGCCAGTTGCCCCGTCTCACCTTGGGCCACTTCCTGCCCAGCTTCCAGCGCACCTTGCAGGAGTCGCCGACGAATCGGGCCCACCACGCCATCGGCATGCAGGAAGCTGAAAGCGAAGGTGGGAATTCCCTCCTGCTTCAGCGCTTCATCGAACACAGCTTCGATGGCCAGCGGGGAGGCTTTGTATATGTCGCGAGCCTTCGCCGCTTGTGCCCCAGCTTCGCTAATCAACTCCGAGCCGGAGCCTAACGCGCCACCGGCCAGCAACTTCGCGAACCCCTGCACGCCGAGCTTCTCCATGGCCACGATGCCAGCGCCACCGACAGCAGCAGTAGGGATCATCGAACCCGCCGCATTGCCGGCCAACTGGGCGTAGAATCGCGGGTCCGTCCACTTGTCCGGGTTCGACGCGATCACCTGCTGATAATCCGTGGTCCTCTCGCCCTGCTGGAGTACCGTGCGCGCTAAATCCAGGCCACCACGCACCCGCGAGGTCACAGGATCGAGCGCCGGAAAGCGCTGCCAGATGCGCTGATTGAGTTGGTCCGCACCCTCCACCATGCCGAGGGCTACGCCAGCCGTGCCCCGGTCGATGTTGTCGCTGAAGTCCGCCAGCTTGCGCATGACGCCGGATTGCTCCGTTACGGGCGAAGCCAAGTCCTCCCGCCCGGTCAGTAATTCCACCGGCCGCATCGGGATTTGTGGGGCGCCAGGCACCGGCATCTGGCCACCAACTGCCGACCTCTCGATCGATGCCGCTTGTTGATTCACATTCGGCTTTGGCCGATTAAATTGGAGAATGCGGCGCTTCGCCCCGTCCGTCAACCCCGCGAAGTGAGGGTCAGCAGAGGACAGGGTCGCAAGTTGCTGATCTTCGGGGAGCGCTTGAAAGTCAGGAGTTTGGAGTAAGGCGGCGGCGTTCGGGTTGGCCATCGGCTGAAAATTGCCGAGGCCGGAAGTCGGATACACTTGATCTCATGCAGCCAAAGAAGGCTCCCAAAGTGGACCGCTTTTTTGAGCCAGAGAGTAAATTCTTTCTTTGCTGGCTCGTCATAGGCGCAGCCTATGCCGTTTTTCTCGCGATCATGACCCACTCGGCTTGGTGGAATATCCTGCTGATGGCGATCATTTCGCCCTTTGGTTCGGTCCCGCTTTGGGCCCTACTTTGGGCATTCACTAAAGCCGTCGTGGTCATTTGCTCTGACGCATTCGAGTACCGAGCACGCTTCCACACGCTCCTTGGACTCCTTGGCGTGATTGCGTTCTGGGCACTCTTCTTGCGTTAGCGCATGCTGCCCTGATACTCGACAGCCTGCAACTCTTCCATGAAGGCCCGCTTCTCCGCGTCGAGCGCCTTCATCCGAGCCGCCAAGCCGGTTGAGGTCGCCTCATCCTTCTGGGGCATCTTCAGTTGCTTTGCAATGGCCTGGATCCGCGAGTCTCGATCACGGATGTAGCCGCGCAGTTCGGCGATTTTCGGCTTCACCCACTCCGATCCCGGCGCCCCCGCCGTGGTCGAGTGCCGCGCATTCGCCCCCGCTTCACGCATCCCAGCGATCGACAGGCTGTTGCTCCGCTGTGCCGCCGCCCGCGCGTCCGCCGCCGCCCGGTTCTCTCGCGCCGTCGTGTCCCGGCTCGCCCGATCCGAGTTCTTGCCGGAGACCTCCGACCGCAGGCGCGCCCCCGTCACAATGGCGTCGCCCAGTTCTTTCGTCACCCGCATGCCGGGGACGATGTTGCCCGCGAAGGCCTCCGAGAATACCTCGGGGTCGATGGCTGTGGCTTCGGTCTCAGCCTGCCGCGTTAGCCCCGCATTGTGCGCCTTCACCGGCCCCATCAACCGCTCTCGCATCAACTCCTCGTTGATCTTGTCGCGGAAGGCCTGGATCGAGTTCTGACGCCCACGCGCCTGCGTCTCGTCCAGCGAGGGCATCTCGTATTGCATCTGCTGGCCATCGTCGCCCCGCACTGCAAAGGTCCGCTCGCTCTGGGCGGGACGCCGCATCGTCGGCATCCGCACGTCAACCGCGGGTGCACCAGCGAACTCCGGCGAAGAGGCAAGCGACATCTGTGAGTCATCGCGCACCTGCCCACCGTTCACCGCGCGTCCGCCAGCCTGGAGCATCCCCATTCGCTGCTGCTGGCTCTGCATGCGCCGCTGGTCCTCGCGCCATTCCTTCTCTTCGGCGAGCGCATCCTGCCGCTGCTTGAACGCCTTCTCCGCGAGCACCTGCTGCCGGAACTGCTGGGCCAAGCCCGCCCCTTGCAGGATTCCCTGGATCACCGGATTCACGCCAAGTTCGGCCATTAGGACTTCCCTCCCTCGCCACGCCGCGCGCCAGGCAAATACTTGCCCATTGTCTCCAGCACGCCAGGCGGGAAGATGAACCCGCCCCGCGTCACATTCTCACAGATCGACATCACCTCGACGCCGGAGGCATAGAGCGCCATGCCCTGCCCCAGCGAGAGGCCGAACAGCGTCAACTCCGCAGCTACGGCTGGACCCAACAACTGCGGGATGTAGGCAAACGTGCACACGGCCAGCACCATGGAGAATTTGCGGCCGACGATACCTCTCCACGCCTCCCGCGAATCCGTGTTTTTCTTAACGAACGAAGCCGCCACGCCAGAGAACACGTCCAGGAAAATGAAGATCAAGAGGGTTTTGTAAATGGAGTCCAAGGCCACCAACCAAGCAAGAATCGAAGCGACGGCCAGGCCGCCAAAGTATTTGAGCTCTGAGGTCATGATTTACCAGCCATCATTTTTTGGAGTTGCTGCAGAAGCACGAACGTTTGCAGGCCACCCCCGACCGCGCCGCCGAGCATGTTGCCGGGGTCCGTACCCTCGCCTTCAGACTGCTGCTCAAAGACCTGGTTGCGGAAGTTTTCGGCTAGCGCCAAGCCTTTATCGCGTTCGCCGATAGCCTGCTGCGCGAATTGATTCTCGACACCGGCCAAATCGCCTTGCCGTGAAAGCTCGATCTGACGACGGCCGCTCGACGTCTGCCCGCCGCGGCTGAACCCGCGTGAAGCGAGCGAAGCATCAAGGCGACCCGGCAGCGCCGCGTAGTTGCGGTTGACAGCACCCTGCGCAGCCGTCTTGAATGGCGCAAGCCCGGCCGTGGGATTGTCGATCATCTTCCGGAACTGGTCCTGGATCAGGGTGCTGGCCCCCTGCTGTTCCGGCGTCAGTACCCGTTTCGTGGTCGACTTCGATTTCGTCGTCTTCGAGCGGTTCGTCAGCGCGCCCGCCAAGGAACTCGCACCCGCCGTCACAATCTGTCCCCATGGGATCGCCATCTTAGATCACCTCCTCACGAAGTACACCCATCTGCACGACCGGTACCCACCGGCCACCTTGCAGCGCGCCGCGCTGGATGAGCGCTTCCCGGCTGCCGCCGATTCTGCGGATGGCACCGATCAGGTTCGCGCCACCCTCGAACCCACGCCACTCGATCTTTCGCGCCTCCGGAGTCGCAGCAAACGCCTGCTGGATCGTCTGCTCCAGCGCCGTCGCGATGACCACCGGCTTGAACGTCCGCTGTGGAAAGTAGGGCTGCATCTGCATCACGCCGCGCCGGCACTCCGACAGGCGCACGATGCCGCCCACCGATCCGTCGATCGTCACCTGCCAAGACGCGGCAAGGATAGCCGGGTAGTCCCACTGGGCCATGAATTCGGTGATGTCCTGAGGGCCGAAATCGTCGAAGAGCTTCGCGCGGTGCGGCTCGATCCAGGACCACACGCGCGGCAGGAGATGCCGCGGGAACCCACACTTAACTTCAATGCTCTCTTCCACGCCGGTGAAATTGCTTAGGCTTTTACAACCCGCCTCTTTAGCGTCTGATCCGGACGGCACCGATCCGGGTACCACGCGACAATCACCGGAGGCCAGCCGCACAGTTCCCAAGCCTCCAGGGCCGCTTGCTGCCCCCAGCTCATGCGCTTGGCGCGTCGCTGCCGATACCGTAGCTGCTGCAAATAACGCTCGATCGCCGCATCCAATTCTTCCTCCGGCAGGTATGGCAACCGGGCCCGCCATAGACGTTCTAACGTCAACTGATTCACGAGTTGATTGCCTCGCTTCGCGGCAATGGCTTCCACATCTCCCAGCCGAAATAGCAAACGTGATCCCAGGCCCAGAAGTTGACCGCGACGCCATCCCAGAGCGTCTGCTGTAGTTCGCGCTCCCAGATCGTCCCGCCGTTGAAGCACGGAATCAGGTAGCGGCACTTCGCTTTCGGCCACGCCCCCGCCGTGAACGGATAGCGCCGGCACTCATTGCCGCCATCGAGCCAGCGCGTCCCCGAGCCGAAGTCGAGACCCTCCATCTTCACGTAATCGAACGGGGCAGTGTCCGGAGAGAGGAACGTGGCCGGCACGCTGACGAAGTTGTTCAGCCGCCCGCCGAGATTGTACCGGCCATACTGCCGGGGGAATGAGACGTCGAGCGGCAGCAGAATCTCGAACTTCGCATCAGGGTAGAGTGCCACGACGTGGGCCCGCAAGCGCTCGATGTACGAGTGCAGGATATCGCGCAGCAGTTGCGCGTCGACGCCTCCGTTGATGGTGGGGTCATCGTCCGGCGTCCTGAAGATGTGCAGAGGCCGACCGAGCGCCGCCAGGGCCTTTGCCTTCACGTCCTCATCGTAGAAGCCCATACCCTCGTTGGAATCGCCCGTCCATGGGCCTGTGCCGAATAGGTCAGGCACCGTGCGATTCGAGAAAAACCACCACAGGAACTCACCGACCTGGAGGAGCACCGGCAACCCCTCCGCCTCGATCAGCGCGGCCGTCTCGGCATAGACCTGTTTGTGGAACGCGAGCATGGCCTCAGTGAAGCCGCAATGGCCTGAGAATAGACTGCCAAAGCTGGTAGCCGTCAGCACCGGTTGTCCACCAGGGAAGCGGCTCAGGTAGTACCGGCCATCCCCCGGCACGTCCTGCGGGGGCGTCGTCAACTCCATGGAGTAGGCGAAGGCGACCTTCCGGCCTCGAACCGCGGCTTCGCGGGCCCAGGCCGATATCCACTCGCGCGCGCCGCGGTTGATCGCCACCGGCGCCAGCGGGTCAACCTCCCATTGGCCATCCACGCCGTCGTCAAGTGCGCCGGTGACAACAACGGTTGCCGTCCCCACTGGTACCGATCCCGACAGCGTAAAGCTGTAAGCCGCCGTTGCCGCCCGGTTATGCACCACGATCTCATCGCCGTCTACCTCCGCCCAAACACCCACCGCCGTCGCATTCAGCGAGTACGCCAGGTGAGTCGCGATCACCGCCACCGTGTCCCCGGCGAAGACGCTCTTGCCTACCAGCAGCCCGGACAGATTCAGGAACACCTGATCGCCCGCGGAGAATCCCCCGACGAACGATACGCGCGCCGTTGCCAGGGAGAAGTTCACCCGCTTCCGCAAGTTGTTCCACCAGAACACCGAAACGTAGACGTTCTGGTCGCCCACGAACCCCAATTTCTCAAGCGCCCACTGTGTCCGCTCCGGCGGGAGTTTGTACGTGTGATCGGTGCCGTAATCGTTCGCCGGGCACATCTGCAACTCGCGCTCCGGCTCCGCCACGTCATGCGTCGAGACCACCGCCTCCAGGTAGTCGAAATAGACCGGCGCCGATCCCATGCACCGGAGCACCGCCGTATGCTCACCGGCCGGCACGCCGCTGCGCACCAGCCGCCGATTATTCACCGGCGGTTCGGCGGCGAGGTAACAGTTCAGCGTCGTCTCGGCATCGCCGTCGAGCTTGACACCCAACGCGCCGCGATCGCTATAGAGGCTGGTGCCGACGTAGAGGTCATGCTCAAATTGGCAGACGTAGCGCACCGATACCGAGGCATCGGCGACACGCGCGCCGATCGCTTGCCCATGCCAGTAGAAGCCGAGTTCTCGCACCCATTGCGACGTGGGCCGGGCCCAGTAATCATCGCTCCCCACTAGGACACCCTTCGCTGGGTCCGGATACGACAGCAGCGGGTTCGGTCCGGAGAAAGCCCAATTGCTGAACGTGACACTCCACTCCTCGGCCACGTACTCGCCGGAGTGCTTCAGTTGGGGGGCGAACGTGAACCACATCTGCCGCATCGCCGTCAGCCCAAGCGCGCTGAAATCGAGGCTAACCCGCCAGGTCGCATCGGCCGTCCCACCTGCCAACCGCTGATCGCCCGGGGAGAGTTTCAGGCGCGCCGGTTCCTTCGCCTGCTGCCAGAGGGTGATCGCGTGGCTATCGACGCCACCGCGGGGAGCCGTGTAACCAAGCCCAGTGCCGTCAAGCGAGTCCACCAGCCGCAGCCGCGTCGACGACTCCACGGTGTCAATCGCCAAGTGAGCGCCGCCGATCGTCAGCGTCTCGCCCGGGCGTAAGCCTTGGAACTTCGAGCCTGAGACCCATTCGACCAAATGCCCGGTGATGTTCACCTTGCCCCACCGCGCCGCCTCGCACTTGATCGACGCGCCGGTACGGATCGCTCGGATCGCCCATGAAGGGCCGATGGCCGTCCAGTCCGTCGCGTTCACCTGGTCAGCCAGGGCCTCTGCCACATCAGCAGCGGAGTCGCCGGAATCCGCGAACACTTCCCACACCACATTGATGTACCCGAGCCTCACCCAGTCGAAGCCCAGCAGCCCGCCGTCGATCACTTCGAACGTGGCCGAGGCCGCCGTCCACGCGCCACTCACCAATGAGGCGTACTCGAACAGGCCCAGCGTGGCGTTCTCGGGAATCGGCGTATCGCGCGCGAAGCTGATCGACGCCCACGGAATGGTGGCGAACGCCGGGGAATCGATCGTTTGCACGTTCGTCGCGGTGATGTCGAAAGTGAGGGTATGGCCGGCGAGGTCGAAGCGAGGGAGGTGGCGGATCCGCAGGTGGTTGTAAACGTCGTCTGCGTTGTGAAACATCAGCACAGCGAAGTCGGCGGTATCGACGAATAGGCCAGAGCATTTTGCGCCGGTCGCCGTCGCATTGTGGATAGAGGCACCAGCGCCCCGGCCGTCAAAGCCCACGAGAGCCCACGCGCGATCAGGCTGCATGACAGAAACGGTTTCAGGCACGTGGGGATATTGTCAAAGCAAAGAGCCCCTTGCCGAAGCGAGGGGCTCTTTGATCTACCGGGAAGGCCTGGCAGTCTTAACGACCTTGGCCTTGACGGGCTTGGCCTTCTTCGGCGGATCCCAGGTACTGGGAATCTGCGCAAAGAGGGCGGATACGGACAGGGTCACGAGGAGCGCAATCGAGCGCATTGCAGTGGACAGAGACATAGGGTGGTCTCTCCTTTCGAGGGAGAGATAGCCCTATAGCACTTCGAGCAGCAGCGTCCACACGCCGGTCGTTGTAGCGCCTCCGGTCACCGTCGCGATCAGCCCCTCTCCCACGGCCAGCGTGGCGATCGCCGCATCGATCGAGCCAGCGACGGTCTGCCAGTTATCCGCGGTTCCGGCATTCGCCTGTGACGCCGTGGCCGTGAAGATCGATGGACCAACACCATACGCCGCATCGACGGCGATTTTCTTGATATCCATCACGCCATTGCCGCCAGCACCTGGGTAGCCACCCCACTGTGCGGCAACCACCTTACAGGCCACTGGTGCGACGAAGTCATGATCGGCCCCCACAGTGATGGAAATCACCATATATTTCGGCACCAAGACACCAGCTTGAGCCAGCTTCGTGAAATTTGAAATTCCGTCCGCCATTTCCTACCCTCCAAATAATTTTGGGGCCTCGCTCGCGAGAGCAGGGGCCCCTGGGGTTCCCGGTCTAAAGATTGCCTCTACAGCGCACTCACCATGCCAAGTTGCTGCCGCAGGCCGTGCAGAGTATCCGCGCTGCCCTGGAAGTAGTCGATGGCAAACTGGCCGATGTGAACATCCACGACGCCACCATCGCCCTCGATCTCGAAAAACCAGCCAGTGAGTAGCGGCCCGCCCAACGCATTTGACTTGAAGACGGGATCAATGCGCTTGGCTGAAGTCGCCTCCTTTGCGATGATTTCCCGATACTTCGCGAACTCTGACTTG
This sequence comes from Bryobacter sp., assembly GCA_022843605.1. GTDB lineage: Bacteria > Acidobacteriota > Terriglobia > Bryobacterales > Bryobacteraceae > JALHNI01. The sequence goes on from JALHNI010000022.1 coordinate 23,610, forward strand.
GCAATGATCGCCGGGAAAAGATCGTACTTAATCGGCACAGGCGTAGCGCCAACCTTGCGATATACGCCAGACGGAAGGCCGACGAATCCGCCGTACTCCTGATAGGCCAGATCGACATCCACCTGGGGCATCGCCCCGCTCACTTGATTCATAAACCAACTCCTTCGCCCCCGAAATTGCTCAGAACCGCACTTGCACCGTCAGGTCTGCCCCTGGAAAGTCGAAGCACACCAGCAGGAGATTCAGCACTAACTGATACCCCGCCGCGATCTCACCCAACCCCGTCACCACCGACTTCGATGTCTCCCCCGCCGCCAACTCCGCCGTCATGTAAGACACTCGCGTGTTATCTGGCTTCAGTAGCTCGATCTCCACCTTCACCTTCGAGCCCCCGAGTCCCGGCTGCTTCAGCAACACCAACACCTCGATCGGCGTGCGCGGCGTCGGGAGAGAGAGCCGCGGCGCTTGGTCCCCGCCGATGGCAATGGTACCCGGCACCGAGAGCGTCACCTGCCCAACCGCACCGCCGCCAGTCACCGTCGTCGTGTTGCCGCCCGTCCCACGGCGCGCGTAACGCTCATCGGCCAGCGCCACATTTAGCGCATCGCCAGAATTGACCGCCCGCCCCAGGTTGACGATGCGCTTGCCCTTCATGTCGCCAGCGAACTCTTCGCCAGCGGCGCCGGGCTGGGTCTCATTGATCGCGCGCAGCCGGTCGTTGATGGTACGCACCAACTCGCGTAGGTCCAAAACGAACGGGATAGGCCGGATGTTCACTCGATCACATCCGTGGGGACCTGCACCCACTCGTATTCATTCGATGTCGGCCTCACCGAGAAGTCTTCCCAGCGCCACTCTCCAGGCCCGGGAATCGCCAGCTTCACGTCTGCCGCGTCCGGAGTCCCCTTCACTGCAAACTCCACCCACTCCCACGGCGTCGTCCCCGCCGCGCCCTGCACCTTCACCCGCACCCGGCAAGCGAGCAGCGCGAAGCCCACGCTCTCGATCTCCACGGCGTACAGCCGCCCGCGTAGCCAGTCTGGCAAACGCATCTTGCGGGAGAGGTTCCCGACCGCGTGCAGCGTTTTCTCGTAACGCATCACCAAGTCATCGCCCGGCTGGTCCGTCAGAAAGCGCACAACGATCGGGTTATCGCCACGGCCCACGATCTCGATCTCTTGGAATAGCGCCCGCGAGCCCGCCGCCACCGAACGCGGAACCGGCCGGAACACTTCGCCCGCCTCCAGATACTGACCGTAGACCGCCGCGCGCACATAGCCGTCATGCACCGTCAGGTTGCCCGTCGAGACGATTCGCACGCGCACGCGCTTCGCATCCCGCCGCCAGTTGATGTACATCCAGCGCCGCACACCACTCGCCCAGGTCTGCACCTCTTCCGTGCCGGTGTCGAACGAGATGGTAACGGTGGCAGCCGCCGCGTTCTCAAGCTCGAGAGCGAACTGCTGGATGTCCTTCCAGCGTGGATCGCCGAGGTCCATCCACTGCGAATCCCACTCACCCTCACCGCCAGGCAGGAAGATCCCGCCTTCATCGCGCACTTCGAGTCGCGCGCGATAAAGCCGGTACCCGGATGCGCCGCGGACCTGCAATTCCCACAGCCGTCCATAGGCGTCCTGATCGATCGGCAGCACCCGGATTTGCTGGCCTGCGTTGCCGGTGTCGACCGCCTTCGTCCAGCGGTCCGTGATCGCTCCCGCCGTCTGGCCATCCGACCGCACCGCGAACGTGACCGGGCCCGCGCTCCAGAGTTCCACTTCCAAGCGCCGCGCCTTCGCCATGCGCCCCACGCGGAGAGGATTCGACGTCCAGATCCACCCAAGCGCCGTCCACTCAGGTGGCACCAGCACGCCGAGCCTCCGCACCAAGAGCCACAGCGACCACAGCCGGAAGTTCTTCGCGGCGCCGATCACGGCCCGGATCAGATGCCCTTCCACTAGCTCCGTAAACGGCACCGTGATCGATCGACGCGGCCCTTGCGCCGTCACCTCCACGTCTTGCCGAGCCAGAACACCCGCCACAGGAATACCGTCACGCGAGAGGTCAGACGAGATGCGGAACTCTACCTGCCCCAGGTCGTTCGAGATGTCAGCCCGCAGCGCCTTCACCTCTTTGGCTTCCGCACTGCCCAGGTCGATCATGCCGGTATCGAAGCTGCGGGCGTCCCGCGCCTGCACGTAGTAACGGATCGAGATATCCAGGATTTCCGCCGGCAGTTCACTCTGCACCGGCCCTTCGATCAACACGGCCGCATTGAACGCTTCCACCCCTTCCGCCTCATCCAGCGCTTCGCCGGCTCCTAGCGGGAAGGTGTTGACCGTGATGTTCTCGAGGCTGGTGATCGTGCCGACCGCGATCTCACGCGCGCCGTCGTCCAGCAGCACCTTCACCGTCAGGGCCGCGCCGCGCAACCGATGCTGCACCACCAAGTCGGCGTACACTTTGGCGTTGTCCGGTAGCCCCTGGTCGAGGAAGCGGCTCAGGTACTTCACCTGGATCGGCCCCACGTCGTCAATCCCGCCCACTTCCATCTGAAGTATATTCCCGCCCGCGAAGCCACCGAGGACGTCGCCCGCGCCTTCGTGCAGCATCGCCCGCGGCGGTTCGTGGAAGCTGGCCCAGGACACCCAGCCGCCCGTTGACAGCGAGTAGACGAGCCCCTGGTCTGGCCAATCGCTCGCCGCCGTCGCATAGAAGAAGTACAAGCGGTCG
>JALHNI010000022.1:26349-62429 GCA_022843605.1 Bryobacter sp.
CCACCTGTTCCATCACCGCGCGTGATCGCTTGACGGGATCCTGGTCCAGCGGTTGCACGGTGATTCCGCCCAACACCACCGGCAGCGCCTTGAACAGTGGGTCGATCTTCTCGCTGATCTTCTCTTCGCGATCCAGGTTGAACGCGAAGACACCCTCTTGCGAGGCAAAGAAGCGAGCCGTGCCGGCCGCCACTGCCCGCGGCCCCAGCGGCCCGATTGACGACACCTTGGAGAGTAGCCCGCCGTTGACGGGATCGCCGTCGAGCCGCCAGATGCTGCGTTCCTTCCAGATGACGCTGGACCGGCCCAGGTACGAGACGTTTAGAATCTCCTCATCGTCATCGCCGATGGGTTCGTAGCTCTCTTCACCGACATTCTGGGGCTGATTGATGTCGCTCCAGTAGAGCGCATTGCGACGCTCCGCCGTCGACCAGATCAGCAGCCGGTTACCCGCCGCCACCACGCCCCGCGCCAACGGGGGAGGTGTGTTCGTGATCGGCAGGAAGACACCCAGCGCGTTCGCGTCCTCCTCGCCAATCAACACGTCAAAGGTGGTCGTTACGGCGTCTTCGAGGGTGCCGAATCTAAGAGCTCCATCCAGCGTCCCACCGGAGAGGTAGATGTGCCGTCGAACTACACCCTCACTCGGTGCCGGCGTGGCGATGTCGGTGATGCGCAGCCGTTGCTTCGAGACCTGCACTTCGGCACTCTCTGGCCCGCCGTTGGTCTCTTCTCCATCTGCCGTCTCGAACGTGACATATGCCTGATATTTTCCTTCCAAGCTGCCAGCAGCACCGCCATACACCTGCCAATCGGCGAACCGCACAATCGTCGCGCCGGTGGTCACTACAGAAATGAAGACGCTTGACGCATGACTCCAATCTCGCTCCGAGGAGCCAATCCGCTCCCACCAGAGCGGCGGACTCTCGATCGGTACATCTGCTGGTTTCTCGCGCAGGATCTCCACTTGGGCCCAGGCGTCAACCACAGCGGCTAACCGTGAGCCTGGGATACTCACCCGGTAATAGTTATCCACGCCGTCGACATACCCGATTCCCACATACAAATCGATCCGCTCCACCATGGACGGATCCGACGCGGAGATGGCTAACGAGAACACGTCTTCGCCGCGCTGAGTGCCCTCAATCCCGAAGTCCCGCTCACCGGCGTAGGAGTAACTCGCATCCGTTTGCCCACCGGCATCACGGAAGAACGTCAGCACCGGACGGCCGCCCAGAGTCTCATGCAGCAACACAGCCGGGTCAGTCGCCAGCGAGCCATCCAGCCAGAACTGGAAGCCCGCCGCGAAGTCATTCACCACTTTCGAGATACGGGAGAGGAGAGTAATCACAGGGGCCGTAGAAGGCTCCGCGGGCAACCAGGGGCGAAACGCGGTGCCTTCGTCCTTGCCGGACTTGCCCCGGTTCATAAACCAGATGCGGTTATTCATGGATGCGCCGAAGATGGGGCCGCCGTCGAACCCGGAAGCGATCTCAGTGCCGTCGCGGAAGAGCTTGTCGAGGGTGCCGGCGTAGCGGTTGCGGTCCGGATTGCCGCGCCGCACCATCAGGGAATGCACTGGCCCCACACCAGGAGAGGATGGAACGTAGGTCATGCCCGGACGGGCAACCAGCTTGCCTACTTGATCGGGACGCCAGTTCTGCATGATCAAGGCGTCAGGTTCGGGGGTTTTGTCGACGGGCGGGAGGTAATTGAGGGAGCCACTAAGGACGCGCTGTTGATCTTTCCGGTAGGCCACGCCGGAAAATTGCGGCTGATGCTACTTGAAACACCAGCCGCAAACACCTAAAAGCCGATGGGTGGTTCGAGCGGTGGGCTGGGCGGAATCATAGCAACACCTCCTTTCACCGGTGACATTGCTACATCGCCACCCCGTAAAGCCCCGCCGCCGCTTGCCGGTACAACTCCGCATGCACAGCGCACCGCGCCGCCGTCTCGGGCATCGCCGCATCGCCCTCCCGCTTCATCAGTTGCGAGAACGCGCCGTGTATCGCGGCATCCCCCAACCAGCCCGGAATCTCGATCGCCGCGCCGGTCACTTCGTCCAGTGCCACCACCGCCAGCACCAGCACGCTCACCGTGGCAGTGGGTGCGGGCCAGAGCCTCACCACGTTATCGCCGTCATGCTCATGTACCCAGCGCTTCGGCGTCCCCGTCTGCGACCGCCAGCCCCCACCGGCCAAGGCTTCTACTTCAGAGACCGTTGCCGGCCGCAGCGTCGCCCCAGCCACCGCGACATGCAGCACCGACACCAGCCGATCAGGTAACGCCACCGTCGCGCCGCTGGTGGTGAGGGGGAGGCTCACCACCGACAACCGCGCCGCCCGATGCAACTGCACCAGCGCTTCGTCTACCTGCCCCCAGATCTCCGCTTCGGTCCACGTCCAGCCGGGTTCCAGGTCTGAGACAGATTGAACGTGAAGGACGGGCAACCAGGAGCCAAGGAGGGCGGCAAGGTCAAGCTGCCCCGCACTAAGAGAGCCGCCACCAGAAGGGAGATATGGCACAGATTATTCACCTCACACCTCATAACCGAATACCGTCACCCGGCCAGAAGCGCCAGCGCCTGACGTGTAGCGCAGCACCACATCCACAGCATCTGATGGGTGACCATTGGGGAAGGTGATCGTCACGATGTCATCCACTGCGAAGTTGCCGTCGAGCACCGCATTCGCAGACGATTCAGTGGTCCAGAAGATGGCAAACTCGCCACCGCCACCCACCTTCAACACGATGGATTCAATAATGAGCCGCTTCCCGCCTGCTGGCGTCAGTAGCGCTTGATCCGTCTGCGACGCCGTAAAGGCCACCGTCGCACGTCTGACAGTCCGAACCACGTTGCCAGCTGGCAGAACAGACAGCGGCGAGGCCTGGGTGATTGCCGAACCGTCCGCGGCCACAATGCCAACTCGAGGCACGCCCGCCGCCGCCGCCACCACCGCCGCGCCGCCGAACTGCGTCACATTCATGGCCCACGGCGCGCCGCCCTGGTTCGCTGTGACGGTGCCATCTACCGTCAGGGAACCGCCATCGTCCTGTACAGCCACAGCGCCGGAAGCATTCGTCTTCAGCGCCCGCGCGTTGGTGCCGTCACTGCCAGCCACCAGCGTGGCCTTCGTTGGCGCGGCGGACCCCACCGTCCCCACCACATCGTCCGCCAACTCCACGGCCGTCTTGATCGAGCCGAGATCGGCGTTGCTGACCGGTTGCGTCGTCGTGCCAGTCGGATCCACACGAATCGGCAGCGCCGCAATGCCGATTTCCGCGCCGTCGTCCTTGCGCAGGTTCACATGCAGCCCGCGCCGTTGGGTGATGCGTAGCGCCGCCGCTTGATCTTCAGCGGGAGCGGAACTGATGGTGTCATTGAAGACGGCCCCCGCCACGGAGACCGAGCCCGAGCCCTCAGTGAAGGTGGACTTATCCGTCTGCGTTGCGGCAGAACTCACCGCGCCGGTCACCTTCAGCGCATCGCCGGTGAAGGCCGCGCCAGTGATCGCCACTGTCCACGTGCCGCTTTGCGTGGCTGCCACAGTGCCATCGACCGTGAGGCTGCCACCACCATCGTCGACACTCAAATTGCCGCCGTTATCCGTCACCGGCAGAGCAGTGATGAACGCGGTACCATCGCTCAGCCGTACACCGACTGGTGACGTTGCGGGAGCGTCGACCGTCAGGGACCCAGCCCCGTCATCCACCGAGAGAAAGCCACCATTGTCTGAGACCGGTAGCGCGGACGCCGCCGACACCGCGACCGTGCCTTGCACCCGCGTCACGTCGACATCGAGCCCGTTGGTGCCCTCGCCAGGTGCGTCGATCGCGGTGCCGTCCGCGCCAAGCGAGAGCTTCACCCGCTGGTGATGGACGCCGCCGACTTCATCCGATCCAAGGGTAACGCCGACGCCTGGAGTGATCGCAAAGTTATCAGCCATGCGCCGAAATTGCGGCGCGGGCGCGTGCGATTGCGGCTGTTACCTCACGAGAGGACCCAATGGAGATGAGCTTGGCGGCGTAGTTCGGCTTCTTCGTCACCGGGTCTTTCGACGTCGCATACCCGCCGTCCTGCAAAAACTGGGCCATTTGCCGCCAGTCCTTGGCTTCTTTGAATCGGTATTGCTTCATGGTCTGAATCATGCCGATCTTCGAGGCCAGGGCCTGCTCTACGCTCTCGAACTTCGCGAACTTGCGGTTCATCCGAACCCGCATCACGCCGCCCCACGTCGCCGGCAGCGGCTTTAGATCCTCGCGCGTGGCCGTCGCCCGCTCTTCCGCAGAGAATCCCTTGAACTGGGCAAAGGTGATGTCTTCGAAGGTCAGAGCCCACACCCAATCGGCATGAATCTTCGGGCTATAAGTGATGCCGAAAGGGTTGTTCCCGGCCTTGATCGACGCTTGCCCCCATCCAGACTCGAGCGCGGCCGACGCCACGCTGTTTTCCGCCCAATACCCCGTCTTCGCCTGCCAGGCCACGGCCACCGGCGCGAACCAATCCAACCACTTCTGCTGAGACGCCATCAGGGGCATATCTACTCCTTCACCCGTTCGGGCTTCCACGCCCGCGAGAAATCGTATTTCGCCAGTTCCACTGGCAACGTGTCGTAGCCCACCCCGACCGATCGAGCCCGCACGTACGCCGCTCGAGCCTGGACGATCGCCATGAATTCGTTGAACAGGTCCAGACTCTTCGCGAGTTCCTGCCCGCCATGCTTCAGCCGCACACGATACTTGCCGTAGCAGTCTAAGGCGGGCCAATCCACTTCCGGGATGACGGGATCAGCGCCATCGACCAATGCCGGAGGCTCCGCCGCGTAGGTCATAGTGACCGAGTGCGCAGTCACACCCTTCCAGAACAGCAGCAGGTTGACACCCGCCTGCACATAGCGCGTGGGAGCACTCGCCGTGTCCGTCCGCCACGTGTTGGCTTTCGCGTCCAGGTCCACCAGCGTCGCCGGGAGGATGCGGCCCGCGGCGTCCTCTAGCCGTAGAGCCACCAGATAGTCAGGCACCAGTGTCCGCACTTCGGTCACCGCATCGACCGAGATGGTCACCCGCTTCTCGTACGCCAAGGTGAGTAGGCAGTAGAGCCGCTGGCCCTCGTTGAGTGCCGCGAGCACTTCCGACCGCGTGTACCCCACCGGCGCCGTTGGGTCTTCGTCCAGTTGCCGCAGGATCTCGTCAACCATTAGTCCTGGTCCGCCTGTTCAAGAGATTGGTTGAGCGGCTTTCCCCGGTATTGGATGAGAGGCTTGCCGCGTTTGCCATCCCGATGCCACGCCCCCGCCTCGGCCGCTCGCCCACACTCATAGGCAGCCACATAGGCAGCCATCAGCGCATCCGCGACAAGCAGAATCTTGACCCGCTGTGCAACCCCGCGCGTCACCAGCGTATACGCCTTCTCCTCCGCCTCCTGCCGCGTCACATGCGCCCCCAGTCGCGCCGATGATCCGCCCACCGCGCTACCCGCTCCGGCCGCACTTCGCCCCGCAACTCCACCGGTCCCATGCGCTCGGCAGCCTTATTGATCGCCGCCGCCACCCCGCGCTCATACGCGCCTTCGAAGCGGTCCGCGCTGGTCCAGTCGGCTTTAGATGCGGCGCAGTTGGCCGAGACGCCATCCTCGATCACAGACGGGTTCATCCACGTCGTCAGCGGCGTACTCTTTACCGTCGCGTCGACCGAGCCTTCAAGCACAGCTTCTACTTCCAGGCTCGAATACACCTCCGGCAATGGATAGATCTCGATCCGCGGTAGGTTGTCGGCACCATCCACAGCCGGGCAATACGCAATCGGCTCGCCGACTCCCTTACCCCTTGCCGATCGGTACCGCATCTCCGTCTTCGACCAGGATGCGAGCGGCTGGCCATCGCTTCGCGTGACGCCGGTGATCATCCGCACGTTCGCCGGGAGATCCAGGATGCGCGCGTTCATCCGGAACGTCTTGCCGGTGCCGGTCACGCCTTCATAGCCGCGATCGAGTAGGCCCGTCGTTGCATCCACATACTCGAAGACGTAGAGCACTTCCTCAACGGGGACGCGGATCACTCTGCCCGTCATTGCAGGCGTGAACACGCCGGTCGTGATGGTCACCGCATTGCTTCCATTCGTCGCCGCGATGGTGCCGGTGTTGTACTCCGCAGGCAGGCCCACCACGATCCGTGTCTCTTGCCGCGGCCAGGGCACGCGGTCGAGCACGTCACGATACCGCTGCTCGATCCAGCCTTCGACCAGTTCCAGGTCAGTGCCGGGGAACTTCTTGATGATGCGCAACGCCAAATCGCCGAGAGTGGCCATGCGCGGAGATTGCAAAGAAAAAGGCCCCCAGGCTTATCTGCCGGGGGCCATAGTGGCTGGTTCGTGACCTCAAGGAGACTGAAGATTGCCTACCAGTAAACAACCAAGCCCGTCGCCGTCGTGTTGGTGGACCAGATGCGGGTGATCTGCAAATAGTAGACCACCCCCGCGATCACCGGAATCACGATATCGGTCCCCGCAATCGTCGTCACCCGGATGTTCCCCGCCACGCCGACGCTGAATCCAAGCACGCCGGCCGGAAGGTCCACCGTGTCACTCTTGGTGATCAGCCGCGCGTCGCGGAAGATGACGAGGGGAGCCATGGTTAGAACCCGCTCCCGACCGCAGGCACGCCGAGGATGCCACGCGCGTTCTGGACGCCGTAGCTCCAGCGGTAGCGCATGCCCGTCTTCGTCGTCTCGTTCTCCCAGTCGGTGTCCGAGTTCATATAGGGCTTGTCCCGCTCGTACGCCACGACGTTGAGGGACGACATGTCGAACAGCATGAACTCCACCGGGCCCGGATCCTGCAGGTACTGGTAGACGAACAGATCCATGCTGCCGCCTTCGCCCTTTTGGATCGGGTTGATCGAGCGATTGGCCGTCTCGGGATCGTCCGTCGAGCGGAGCAACCGGAGGCCAAGGTACTCATTGCGAACCGGCACAATGAGCTTCGAGGGACGCAGCAACGCCGGAAACCCGGTGAGGTTCGGCGTTCGGCGCATCAGGATCTTCGCCGCTTCGAGCGAGCCCATGCTGAGCGTCATCGCCGGAAGGCGATTGCTCCAGGTGCCGCCGCGAAGCAGCGGATGCGTGGTTGAGAACGCGGGCTTGCCGTTGTACTGGATGTACCCAGTGTCGAAGCCGTTATTGTAGATCTGAGCAATCTGGAGCTCACGCGTCTCCGCGATCGAGCGGCCAAGCTGCTTGCTCATGTTGCCGATGATGGGCCACTTGCCCGCGTCTTCCGCCATCTCCAGCGTGGTCTGGATGGCCAAACCGTACTTGAGGGGCAGAAAGTTCTTGGGCGTGCCGGGCCGCATCTCGTCGTACCCGATGTTCCCGCCCTCAGGAATGTAACGGGCCAAGCCGGTGCCGGCCACTTCCGTGTACTGATCCAGGCTCTTGGTGGTGGGGACCACTTTGATGACCTGGCTGTACTGCTCAGCGCGCTTAGCGAATTCGTCGAAGCACGCCTTAGTGATCGCCGGCAGCATGGTGCTGCCGTAGAAATTCGTATACTGCTCACGAGACATTGGCATGTGTTAGACTCCCGCCGCCCGCGTGTTGCGGATATGAAGGTTCGGAATGCAGATGAACCGCGCCAAGTTGCCGAAGGCGTTGTTCGGATCCGGGAAAAGACCGATGAGTTTCCAGTCCAGCGCCGCCGTCGTGGCCTTGCTCGACGTGTCCAGCATGTCGCCCGAGATGAGCGTGTAGCTGGACCCGGTCCCATCGATCGCGTTGCAGTTGAGGTGAACATCGGCAGCCACAAGGCCAGTGCCGTCCGTGTCCGATTGCGCCTCAAATAGCGCATCAGGGGAAGTAATCACGCGTAAAGCCGCAGCTGTGGAGGCCGGGGAATACGCGTTGCAGATGCCGTAGAGCGGCGTCGTGCCAGGGGTATTCGTGCGGGTCACAGTGCCGTCAGCCGCCGGGAAGAGTCGATCACCGCGGAACCAAGCTTGCGCCAGACCAGCCGCTTTGGTCACTTCTTCCTGGTAGCACTCGCCACCGTTCGACCCGCGACCCACCAGCAAAAAGCCGTGGGCGTTGTCGAGATTGGGCATAAGGCCCTCCTGAGATGTGGATGAGGTTAGGGAGTCAGCCCTACCGCTGACCGGCGTTCACTAATGCACTCATCGGATTCGTGGCGCCTTGCGCAACGCTTCCCACGGAGGCCGCCGTGTTATTCAGAGCCGTCACCATGGTGTCGATCTGAATGCTTTCTGCTCGCTGTTCGCGCTCTTCCATCTCCGTCACCGCGAGCGGCTTGAAATGGAGGATCTGGTCACCGACGCGCACTTGCTTCCCATCGAATTCGGGAGGCGCGTAGCCTTCGTCGCCGACACCAGGGCCGCCACGCGACTCGACCACTGGCATATGAAACCACTTCGCCGCCATGCCTGCGCATTCGGCGGGATACTTTTTCTTGAGCCACGCCAGCTTCGCACTGAATGGGTCATGCGCTTTGGGGTCCTTTGCTGACTCCCACTTCTTCAAGTCGCGCTCAAAATCCGAGCCCGCAATCGAGGTCGCATTGTCGAGCGGATTATCTGACTTCGGCAGCCCAGCATTCACCCCACGGAACCAGATTTCCGCCTCCGCACGCCGCGGATCGGCCTTGCCCTGATCGGTATTGGCATAACCGATGAACTGCCAGCAATGAGCCACGCTCTTGCCGTCGACCGTCCACTCGGATACCGGAGGTGGCCACGGCTTTTCCTGTTTCGGTGCCGCCGCAACTACAGCCGGGGCCAGCTTCTCAGCTTCTTCTACCGTCGATACGATGTGCTTCGCCATTTACTTTGCCCTCCGAGATTGCGGCACGTAATTGCCAGCTTTCAGCGCGTTCATGTCCGCTTCGTTGATCTCCCCGCCAGCGACTTCACGGAAGAACATGTTCGTTAGTGGCGAAATCACCATCGGCGTGCCGGTCGACGCCGGTAGTGAGCCGCTACCCATCGGGCCAGTCTGCGCAGCGACTTGCTGCAGCCGTTGCTGCTCTTGCTGATTCGTCGCCGTCACGCGAGTCGCCTCGGCCGCCGCCGTTGCCTCCCGCCGCGCTTTCACGATGCCCGCACCTGCCACCATCAGCGCGTTCGAGTCCTTCAGTGACGGGTCGAATTGCGCCAGTTTCCGCGCTTCGATCACCGCTTCATTGAAGAACGGCGTGCCTGGCTTCAACTCAGGGAATTCACTGCTCATCTGCGCATGGAACGTGATCTGATCGAGCGTGGCTTGACTCACCACTGCCGCTCGTTCGTTCGCGATCCGGGTTGCCTCTTCACGGATCATGGCCTGTGCCTGCTGAGGCGTCAGGAACATCCCTTCGAGGGCAGCCGGCCCACGCCGGGATAGATCCGCCGCGAACTGTTCAGGGTCAATCTGAGGAGCCGGGGCCGGAGCCGCAGGCGCTTCTGGCGCGGTGGTCGAGCGTTGCGCCATCTCCGCCCAGTACCGTGCCGTCTCATCCGCCTCTTGATAGCGCTGCTGCATCTGCTGCATCTCGCGCTGCATCTGCGCCAGTTGCGCTTCCAGGGGGTTGGGTATTGGAGCCGGTGGCGGTGCTTGCGGCGCCGGGGTGGGCGGTGGTGCCGCCGGTGGGGTCTCTACTTCCGGCATGCCCGGCATCGGCATAGAGACGATACCCGCCTGCATTGCCGCTTCGAATTCATTCATACGGTGCCTCTCACAATTTGAGGTGAGCGCCGTAACCGGTTCCTTTGTAAAGATCCTTCCGCTTAGGAGCGTAAGTATCTCGACAGGAGCGGCACAGCAGCCCGTACGCGCCATCTATGATGGACATGTACCCCCGGAAGTTGCCTTGCTCGAAGAGCTTGACCCCGCACGTCGTGCAATTCACGTAGTCCGCCGCGAGAAACTCAGTGAGCCGCTTGCGGTGCACCACCCAGCAATCCCAGCACCGCGTGCAGTCGCCCATGACTGTGACTTCGGTGGCACATTTCTCTTTCGAGCACTCTTGGCAGCGCACTTTCTGGAGCGCCAGAGCGGGCGCTTCAATCACCATTGCTCATCCCGAAAGGGGAACGCGAGGAACTCCCGCAACGTCACCAGTCGCCCCCGCAGGTAATCCGCCTCCCGCTCGTCTACGCCCTTCGTCTCCAGCGCCAACCGGGTGATATCTAGTTGCCGCGAAACCTCATTGACCACCAAGCCCCATCCCGGCGACACCCGCAGTTGGGCCAGTGCTATTTCCCGTTCGTCCTTGTCCATCGCCAGCTAAATTGCCGCCGCCCGGCACAGGCAGCACGCCAGCCTCAGCCGCGGGCTGGATCATCTGCCCCAGTGAATTGACCATGGCCTGCATCATCATCTTGGTCTTCTTCTGCTGTTCGTGTTCCCGGATATGCAGGCTCTCGCGCATTACGAAGTCCTCATCCTGCCGTTCAGGCGGCAGTTTCAGATGCTGCCCCAATGAAGCGTAGTGCTCGATCAGGTGCTGATCGTCATGGTCCGCAGGATGCACCGTGATCCTCTCACCTTGGCGCATCCGGTTATCCTCTTCGGCTGGCGAGACCGGCATCTCCTCCACCTTTGGGGCAGGGATCATCTTCGCGGCGTCAGGGAAGCCCAGCTTCTTCGCCAACTGCTGCAAGAACCAACCGCATACATCGACACGCGTGACCACAACGGGGTTCTGCATCGCCCGGTCATAGAGCGCCACAAAGTTCTCTTTGTCCGCCATCTTCGACGCAATCGACGTAGCGAAGCGGATGCGGAAATCATACTTGCCGGCGCGCTCCTGGCTGGTCATTGTGAAGCCGCCGCCCTGCGTCTCGATCAGCCCATTCGGCTGCTCGCCAGTGACGCGCACGAACACCTCGGGCGGGGCCAGCGGTGAGCATTCCATCGCCCACATATCGCTCACAATGGCCTCGATATCCAGCTTCAACAGCGCCGTGTCGAAGTTCAGGCGCATATTGCCCTGTTCGATCAGTAACTGCTGACCACCGAGCGTCTTTGGCTGATTCGGCCGATCCGCGGACCGCCCACTTACGAGAGCATTCTGGCCATCGACACTCTCCAACATCTCTTCGACCATCTGCCTGCCAACGACGATAGAGCCCAGATCGCCCTTGAGATCAAGCCGCTGAACGCCGCTGGGGTCCACTACCCAATGGATCATGCCAGGCCGCAGTTGCGCGTTTTTCTCGTTCAGTCCAGCATTGGAACGCGCCAAGACCGCAGGATTCACACTCCATTCAGAGGCATCGGCGTAGCGATTGTAGTTCGCCGTCTGCTCATCTTCGAGCGCGCGCAGCATCCGCCCCAAGCCCATGCCTTCATACGGACCACTGCGCACCAGGCGCATCTCGCTAAATGGGCGCCGGTTCTTCATCGTCGGGTACAGGTCCCGCAGGTCCTGCAAGCCGACGATCATTTGCGCATCAGGCAGGTAGTGGGCAACGATCTCCGTCTCTTGCCGACTCCGCTTCGTGTAATCATGCTCGTCGCAGTCGCCTTTTACTGGCTCCCGCCACCGCCCATACCACTCCCACAGCGGCAAGATCGGCCGGCCCTCACCCGTCGCGTAGTCATATGTGACGCCCGCAAAGAGATCCGCTTCGCGCTTCACCTGCTGCATGCCCTGGTGTGGCTCCGAGCGCTCTTTGCCCGACCGCGCCATCGCGTGCTGCATGATCGCTTCCCAGTTCGCTTCGATCCCCGCGTACCGCCCCGCCCGCTCACCGTCGAGCAACTCCTGAGGGGTCACCCACACCTTCCGCACCACCCAGGAGAAATCCTGGATGCTCTTCACGTCCTCACTCGGCCACACGATATCGTCAGGCCAACACGGCACCCAGGCCGGACCCTCATACTCCACCTGCTCCACATCCACCGCGCCGCTCTTGTGTTGGATGATGGCGCGATTGCCCAGCTTCGCCGGATCCAGTTGGTCCGCCTGCTGGCGCTCCCAATATGTCTTGCGCACCCAAGGCCGATAGACGATGGTGTGACCGAATAAGACGCGGCGGAAGTCGCTCACCTGGACGTCTGTTTGGATGCCCATCGCATTGAACAGCCGCCAGTTCATGAACGCGGCGACCTTGGCGCTCGACTGCGCGTCACTCTCTTCAGTGGGCGTCGCGGTGATCTCAGCGTCTTCACCGAAGATCGCGGCGAAGTTGTAGCCGCACTTACTGAGAACGCGCGATTGGATCACCGGCGTCTTCAGGTTGCTCTTATGCTCTTCGCCTGGCTTTGGCGGATCGACCACCGCCAGAAAGCGCTTGTAGTCCTCCGCATATTGCCGCATGCGCGCCTGATGGTCGCCCAGCGCCGCGAACATCACGCGCTGAATGCGCTGACCGAGCAACTCGCGCTCATGCGCGGACCATTGTAATTGAGGCATCTGGTCGCGAAATTGCCGCTACCAGTCGCGTTCGTCACGACCCAGGCCGGTCGTGTTGTACCGGATCGGCCGCATCGTCGACGGTGCAGCCCGTTGCGCCACCGTCTTCACCATTTCGGCCTGATCCAGTCCCACCGCCGCCAGACCAACCCCAAAAACGCGGTCATCATGGCAGCCTTGGGCCGCTTCCGGCTTCCCCATCGGGTTAATCAAGAACGTGTAGAATTCGGCGCGCGTCGCCTGCGAGCGCAACTGCAAGCGGCCAGTCAACAGCAGCGACTCCAGCACGCGCAGCATATGCCACCGGCTCCCCTCACGCCCGCCTGACTGCCAGTACCCCAGTTCATTCAGCGCCGGCGAGCCCAGATCATCGGGCGAGCGCATCCGCCGATGCATCCGATCCAGGGGATACCCCGCCTCAACCAGACCCTCAATCACAGAGATGCCGATGCTGTTCGCTTCCGGCGTTACAAATGCCCAGTTGTACCAACGCAAAAGCGCGTAGGCCTGGCGCGCCGTCTCGTTAGGTGTGGCGCGCGCACACCACTCTGCCACTTGCACCCCACTCTCGAGCTCAAAGATCGGGAGGTGGCCGTAATCAGCGTCTCGCCTACCCGTCGATAGGCCCGCGGCGTCCTGCCCTTGCGCCACGTCCAGGCCCGCCAAGTAGAATGCGCCAGGTTTGGGCCTCTCCCAAATGGTCACTTCGCCCGCCTGATGCGGGACAAAGGCGAGCCGCCGTTCCATGCCATCCTCAAGCCACTGCATGCGCCCGCGCTCGACAGGCGGCAAGATCGGTTGACGCCCGAGGACCACCATATCGAAGAACGCGCGTCCCGTTGTGAGGAAGCAGTCCTCCGCCGTCGTCGGATACTCCTGCCTGAACACTTCCTCAGAGCCGAAGCAGTCATTGCGGATCTTCCACCGCCGCCAATTGAGTTGATCCAGCGTCAGGCTATGCAACTGCTGCATCTCTCGCTCTTTGGCCGTCAGCGAATTAGCAAAGCGCTCGACCTCTGAATCCGCCAACTGCTTTGTATTCACCGGGTCCTCGAACCAGGCGAAGAAGACAGGGATGAACTCGTTCTGCCCCGCTGCCGCCGCTTGCCACAGCACATAGAACGGATCACCTACCCCATTCGGGGTGCTCTCGATGACCACGAAGCAGCCCGGTCGGCGTGGTGCCGTCTGAAGCGCGCCGGTCAGAAACGTGGCCGCGTCCTTGATAAACGGCAACTCAGAAAGGTGGAGGCAGTGGCTGGAGAATGAGCGGGCGGCCTGCTTGTTGCCGCCGGTGATCACCTTGATCGAGCTTCCGCGCTCGTAGCGGATGCTCTGCCGATTGCGCGCCGTGCGCCGTAGCTTCTTCACCAGGGGCAGGTCCAGTTGCACGCGCTTCTCGTACGCGTCGTCGTAACTGTCCTCGTACTGCTCGTACAGCGAGGCGATTTCACTTGCCGCGTCTTTGGTGTGAGCCACGATAGAGCAACTGCGCCCCGGCACGAACGCCGTGCGACGCCAGAATTGCGCTCCGATGCCTGACGACATACCGGCGCGTCGGCTCTTCAGTACGATGATCCGGCCCGGTTCACCACTCCTGTCGACGCAATCGAATGCCGCGTTTAGCTTGGCTGGCCCGGACAACTCTTTGAAGTTGACGGTGGTGCCGGAGAAGTCCCGGATCTTGATCGAAGCCTCACAAAAACGACGGTGATCCTGGTACAGGTTGATGTAATCGCCACTGGTAAATACTTGCATGTCGTTAATTTGTAAGGAGGTTGCAATTTCCATCCGATGACTCGACACATGCTGCTCTTGCTGCTCTGCCTCCCTCTCACTGCACAATCCATCCGCGTCTATGACGCCTACCTTGACCCCGTTGGAAATGCGACGAATGCCACCTGCACCGTGAATGGCGGCAGCACGCCCTACTCGCGCGTGACGGCTGGCGTGATCGATTGGACAGTGCCCGCGCTGACATCTCCGGCTCTCTATACCGTGGTGTGTTCGTGGCTGGCCACCGGCACGACGACGACGGAGTACTGGAGGCCACTTGCGGCCAATGGGCTGACGCAAACGCTGGCGGTGGTGCGGATCGGGGGAGGGGCAGGCGCTACGCTATCCGTCTCGCCGAGCAGCACGCAATCGGCTGTGGCTGGCGGCTCGGCGATCGCGTTCACCGCGTCAGTCGTGGTGGCGTGGACAAAAAGCGGCGTGGGTTCGCTCTCATCCAGCAATGGGACATCGACGCTCTACACGCCGCCGCTGACGCTGGTTTCGCCCGCAACGGTGACGATTACGGCCACTGCTGGTGCCCAGGTGGTGACACGGACGATCGACGTGGCGGCATCAGCCGCGGCGGAAGCGCCGCTGTCGTTTTCGGCGCCACTCAATCGTTCGGGGAACGTCGTGACGCTTCCCAGTGTGCCCTACGAGTTACTGACCGGTGTGCCGCCGCCTGAGTCGCCGTTGACGTTTGATTTGCCGTTGGTCCGGACTGACGACGCAATCAGTTGCCCGACGTGCCAGCAGTTCGCTGCCACGCCGACGCCCTGCGGCGCCGGTCAATACGTCTCAGCGGTCGCCGCAGATGGCGCGCTCACCTGTTCCGTCCCACTGTCGGCGACTTCCAGCCAAGCGCTTACAGATATGAACGCGGTCAAGGTGTCGGACTCTGTGATGACGCTCAACTCCTCAGCCACGGCTGAGACCCCGACCCGAATTCGGTCGGGCGGCAATCTGTGCGTCTACTCCAGCACGATCACGGCGACAAAGACCGCTGGCAGCGGGGACGGCGTCGTCGACGCCTACGTGGCGAGTGACTGTACGCTGTCACTCCGCTCCCAGATGGAGGGTCTGGCGATCTCCTGTAGCGGATGTAGTTTCGCTGCCGGGTCCGTGCCGCCGGATGGAATCGTACCGCTCTGGCAGTGGTCGATTGCGAGCGGTGCGTGGGTTGCGCCGGACAACACCGCCAAGAAACTGGCCTACCTATCCGCAGATGCGCCCATCGAACTAAGCACCTCAGGCTCAGGCGCTGCCACTCTCACTGTGGCGCCAGGCTACCGGCGCTTGAATATTCCGACCCCGGCGGGCGGCAGTGACAGCTTCAAAAACGTGAATGTCGTGCGATTCAGTGACAATGTGGGGCTGAGCATCGCCGCGGATAACTACCCGATGCACTGGTTTCGGTATGACCCGTCGACGGCCGGCACTGTCACCTACGTCAACACGAATCTCGCCAGTCTGCCAGCCTACAGCCACCAACCCGCCAACAGCACCATCATCTACTCGTATGGCAGAGGCGGATCTGCGATCAAATTCCCGGATATGTTTTCAGTGTCTAATTTCCGGCCGTTTTGGCACTTCTGGCGGTTGGCTTTCACCTCTACGACCAGTGCCAAGTATTGGGTCGGGTGGTGCGACTCGCGGGACACAGCGACGCCGCAAAACTGCCTACTGATTCTGTATGACGCCTCGATCGATGGGAACATCAAATGCGCCGTCATCGCAGGCGGTTCTCTCTACTCTACAGACATCGTTGCAGCAGACACCAGTTATCACTCACTCATCCTCTCGGCGTCAGCTTCAGGCACGCTCACCTGCTCGGTCGACTCAACCACAGTGACACGGCCAACGACCTTTCCAGTCGCCACGAATTGGTATTTCGTTTGGGGTCAACAAGCAACAACGGCAAGCACCCGGGCCATCCTGATGTCCGAAATGCGATCGGAAATCACAATGACTGGGCGTTAAAGCAGTCCCTGCAGGGCATCATCCGCGCACTGAATACCGCAGCCGGTAAGATCTTCCCGCAGTCGGCCAAGAATCGGTTGCAGCTCATGCTGATCGACCTCGCGCCCCCGGAGCCACGCGGAAACCGTCGCCCGCTCATCGTCCAATAGGTATTGACACGCAAGAGCCAGCGGCGAATCCACCTCGCAGATCTCCTGCACTGGATCATGGTGCACCATCGCCTCAGGCTTGATGCCCTTCAGGTACTCCGCTTCTCTCATGCGCTTCTGTAGCGCGCTCCGCACCTGCGTCCACACCATCTGCTGTACATAGCGAAGCGCGAATTGCTGAAACGGCGCGCCTACGCTTGGATCGAATTTCTGGATCGCGCGATATGTGGCGTGCCATGCAGTCGCCTGCACATCTTCTAGCTCGAGCCCGCACGTGGGGGCGGCGCGTAGTACGTGCTTCGCCTGGCGATTCGCCCAAGGGATCTCGCGCTGTAGCATCTCTTCCCACGCCTGCTGCTCCTTCGTGAGACGCTTCAGCCGCCGCTTATGAGTCAAGGGACACCTCCGCCGTTGCCGTGATGACTTTGGCCTTGCGCGTCTCAATCATCCACAAACCCAGGGCGCGCTCGACGTCGATTTCGCCCGCGACCGCATCGGGTGTGCCATCCTTTTGCGTCTCGCCCAGGGCCGCCAGCCTCAGTACCTCTTGCCTTGCGCGGAAGCGAACGTCTGGATCCGCGTGTTGGATGTCGCCGCCCAGGCTGTCCAGCATCATCGTGTACAACTGGTCGATCTTGGATTCGTTGCGCTCTTTTAGCCGCAGTAACAACGACCGCACTTCCTGGTCACGGCTCCGGTAGTGCTCGACTGTCGGCTGCGCCACGCCGAGTTCCGCCGCGATTTGTGCAGAGCTTTTACCCGCGATTGTGGCGGCGATTACCTTCCGCTTTCGGTCCTTGCCCTGAATTTTGGAGATGCGCGCCACGCTTCCCCAGTGTACTCAGGGCGGTTCCTATAAGTGAAACAACTTACACACTTGCGACTCTTTTTTGTCGATCAGAGCAATAAACGTAGCGAAGGAGGATTTACTCATGGCACCCTTGCCCGATCTCGACCCGCCCGGATTCTAACGTCCGGACCACACCCGGGCCGCGGCTTCGGCGTAGTCGACCAGACGCGCCCGAGCCGCGGCCCCATCAGCCGCCGGCACTTCAGCGCGTTGTTCTCCCACCCTCGACATCGCCACCGCCCAACCCCACACCGCCCCGTTCGTCACGACCAGCAACCCCATATTGACCCACGCCCGCGTAGTACCGTTCGTCGCGTTGTAGACTTCGTACGCCACCGCCACAGCCACAAGGTAGGAGACCAGGATGCGGCCATGCAGGATGACGTTCCACCGCCGCGCTTTCGACGGGAATACTCCAAAAAAGGCAGCGACCGCACCGGCCACGAGGGCCAAGCCCGTCGCCACGTAACGCTGTGCAATCATCACCCAGGCGCCGCGCTTGAGTAACGCCAGATCCGGTGCTGCCGTCGCGATCACCAGCACCAGCGACACGCCGGCCACGCCGAGCAGTAATCGCGGAGCCGACCGCGCCGCCCCCGGATAGTCCGCCAGCACCTCCCGCAGCCACTCAGCCACCACCGCGCATTGCGCCAGCATGACAAGCGGAGCCGTGACGAGGAACAGCGTTCGATAGGCTGGCGTGTTGAAGCCCAGCGGCCACAGCGCCGCAGCGCGTAAGAGCTCGAACGCCACCCAGCCCACCAGTACGGGATAACTCCTCCAGAGGCCCGCGCGCCACCACCGAACCAGCAACACCAATTGCCCAGCCGCCAGCAGCCACCACAGCCACATCATGCCGACGCCGGCACGAAGTCAGAGAGATCCATCGCCGCCGACTCGACCAACCAGGCCCCCGACCGGCCGATGTGGGGCGCTAGCCGTAACTTCGCCGACGCTTTCCAGACCACCCAATGCAATGCAATCAACTCATCCAAGTCCCAAGCCTTTCGGTGCGACATGTCATCCATGTAATCCCGCATCTGCTGCTTCGTATAGCTGCGCACCTCTCGCAGAATCGAATGGTAGTCCCGCATATCCTCGACACGCAGCGCCGAGCGGACCTGTGGCGACAACCGCGCTGGATACTCGCGTCCGACAAGTAGGCGCAGTTGGTCGAGCCGCTGCAACGGGTTGACTGGCGCATCACGACGCCGGGGCAACCCTGGCACCATACTTCTCTCCAGTCGCCGTTGTAGTTCCTCATTCAGAACATCGGCAATCGTTTTTTTCATTGCGCCTCCTGTTGTAATTCGGCCTGTCGAAGAAGGTATTCATCCCCAAGTGACAGTGCCACCCCTGGCTTGATCACCTTTTGCGTCGTGCGGTCGCCCGGTGCCCGCCACCAGCCATGCAGCCGCAGCGCAAGCTCCTGATCTCTAACATCTAATTCAATAAACCGCTGCACCAATACCTGTTTGCCATGTGGCAACGCCGACAAGTCCACGTCCGCAGCCTTCACTTCATCCCGAGACAGCCACGCCGCGATCACGTCAATTACCACCGTCGTCATCTTGACGCGGCGCGCGTAACACGTATCCTTGAACCTCTCCAGTAACGCGGCTGGCAGCCGGATCGATGTCGAGATTAAGGGCTCATCATTCTTCAACTGTATATTTTCCCTTCAAAAAACCTCTTGGCATGTTGACCAAAAACCCTCTTATGGTTTACAATCTATATGTATATCGCACTATACAACAACACCTACAGGAGATACAACACCACATGCAGGATTTAGGCCCTTGTACGCAAGTTCGCCTGCCCATGAATAATGCGCTCCGGCGCGCAGTCAATGCACGTCGCGCCAAACTAGGGCTCCACTTGCCCGAGGCCCTGAATGCCGCGCTCCAGCTATGGGCGGCTGACGAACTGGCGGAGATCCAAAAAATAAACGCCGAGAAGGCCAGCGCTGCTTGATGACCATCGACCAGGTGGCCGAGCGCTGGCAGTGCTCCCCCTGGACCGTCCGGCGCTTGCTGGAAGATCAACCCGGTGTCGTCAACCTCGGCACCGGGCGTAAGAAGATGATGCGCATCCCCCCCGCCGTGGTGGAACGCGTAGAGGCTGACCGCTCCTCAGCCGGATTCACTGTCGAAAGACAACGACGCGGTAGCCGCGTCTAGGAGTCTCTGTTGCGCAGGAACAAAGTGAGCATAATGCCGCTCCGTCGTCTTGATGGAATGATGGCCAAGCAGCAGTTGAACCGTTCGCAGGTCCGCCCCCTTCTCCAGCAACTTGCAGGCGAAGGTATCCCTGAACCGATGGGGATGAGCGTGGACCCCAGCGAGCTCCCCCAGTCGCTGGATAACGCGAGCCAGGACATGCCGGCGAGTGTCGAGCCGGACACTATCGACGCCCCAGAAGAAGAACTCGGGATGGTGGACTGGCAGTCCGACGAGACCCTCGACGGCGTGCTGGGGCAGCCGGACCTTGATGGGGTGACCATTCTTCATGGCTCGCAAGGTCAGGTACCCAGTCGCGACGTCGAGTTGACCGCGGCTGATTTTCGCCGCATCGCTGATGCGGAGGCCGCTGTACAACAACAGGTCGATCAGTGCCTTCGCGCGATGTCGCCCGAACTCGGCGCTCTCGGCATTCGCGTTGGTCAGCTTGGGGATCGCCTGGCGAAGCTTGAAGACCTCCTCATCCGTGAACGGTTGCGTGGGCAAACTGTGTTCCTTGGGTGGACGCAAGCCAGCGGCCGGATTGTGGTCGACCCACCCCTGAGCCTGCAGGAAGCGGAAGAAGGCCCGAAAGGTCTCAAGCTCTTTCCGCTGAGTGGCTGGTGCCAATTGCTCGCCAATCAGATTGCGACGCTGCGCACGATAGACCGTCAACAGTTCGGTGGTGACCGCATCCACCGTTTCGGACCCATCACGGTGGCAGTATTCGATGAGCGGCCGCACGACGAAGCCGTAGGCCGCGATGGTCGACTCAGCCAGCCCCCGAGTGCGCATATCGGTCTCCCAGAACTTGAGCCCGTCCGCCAGTGTCGCCCGAGCCACGGCAATCGCCGTGGGGTCGCTCTCGATCCGCTCCAGCCGGCGCACAGCCAGCCCCCAGTTTCTCGTTTTCAGGCTTTGTCGCAGCATGCGCCCGCGGATCTCGCCGTAGATCCAGATGGGGCAGCTGCATTTTGTGAACCCGATACCCAACTTCGCCCCCGGGCAATTGGCTGAGTGTCGCCTGTATAGTTCCATGTATCGATTGTACAAATTATCGTACAAGCGATATCGACGGAGCTAAGTTATTGTCACGATTGGCTTATCTGGTGGGGTGCCCTACGGGGCTTGAACCCGCGACATCCGGAATCACAATCCGGCGCTCTACCAACTGAGCTAAGGGCACCACACTCCTTCGATTGTACTACTTCAACCCCGCCTGTTTCCACAAGGCATCCACCCGCATCTTCACTTCCGGGCTCATCTTCATCACGTCAGGCCAACGCCGGGTGAAGCCCTCCTCCGGGCCCTTCCGCGTCGCATCGATCCCCATCTTCGATCCCCAGTTCGGCATCCGCGACGCATGGTCAAGCGAGTCGATCGGCCCCAACACGAACTCAATGTCCCGCTGCGGATCGATGTTGTTCAGCGCCTTCCAGGCCACTTCGCTCACGTTCCGCACGTCCACATCCTCGTCCACCACCACAATGCACTTCGTGAACATCGCCTGGCCCAAGCCCCAAATCGCGTGCATCACCTTGCGCGCTTGCATCGGATAACTCTTCCGGATCGACACCAGCATCAGATTGTGAAACACGCCCTCGGCCGGCATGCACATGTCCTGAATCTCCGGGATCTGCATGCGCAGCATGGGCATAAAGATGCGCTCGATCGCCTTGCCCATGTAGAAGTCTTCCATCGGCGGCGGACCCACGATCGTCGTCGCGTAGATCGGATTCTTGCGCTGTGTCATGCACGTGACATGGAAGACCGGGTAGTCGTCCTCCAGCGAGTAGAAGCCGGTATGGTCCCCAAAAGGACCTTCCCGCCGCAGCTCGTCCAGGTTCACGTACCCCTCCAGCACATACTCCGCCTGCGCCGGCACTTCGAGGTCCACCGTCTGGCACTTCACCATCTCGACGGGCTTGTTGCGCAGAAACCCAGCCACCATCATCTCGTCGATATCGGGCGGCAAGGGGAGAATAGCCGAGTACATCGTCGCCGGGTCCGCGCCGATCGCCACCGCCACTTCCATCCGCGCCTGTTTGCCCTCGGCCTGCAGCCGCCGGAAATGGTCGGCACCCTGCTTGTGTTTCTGCCAATGCATGCCCGTGGTGCGCTCATCGTAAACCTGCATCCGGTACATACCGCAATTGCGCTTGCCGTTCTTCGGATTCTTCGAGAACACCATCGGCAGCGTGATATAGGGGCCGCCATCCTGCGGCCACGTCGTCAACACGGGCAGTTCATGCAGCGAGAAGCCATCCCGGCGGATCACTTCCTGGCACGGTCCGCTCGAAACCGTCTTGGGAAAAAACGCGCCAACTTCGGCCAGTTTCGGTAGCATCTTCAGCTTGCTCATCAGCCCTTCGGGAGCCTTCATTTCCATGAACTCGGTAATGCGCTCCGCGAACTCATCCACCTTGCCCACGCCCAACGCGATCTCCATACGCCGGTCGCTGGCGAACGCATTGATCAGCACCGGCACCTGCGAGCCCTTCGGCTTCTCAAACAACAATGCCGGGCCGCAACTCTTCACCGCTCGGTCGGCAAACTCCGTAATTTCGAGTTTCGGGTCAACTTCAAAGGGAATGCGCTTCAGTTCACCGGCCTTTTCGAGGGCGGCGATGAACTCGCGAAGATCTTGGTACGCCATGCTCTTCTTTCTGATGCCGCCTTCGCGGCACAAGCTTTATCATCGTATAGATGTCTGAACGCATTGCTTTCGTCACCGGCGCCAGCCGCGGCATTGGCCGCGCCTGCGCCTCCTCACTCGCCGCAGCCGGCCACAAACTCGTCATCGCCGCGCGCAACGTTGACCAGCTTGAAGCCTTCGCTGGCGAACTCCGCGCCTCCGGCGCCACCGTCTTCGTTCAACCCATTGACCTCGCTTCCGGCGACTCCATCGCCGAAGCCTTCGCCCGCGCCCAGAAGGATTTCGGCCCCGTCACCATCCTGGTCAACAACGCCGGCATCACCAAAGACGGCCTCGCCCTGCGCATGAAACGCGAGGATTGGGACACCGTCATCCAAACCAATCTCACCGGCGCATTCCTCTGTTGCCAGCAAGCCATGCAAAGCATGCTGAAAGCGCGTTGGGGCCGTATCATCAATATTTCCAGCATCGTCGGCGAAACCGGCAACGCGGGCCAGGCGAACTACGTGGCTTCCAAAGCCGGCCTCATCGGCCTCACCAAGACCCTGGCCCAGGAACTCGCCAGCCGCACCATCACCGTTAATGCCATTGCCCCCGGCTTCATCGAAACCGACATGACGCATGTGCTCTCCGATGAACTAAAAACCAAGTTGCTCGGCTCCATTCCCCTGAAGCGCCTCGGGAAGCCCGAGGATATCGCGGCCGCCGTCCGCTTCCTGGCGAGCGAAGAGGCCAGTTACATCACCGGGCACGTCCTCGACGTGAACGGTGGCATGTACATGTAAGTTACAGAGGTTTCCCGGCGCGATCCGTTACGCCGAACGTGGTAAACGGATCCCGCCACTCCGCCATCCAATGCTCCAACTCGGCTCGCAGTTGACGCTTGCGCTTGGCCGACCCCGCCGTACTGGCAAGATTATTCAGCTCGTGTGGATCCGTTCGTAAGTCGTACAGTTCTTCCCCCCACCTGGCATGCAGGTTGTACTTGAACTCGCGCGTGCGCAGCATACGAATGGGATTCACCCAATTCTGCTTGCTGTAATACTCGCTCACCACGAAATCTCGATCCCGCACCCGCCGTCTCTCAATTGAGAGCCTCAGCGACCGGCCTTGCATCTCGGGAATCGCCACTCCAGCATAGTCAAGTAACGTAGGCGCGATGTCCGCATTCACCGCCTGATAGTCGCGCACCCGCCTTCCCGCCACTCCGGGAGCCTTCACGACTAACGGAATGCGCACCATATGCTCATACATGAACGGACCCTTGAAGATCAGCCTATGGTTGGTGTCCATCTCGCCGTGATCCGTCGAGACTACGATGACCGTGTTCTCGGCCGCCCCGCTCTCTCTCAACGCTCTCAGAAGACGGCCAAGTTGTTCATCAAACAGCCGTACTTTCTCGCGATAAAACTCCCGGTAAGCCTCCCAGGCCTCTTGCGGCAAATCCCAGATGAACTTCCCCTGATCCTCGGTCATGAACTGCCGTTGAATCGGCGGCTTACTCGCGAACACCTCTTCATGCCAACTCTTCGGCAGCGTCACCCGGCCACGCGGACGCCCAGGCCGGTAATCGTAAACGTGATGCGGGTCCAGCAGCGATACGGCCATCGCCCAGGGGCCAGAACCCTTCAGAAACGTCAACGCCCGGTCCGTCGCCAGCTCATCCGCCTGGTCGATCGCCCGCTCGCTCCAACCCGCATTCGCTGCCGGATCATTGCCCAAATGCCATTTCCCGAAGTACCCCGTGCGATAACCCGCGCGCTGTAACTTGGCGAACGCGGTCTCCTGCCGTAGCGGCGCGCCACCTAGTACCCCGATGTTCCCGTAAACGCCGGTCCGCGACGGATACCAACCAGTAAAGATCGAGGACCTGCTTGGCGAACACTGCGGCGTCGTGCAGAACGCCTCTTCAAACACGGTCGACTCACGCGCTAGCGCATCCAGGTTGGGTGTCGTGAAGAACGGATCCATGAACCCGCACGCTCGCCAATGTTGTTGGTCCGACAGAATGACAAGTAAGTTCGGCTTCGTCTGTGCCGCCGCGCTCATCAGAAACTGCCGGCGGTTCCAATCAGAGCCCATGTCGCCTCCAGATGTCGCTGCAGTAAAGCAGCGCTCGCGGAATGTGGAAGCAGCCTTTGTAATGATTCCCCTTCAACGTCAACTCAGGCTTACCGTACTTGTCTAAGTAGCCAAACCACTCCCCGTGTTCCGGATCCCGAAAGTGTTCCCACGTCCAGGCATCCACCTGGTCAAACCAGCGCAGCCATTTCTCCTCGCGGGTCAAGTCATAAGCATGCGCCAGCGCCACTAACGCCTCCACATGCACCCACCACAAACGCTGCGAACTCTCCAACTGAAGCGTTGGCTTCCCTTCAATGTCAACAAAGTACGGGAAGCCTTCCTGCCAGTAACCCATCGTCGCTTCAATCACGTCGAGCAGCCATTGCGTCATTGCTGGATCCGGATTCAGCCTGAGCAGGATCCAGGCAATCTCAAACGAACTTCCTGGACAAAATAGCCGTCCTTCCGGCGTCGCGAGCGACGCGGCCGTTTCGAGTAACACGCTTTTCTGCCGATGGGCCAACACCGACCCCAGGCAATTCTGCATCACTTCCCGATAACGCGAATCATCGCTGACTTCCGCTAACTCCCGCGCCATAAACGCAAGAACGTAGATGTCGGCCAACTGGCTTGCAGGCTCGCCAGCCTGCGGTCGTCCCAACAACCCCGGATTCTCAACCCAACTCTTCACCTTCCAGAACAGCGATTCTGCTTCAGCCTGCATCACGGCATCGCCGGTCGCCCGGCTCAGTTCCAGTAACCCGATCATCACGAATACCGCGCCATACGGCTTTCTCTGGTATCCTGCGGGGGCACCTTCTCTGGTCAACGCAAAGTAACATCTTCCCTGGTCATCGTAAACATTGTGCCGGAGAAACGTCGCCGCCGCCATCGCTGCATCCAGCCATTCGGCTCGCGCCTCGACGGTCCGGTAGAGCCTCGACAATGTCCATACTTGACGGCCATTCATCCAGACATACTTGCGATCGTCGAAAATCTGGCCCTCGCGATCTAAACAAGTCCAGAAGCCGCCGTACTCGCGGTCAACTGAATGCTTCATCCAGAACGGAATGACATTCTGGAGTAATTCGCTCCGGTAACGTTCGGCGCGCTTCATTTCCCCATCGCCTCAATTGCATCGGACTCATAAACCTGCTCGCCCGTCCCCCCAGTCAGCGACTGCCGCAACATCGCTCTTGCGACCGTCGCAACGTGAATCGGCCGATACTTCATTAACGGACCCAGCATCAGCGGCGACGCCATCTGCATCAGCATCATCCCCACTTGCTCCCCCGTCCTTTGTTCCTGTCGGTCACCGGCCAGGATTGAAGGCCGAAAGATGGCCAGCGAAGGAAACCCTAGGGCGCACAAGTCGCGCTCAGTCTGGCCCTTCACCCGGCTATAGAAGACTCGCGACTTCGCATCGGCACCGATCGAACTGATCACCGCAAAATGACTCGCGCCGTGAGCTTTGGCCGCTGTGGCGAAGGCGAGAACATAGTCATAGTCGACTTTTCGAAAAGCCGCTTCGGAACCGGCTTTCTTGAGGGTGGTGCCGAGGCAACAGAAGGCCGCGTCCACAAATCCTGGGTTCGTCTCCCGTAAGTGCTCGAAATCAGCCGGACACTCGGTCAATTTGGGATCTACGACCGGCAGCGGCTTCCGTACAAACGCGGCTATCCGGTCGTAGCGCGGCTCGTGCAAAAGCAGATCCAGCAACTGAACCCCCGTCAGGCCCGTTGCCCCGGCGATCCAAGCTCGCATTAACCCTTCGCTCCACGCAAAATGCCCTTCACGACATTGCCGTGCACGTCCGTCAGGCGGAAGTAGCGGCCCTGGAAGCGATAAGTTAACTTGGTGTGGTCAACGCCGAGACAGTGCAGGATCGTTGCTTGTAGGTCATGAACGTGTACCGGATCCTTGACGATGTTGTAGCTGTAGTCATCTGTCTCGCCGTAAGAAACTCCCGGCGCAATACCCCCGCCCGCCATCCAGATCGAAAAACATCGCGGGTGATGATCCCGCCCGTACTCTTCCTTGGTCAGCACGCCCTGACAGTAAACCGTGCGCCCGAATTCGCCGCCCCAAACGACCAGCGTGTCGTCCAGCATGCCCCGCTGCTTCAGGTCAGTAATTAACGCCGCCGCCGGCTGATCGGTTTCCTTACAACGGTTCGGCATGCCCTTCACTAACCCGCCATGATGATCCCAGTCGCGATGATAAAGCTGAATGAATCGCACGCCCCGCTCCGCTAGGCGCCGGGCCATCAAGCAGTTGTAGGCGAAACTACCTGGCTTGGTCGCATCCTCGCCATAGAGCTTCAACGTCGCCGCGCTCTCCTGCTTCAGATCCACCAGTTCCGGCACCGAGGACTGCATCCGGAAAGCCATCTCATACTGCGCAATCCGTGTCGCAATCTCCGGATCGCCTGCCTCTTCCAGCTTCATCTGATTGAGCTGGTTTAGTGAATCAAGGTAGGTCCGTCGCTTTTCCTTCGAGAAGCCTGCTGGATCGGTTAGGTACAACACGGGGTCGCCCACCGAGCGAAACTTCACCCCTTGATACCGCGTCGGCAAAAAGCCCGAACCCCAAAGCCGGTCATACAGGGGCTGCCCCCCCCCGCCGCCGCCAGGAGAAATCATCACCACGAACGCCGGCAGGTCCTCTGTTTCGGCTCCGAGACCGTAGGCAGCCCAGGCGCCCATGCTCGGTCGTCCCGCAATCTGGGAGCCGGTCTGGAAGAAGGTAACTGCGGGGTCATGATTGATCGCCTCAGTGTGCAGTGACTTCACGAAGCACAAATCATCCGCAATCGCGGCTGTATGCGGCAGTAGGTCACTCACCCACGCGCCGGACCGGCCTCTTTGCTTCAGCGCAAAGCGCGAAGGCACCACGGGAAAGTTCACCTGCTGCGACGACATACCGGTTAGCCGCTGCCCTTGCCGCACGCTCTCCGGTAAATTCGTTCCCGCTAACTTCTCAAGGTTTGGCTTATAGTCGAAAGTCTCAAATTGGGATGGCCCCCCGCTTTGAAACAAATAGATCACCCGTTTCGCCGTCGGCGGGCGCGTCGGCATGCCTGGAAGCCCACCGGTAGTCTTCGCCCCGAGCAATTGGCTTAAGGCTGCCAAACCCGTGGCGCTCTGCGCCAGGATGTCCCGTCGTCTCATTCCTTCGTCACCGCCTCGTCCAGATTCAGCACCAAGCTCGCCACCGCGGCGTAGGCCGCCAACTCCGCTGGCGCGTGGCGAGGATCGCGCGGCGAATCGCCCTGCTTCAGAAACTCTTCGGCCGCCTTGGGATCGTCCCGGTACTGGTTCTCGAACCGCGCCAGCGTCCGCTGTAATACTGTCATCTCCTGCGTTCGCGGATCGCGGCCCAACACCAGCCGGTAGGCTTGCTGCAAACGGGCAGTAGGCGTCACGTCCGCCTCCATCATGCGCTCCGCCAGTTTGCGTGCTGCCTCAAGATACAGCACATCGTTCATCAGGTTCAGCGCTTGCAACGGCGTATTCGTTCGCCCCTCACGCACCACGCACAGCTCCCGGCTCGGAGAGTCGAAATTCATCATTCCCGGCGGAGCCACCGTCCGCTTCCAGTAAGTGTAGAGACTGCGTCGGTAGAGGCCCTCTCCCTGATCCTGCACATAGCCTTTACCGCCCATCAATTCCTGCCATAACCCTGGCGGCTGATACGGTTTTACCGACGGCCCCCCGACCTTTTCCACTAACAACCCGGAAACTGCCAGCGCTTGATCGCGCACCATCTCAGGCGAGATCCGCATCCGCGGTCCCCGAGCCAGCAAACGGTTCTCCGGGTCTCTTGCTACCAACGCAGGCGTCATCGCTGAACTTTGCCGATAAGTGGCGCTCGTAACGATCGTTTTCAGCAACGCCTTCGTGTCCCAACCGTTCTCTTGATACTCCACTGCCAGCCAGTCGAGTAACTCCATATGTAACGGCCACTCGCCCTGCGATCCGAAGTCCTCTACCGACTTCACCAGTCCATTGCCGAACAACATCTGCCAATACCGGTTCACGATCACCCGCGCCGTCAGCGGATTCTGACGCGACACAATCCAACGGGCTAGCCCCAGCCGATTCTTCGGCCACTCTGTCTGCCAGCCCGGTAGACTCGCCGGAATCGCCGGCTTCACCGGCTCGCCGCGTTGGTCGTAGGCGCCCCGTTTCAGAACGTAGGCCGTCCTAGGCTCGTCGCTCTCCTGCATCACCATTACCGTCGGTACGGTCTCGAGTAGCTGACGATGTTCGCGACCCAGCGCCAATAGACTGTCTCGTTCCCGTTTCAAATCCGGTGGCAAGCCCAGTTCCAGGAAGGCCATTTGAAGCTTCGACTCAGCCGCCTTCGTTTTGTGCGTTCGCAACTGCGCCGGAGATCCCTTCACCGGTAGAGTGCTCACCTCCTCGGCATTCAGCGCCCGGTTGTAAATCAAGGTTTCTTGAATCTCACCTTTGAATCGTAGTCCTGCACCTGCGCCTACCCGCCAGGGGAACTTGTTGTCAATCGGCCAAACGAGGTTATCGAAAAGTACTTTCTTCTTCTGCTCAACTCCGTTGACATACAAATGAATTCCTGCCGCACGCATTCTGCCGTCGTAGGTCACCGCTACATGCTGCCACTCGCCCAATTTCAATAGATCGGCCGTCTCCACGCGCGCGCCCAGATCGCTCCACCGGAATACGATATGTACTCGCAGCTTTCCGTCCACCAGATACAACCCATGCTGCTGGCCCTCCCACTGGTCCTCAGCCCGCGAAAGAATCGCGCCCTTTCCATCCTCCGGCCGAATCCACGCCGCAAACGTAAACGGATCGCGGTTATCGAATTTCGGCCCCTCTTTCCGCTCCAGATAAGACTGGCCGTCGAATGGTGCGCATTTCCCCACACATTCAAACGACGCCTTCTCATCGAGCACCAAGCCTTCGTTCACCCTCCAAGGTCGATCCGGCGCCGCCCACGCCGCCTGCGCCTTGGCCACTGCCGGCTCCAGCGATTTCATCTTCAGTCGCTGCGCCGTCAAGCGATCCTCTAGTGCATCCAGCTTTGCTTTCTGCGCCGCCGAGGGTGCCTTGATGTAAGGCGGCTCATTCCCGAAATTCCAAACAAATCCCCTCTCGTCAGGAATATTGTTATAGAACGCGAACATCGAGTAGAAATCCTTCTGCGCCAACGGATCGAACTTATGGTCATGGCAACGCGCGCAACCCAGCGTCAGGCCCAACCATACTGTCGATGTCGTCTCCGCCCGGTCCGCGACATACTCAACGCGAAACTCCTCATCGACGATCCCGCCTTCCGCGCTGGTCCGATGGTTACGGTGAAACCCCGTCGCGACCTGCTGCGCCAATGTCGCATTGGGCAGTAAGTCGCCGGCAATCTGTTCAATCGTGAACTGATCGAACGGCATATTCTTGTTGTACGCGTCAATCACCCAATCGCGCCACCGCCACATATCGCGCGGGCCATCGCTTTGATACCCATTCGTGTCCGCGTAACGTGCCGCTTCGAGCCACCGGATTGCCATACGCTCCGCGTAGCGCGTGCTCGCCAGCAGTCGATCCACGGCCCGCTCATAGGCATCCGCCCGCGCGTCCGCCACAAAGGCGGCAATATCGCCCGGAGTCGGCGGCAATCCCGTCAAATCCAGAGTCACCCGCCGCAGCAGCGTCCGCCGATCCGTCTCCGGCATCGGCTTCAACCCTTCCCGATCAAGCCGAGCCCGAACGAAAAAGTCGATTGCATTTTGCGTCCCCGCCGGAACCGCCGGACGTTGCGGCGGGATGAAGGAGTAGTGCGACTCATACCTTGCACCCTCTTCAATCCAACGCCTGATCAACGCAATTTGCTCATCCGGGAGTCGATCGTGCCCCGCATAGGCCGGAGGCATGCGCTGGCCCTTGTTGTTGGACGTGATCCGTTGGTAAATTCCGCTCTTCCCTGGATCTCCGGCCACAATGCCAAAACGCCCCTTGCCCAAATCGGCCTTTGCGTCCGCCTCCCGATCCAAACGCAATGGACTCTTGCGATTACCCGAGTCCGGCCCGTGGCACGCGAAGCAAAGGTCAGACAGCAGCGGCCGAATCTGGCGGTTGAACTGCACCTGAATGGGCTCCTGGGCCCCCAACACAATCGTCAAAAACAATCCGGCAGTGATGCGCATGGGCTCAAAGCCAATATACTTGAAGCAGAAGCCATGAACTCTGAACGACGCCATTTTCTCCTCGCCACCGCCGCTGCCGCTCCCGCATATTTGAAGGCCGCCCAGTCCACTCAAGCCATCAAAGTCGGCTTGGTTGGTGCCGGTGGACGGGGGACGGGCGCCGCAGCCCAGGCCTTAAAGGCCGACGACTACGCTGAACTGACCGCAGTTGCTGACCTCGATCTGCCCATCATCGACGACGCTCTGGCGCGCCTCAAGCGCGTCGCTGGTGACAAAGTGAAGGTTGAGCAGGCCAAGAAGTTCACCGGACTGGACGCTTACGCCAAACTCCTCGCCAGCGACGTCGACGTGGTCATCCTCGCCACGCCTCCCGGCTTTCGTCCTCACCACTACCGCGCTGCCGTCGAAGCCAATAAGCATCTGTTTGTCGAAAAGCCCATCGCCGTCGACGCCCCCGGCGTGCGTTCGGTCATGGAGACCACGAAACTTGCCAAAGAGAAGAAGCTTTCCGTCGTGTCGGGCTTCTGCTGGCGCTATTCCAACTACATCCGCGCTACTTTCGAGCAGATGCAACAGGGCGCCATCGGCGATATCGTTTCATACTACGGCACCTACCTGTCGAATCCCGTCAAGCCCATGCCCCCCGCGAGTGCCCGCCCTGCTGGCATCAGCGACGTCGAGTGGCAACTCCGCAATTGGTACAACTTCGCCTGGATCTCGGGCGACGGCCTTGTGGAGCAGGGAATTCACACCGTCGACAAAGTCCAGTGGGCCTACGGCGACGAAGCGCCAGTCAGTTGCACCGCCATCGGCGGCCGCAACATTCCGGCCGAGGGCGGCAACATTTTCGATCACATCGAGATCAACTATCTGTATCCTAAGAACCGCCGCGCCCATGTCGTCCATCGCCAGATTCCGGGCTGCCACAACGAAAATGGCGACTACATTCTCGGTACCAAAGGCTCCGTCACTATCGGCCGCGGCCCCCTTCCCCGCATCGAAGGCGCCAACCCCTGGACTTTCGAAGGCCAGAAGAACGACATGTACCAATATGAGCATGACGTGCTCTTTGCCTCCGTCCGCAAGGGCGAAGCCCGCAACGACGGCGACCGCATGGCCGTCAGCACCCTCGTCGGCATCATGGGCCGCATGGCCGCCTACACCGGACAGCAGATCACATACGAGATGGCGCTTAACTCACAGGAGCGTCTTTTCCCGGAGAACTTGGATTGGAGCGGAAAAATGGATGTCGCTCCGCTGCCTCGCCCTGGCGTGACGAAGTTCTACTGAGTTCCGTTGGCAAGTGCATCCAAGTCCAGCAAGATCGATCGAGGCGGTGGCTGTCCGGGCCTAGACTCCGGATTGTCACGAAGCACAACCACACTGTGGCTAGTGCCGCCTTGGTCGAGATCATTTTAGCCAGTCGAACCCAGTCTTTTAGGGTAGGGAAGAGCACCCCCGCCGTTATGAGGCCACAAAGCTATCTTTGCAATGCCCGCGCCAGAGCCACCTCAAGATCGTCTTTTGTCCACGCGGTAGAAATAAACAATTCTTGCCTCGCTCCTGCACTCAACGCGATCGCCTTCCAGCCATTCGTCGTTGGCACGGTCACCCGCACTTTAACCTCGCCCTTGGCATCTCGAACCGGGCGAATCACTCCGGGAATGATTGAACGAATTTCCTCATTCTCATTGAGCAATCGTTCCAGTACACCGCGCACGCCATCGACAATACTATGCTCGATCTTTAACTTCCCTTGAACCTTGCGCAGCTTCACTTGAAACGCTTTCGATAAAAAAAATCAAGGCCGAAGACGCCGTTCTCGTCACGGATGGCTAACGCTGAGAACTCTCGCGAGAAGTCCCACTCGACGCTCACAATCTGCTGCTGTGTCCGGTTGAGGTTCGTGATGAATGTCACGGTGATATCTCGGGACACCTGTTGCTCGATCGTCAGCCGGGCTTGCGCCGTGTTCTCGATTCCGGTCAATTGCGGATCGATCCGAACCCGGCTCACGCCGAAAAGTCTTTGCAGCCGGCCAGTGATGGGGGCGGCTACGGCTTGTCCCAGGAGGGCGCTGCTGGCTCCCTGTAAAAACGTAGGACTCTGAACGTTCGCTCCACTCGCCACCGACCCGTTAGGTGTGCGACCTACGGTGAGCAAAGCCAGAATCTCAGACGACTGCAGCGGCGGGTCTGACCGGTACGACAAATTCAACTTACTTGCCGGGCCGGAAAAGTTAATCGTGACCACGACTCCACGGACTCGCGTTTGCAGATCTAAGTTGATCACCGGCTCGACCTTAGTCTGGTTGTAGAAATTGACCTCGCCTCGGTCAATAGTGTACTTCGTCCCGAAAAAGCTGATCTCACCCTGCGTAAATGACGTTCGTCCAAGCAAAACCGGGCGCGTCGGTGTTCCGCGCAGTCGGAGGTTCACTTCGGCCTCAACATTCTGGGTCAGTGACGTGGTTACTTGCGCATTGAGTGCGGTGTCAACGCGAACGTCAAATTGCATGTTCTTCAAGAACTCATTCTCGATGCGCGTCGACGCGATCTCTGCCCTGCTGGACTCGGCGATGATCGTACCCAGGTCAGTGCGTGGATTGAGTGCCGCGCGCAAGAGGGTCACCGAACCAGAAAGCAGGCTGCGGGAAGCGCTCCCCGCCAGTGTCAGGGAAGAATTCACTGCCGTGGTTACTCCCTCTGGATAGCGCACCCGAACATTGTCCGCTTGTGCCTGTAACTGATAACTCAACTCTTCGGAAAAGCCGATAAATCCGCTGAGGCGAATTGTGCCGCCCCCAGACTGCGCGGTCAAGTTCTCCAGTCGGGCTCTCGAACGATCAAAGAATACGGCTCCATTCACACGCTCCAGGCCATTCGAAACGTCTCGTAGAAAGAACGATGCATCCCGCAACTCCATTCGGCCGGCCATGATCGGCTGGGTCAACGTCCCACGCACCGACAAATCTAGAGTCGATCGACCTGCGGCGATCAAGTCCGCCTTCAACGCGGAAAGGACCGCCAGATTTGCGTCGCCAACCACCCGAATATTGGCTGTCGCGGCATTCCCTAAGGAAACTAGGCCGGTCGCCGTCAGCTTCGTATCCTTTGCCAGCAGGTTGGCCTGTTGGATGTTCAACCCTTTAGCATCGTATGTAATCTCAATCGGTCCCTCATTTCGGAGCGTGAAGTCGCGTCGAGCGCTCTCGCTCATCGCTTGCCGCGGAACAATTGCCAGTTGGCTGATCTTTAGGCCGCCTTTCAGACTTTGGGGATCGCGCAAATTACCGCGCAAGGCTCCACTTGCCTCAAGACGGACGTCAAATGGCGTTGGATCCGGGCTTAAAGCTTGACTCGCCACCAGCTCCTGAAAATCGTCGAACTTCGCACCCTTCACTTCGAACTTCGCTTCACCTGGCATCAATCCGGCGAGTTGCCATTGCGAGGTTGCGGTCACTGCTGCCCCTCTTAGCAAGCCGCTGGCCGTCAGGCTCAAACGGCCAGGCTGAGTTTTTGCGTGAATGCTCACCGCGCCGAGAGGTTTTCCTTCGTACGCTACTTGTTGGACTACCGCGCGTCCGTCGATCATACTGAAATCCGGCTGCCCCGCTGAAATGCGCCCTCGCGCCCTCGCATCAATATCCAGTCGGCCCGCCCAGCTTGGGAAGCGGTTGCGAAACTGACCAAGTTTCTCCAATTGCAAGCCAGACCCCCTCGTCGAACCTTGAAACGCTCCGTTGCGCAGATCGTTCGGCTCGTGAACGTAAGTTCCTGAAAACTCCACCGGTTGCCCATCGAGCTTAAATCTTCCCCCACGAATGTCGATTTGTTCATTGGTATAGGTAACCCTCCCGCTCACTGTATCGAGCGTTTGGGCCATAAACACGGCGTCGTTCCACTCAAGTTGACCATCTAGCCTTGGATCCTGGAGGCTGCCACTTATGTCAGCCGAACCTTTGGCTCGTCCGGTTGCCTCGGTTAGGTGGGGCGCTACCTCAACTCCCAGTGCCGAGACCCGCCCACTAATCGTACTGGTGCCGCGTGTTTCCCAATCGAAGAGCGAAACTCCGAGGTTTCCAGTCAAACTTTCGTTGCCTCGGTGAATCTCCAACTGGTCCAGCTTCAGCAGGTCCGAACGCACATCTACTTGGGTACGGGCCCGCTCCACGAGTTCACCTTCGTAGCGAATGGACTTGGCGATCAACAGCCCCTTTGCCGATGGCTCCCTCAATCCACCGCTTACTAATCCTCGAAAAACCAACAGACCCCCCGGCTCAATACGCACGGGGAGCCGGTTTACAAAAGGAAGTTCCTTCAGGTTCGCGGTAACGAGGTCAACATCTAATCCACCCAGCAGGTTGCCTGCTGCCTGTACCTTGGTTGAGTTCGACTCAAGATGCGTCCCGGTGAGTCGAACATCATTCGTTGCCGAGTCATAGACCAGATTCACGATACCGTTCAGGGGTCGCTCGTCGTCCGTTGCGATCAAAGTCAAACGAGCCGTAGCCTTAGTTGCCCGAGCGTTCCCTTCGATGTTAACCGGGCCGTTCATTAGCGATCCCCATGAGGGTAACGTAGGGTCGAAGAAATGCTGGGCATCGTTGAAGCGAACATTGCCCAACGTGCCTCGGATCTGGTAGCCGTCGGCGTGAGCCGACGCTGAACCTCTGAAGTTGCCCTGCTCTGAATCAACCCTCAGTTTCCCGACATCAATTCGGTGACCGCTGTCCGGAGAATGGCGGTAAAGGGTTTCTCCGGTAACGTTCACTCCCTTCAGACTGAGTCGATCGTCTCGGTAGGTCAGATTCCTTCCCGCTACTTGCCCGGAGAATTGCCAGGAAGCCTTGTAGGTGACTCTACCCATGGCCTCGGCGATTCCCACTGGTGGAAGCGGCAGATCGAAATGGCGGACCAAGTCCCGGACGGGTCCCGTCCCTTTCACCGTTGCATCCAAGGTGGGATGCTGCCAATTCTCCAACCTCCCCGAAGCTTCGAGCCGCAAATCATCTAATTCCGCGTGCAACTGCTCAAAGGACACGCCGTTACTTGTGAGTAAGAGTTTGGTAGCCATCGAAAACTGCAACTCGCGGATATCCGCTAATTTTAGATTCAACTGCTTGCCCGCGAGCAAACCGCGGTAGTGTTGCCCGTCAAGTGCTAGTTCAACCCGAAGATGTTCGCCGCGGATGTTGAAAGGTACCTCGTGGTGATTCCATGAGAACGTCCCATGGGCGGCATTCAGGTGGTCGATGCCAAGTTTCAATAGGTCTTCGATCAGTTCGTCAGGACGGCGAGATTTCTGGCGATGTGGCAAATTCGTCGATCCGTCGGCATAGGTGACGATGTGCACTGCCGGTTCTATCAGCGTCACGGCCTTCAGGTCCACGTTGGGGCTGATGAAAGACATGATCTTGAGCGAGATCTCAGCTTTAGCAACGTAAATAAAGGGCTTGTCCGTCGCCGCCTCTCTGCCACGAATTGTGATGTCCTGAACGTGGACTAGACCGCGTGCCCAATCCCAGTTGAAGCGACCCAAGCTTATCTGAGCGCCAGTCGCCTTCTGAATTTCTGCTATAGCCCTGGCCCGAATCTGGTTGGCAAGCCACTCCGATCGCCAAACAAAGAACGCGGCGGTGACCAGGAGGATCAGCAAACCGACGAAGCCAATGACGTACTTGCGAAATCGTGTCATAAGCCTTCGAAAACCTCCTCCCGGTATCGGATGCTCACCTGCGTACGACTCATGCTGATCCAACGATCTAGCTGGTTGTCGATCCGATCCTGTACCAATAGCT
>JALHNI010000023.1 GCA_022843605.1 Bryobacter sp.
TCCGGATGGCGATGCGCTCGATGGGGCGAATGACCAGGCCGACGCGCGGCGAGAAATTGTTCAGGTCATAGTTTCCAGAAGAGCCGTTGTTTGAGGTGAGTTGATTGGTAGTGGGGTTAAACGTCACCGCGGAGTTGTCGAACCGGGTACGAAGTGGGCTGAAGACGTCGTAGCGCATGCCCAACTCGATGTGTATGTTCTTCCGCCAATTGATGGTGTCGGTCACATATCCCGAAGTGAGGGTCTGCTGGTAGGTTGGTGTGGTTTGAAACGTAGAAGATCCCGAGGTGGACGGGGCGCCGAGGAGAAAAGAAGCGAAGGCGTTGTAGGGCGAATTCAGCGACCCGACTGGTGCGCCGGGAGCACTGGTAGCGCCGGAGCCGAACTGAAACGAACCCCGAGGCGAGAAGGCCCCACTATCGAAACCCGAGGCACGTGTCATGACGACCTGTGCGCCGGCCTTCAGATAGTGCATTCCGTTATGGAAGCCGCCGTTGAGCGCGGCGTCCCAATTGTTATTGACCGCTTTAGAGGGATAGTTGCCAGGCAGTCCGTAGCTACCAAAACCGGCGACGGTGATTTCCGGCAGTCCGCTTGGGAAGCCGAAGCGGCTCAAGTCCGAATCGAACGAAGTCAGCCCTGTCGAAGGCGAGATGGCATTGCGATAGCGTGAGAATCCAACCCGCGCTTCCATGATGCCGGTTTGGCCGATGCCCTGCGTGAAGCTGGCCACGGCGCTGTGATTGCGCATTTCCGCATCGGCGCTGTTGCCAAGTGCTCCGAGTTGCGAAAGGCGGTTGACACTGTCCGTGGTGAAGCCATAACGGAAGAAGCCGGTCGACTTTTCAGAAAAGCGATGATCAATTTTTCCATCCATCCGATGCTGGTCGTCGCGAAGCATGCCCGAGCCCACCAGGTTATTGGCGGATCCCGGCTGGTTGGGAAGGGGCAGACTATTGAGGATGCTTTGAGCGAAGGGATTGATGGAGGCTTGCGGGATCCGGTTGTTGCCGAAGGGTGTTCGATTCATACCGCTGCCCAGGCCGGTGCCAGGATTGTACAGGGCCAAGCCGGAGATCTGGTCGAAGTTGCCGGCGCGAAGGTTCGCGGTGGGAACAGTGTCGATCTGCAGAAGCGAGCCGCGGCGGAGGTAGGCTTCATAGCCCATAAACCAGAAGGTCTTGTCCTTCGCGAGTGGGCCGCCAAGCGAGCCGCCGAATTGGTTGGTGTTAAATCCCGGGTCGGCAGTGCTGAAGTTAACCGGGCTGCGAGTGGTAAGAAAGTCATTCGAATGGAGAAGGAAGGCACTGCCATGTACGGCGTTGGTGCCCGGCCGACTGGTGGTGTTGACGTGGGCTCCGCCTGCGAGCCCCTGCTCAGCGTTGTAATTGCTGGTTCGGACATCGAGTTGCTGGACGGAAGTGTTCGGTTGGATTCGCGACTGGCGACCCGAAAAGCGTTCGACGCCGTAGGAGCCGTCCTGGTAATAAGCGTTCGCGTACTCTGGCAGGCCGTTCACGTTGTATAAACGGGAACGTTGAGGATCGACAATGCGATCCTCGGTGATCACTGGAGGCGTAACGCCGGGCATGAGGCTGATCAGATCCTGATTCTGCCGATCGATCAATGGCAGAGACCTTACAGTCCGGGTCTCGTAGGAGCGGGCGACCTCGGCGGAGCTGGCCTGAATTGTGGGACTGCTTGCGGTCAGCACAACCGGTTCGGCAGAAGAGGAGGTGGCGGTGGTAGTGACTGAGCTCTGGTCGCTGAAGGAAAGTTCAACGTGAACCGGAGTCTTGTTGACCTCGAGGCTTTGCAGCGAAGTATGACTCTTGCCGTTCGATTCTATCTCCACTGAGTAATACTCGGGTGGGAGATCGTCGAAGGAGAAGGAACCATCCGCCGAGGTGGTGGTGCGTTGCACCACTTCGGGCCCCTTCTTGAGCCGAACTTGCGCCTGGCCGACACCCTGACCTGAAGCATTGAGAACTTTTCCGGTTAAGCGGCCTGCGGTTTGGCTAAACGCCAAGCTTGCGGACAGCAAGATTACGAGCAAATTTATGGACGCGAAGACTAACCTATTCATTATTGTTTCCTCATTTAAACGTTTGTGTTAGGACCGAAATGCCGTTGCCCATGCGGTGAGAAGCAGGCCCAGTCCCGAGGCAAACAGGATGGGTCCGTAAGAAGCGGTGCTGGGCAATGCGGAATCGGTAGCCTCCGTGGCCGTTGCTGCCGCTTGCGGCGCGGGGGCTGGCTCTGGCGCAGGCGCGGGGCTCACGACGGGCTGGGGATCGGGGATCGGGGCCGGCGGGGTGACTTGCGCTTGTGCTACTGGCTCTGGCGCGGGCTCTGGCGTTGGGCGCGGGGGAACGTTCTCGGCCACTTGAGGCGTTGGCACGGGCGCTTCGGCCGCAGGAGTGTAGGTAGCGGTTAAGCTCAGCTTCTCGCCGGATGTAGCCGTGGACGAGGTCGTCGTTTGAGAAGACTCAATTGGGAACTCGTATCCGTAGCTTTTGCCTTTCAGCCAAATTCGGTAGATGTGCTGCATTCCTCCCTGACTCTCCAACTCGACCGAAGTATCCTTCCGGTTGTTATTGTCGAGAGCTGCGAACGCAGTGGCGGTCGCCTGGATCGCTGTGCCCTGATCCGTGCTGAACTCGAGAATCCTGGGATTGCTCGAAGTGGTGAGCTGACGGATGGTGTAGTCACCGGCCCTGAGGACCCGGCTGCCGACTTGGACATCATTTGGAAACGTGACGGTGATCACGTCGTTGACCGGACCTTGCGCCAGAAGCAGTGCTCCGGCGAGGACGGGATAAAGCAGGTGTTTAGATAGGTGGACTCTCATTGATATACCCTTCACCCAGATGAGACGAACGGGACACCCACTGTTACGGTGGCCGTGAAGATTGTACGGACGCGGTGTCGAGGCGATCCAGTCGGGCGGCGCAATCCAGTTGCCCGACGACGTTATACGGTCACGGAGCGAGAGCGGGGTTCAGGCCGCTGTCCCGCAGGGACGGGGACGACGCGAAAACTCACGGCTCCCGAGGCCCTGTGACAGCGGTGAGATGGAAGAACGGCCTACAAAGTGCTTAGAAGAAATCCATCGAGAGGACTTCATTGAGCAACACCGAATTTGCAAATGCATATCAAGCCGGTTTTCCCGGGACAATCAGGTTTCTAGTGAGCAAGGGCATTCTCGTCCACCTAGCCGAGGAATACGCTCAGGAGGCCTGGGCCATCGGGTGGGAGCGGTTGGGGCAATTACGAGATGACCGCCTCGTCTGTTCCTGGGTGAGGCAGATTGCCTGGAACCACTGCTGCCGTCATTTCGAAGCGGCGAACCGGTCCCTTCCGCTGCGTGAGTTTCCCTCCGAAGACGCGGCACCGACGTTGGTGATCACGCTTCGGCAGGTACTGAAGGCTTGCAAACCGGATGACCAAGCGCTGTTGCGTCAGGCGATCGAAGGTTTAACGCCCGCCGAGATCAGCACTCTGGCAGGCTGCACGCCTGGCGCGGTGCGCATCCGGCTGATGCGCGCGCGGCGCGCCGCGGCACGCCTTTTTTATGGAGACCGCGAAGGCGGTCAAGAGTTTGTTCACGAAGCTGCTTAATTCTATTTTCTTGAGGAATTCAATCAATGCATATCGTTTCATCAAGCCCGCACTTCGACTATCTGGTGGTCGGCGCCGGCTTTGCAGGCGCGACCTTCTCCTCCCAAATGGCTCGACTTGGCAAACGGGTGATGCTGGTGGAGCGGCGTCCTCATATTGGAGGAAACGCCTACGATCATTACGACGACGCGGGCGTTCTGATTCACCGTTACGGACCGCACATTTTTCACACGAACTCGGCGGATGTTTTCAACTTTCTGTCGCAATTCACGGGGTGGCGAAACTACGAGCACCGGGTTCTGGCCTCGGTTGCCGGCCACTTAGTGCCGATTCCCATCAATCTTGATACCGTTAACTGCCTTCACGGCCTGGCGCTTTCGGAGGGAGAATTGGAGGGATACCTTGGATCTATCTCTGAGGCCCGGGATTCAATCTCAACGTCGGAGGACGTGATCGTGAGCCGCGTGGGGCGAGATCTCTACGAAAGAATGTTTCAGGGTTATACCCGGAAACAGTGGGGATTGGACCCTTCTCAACTGGATGCTTCGGTGGCGGCAAGAATCCCGGTCCGGTTCAACCGAGACGATCGGTATTTTTCCGATAACTATCAAGCCATGCCGGAGCGTGGTTACACGCGCATGTTTGAGAACATGCTGGATCATCCTCTCATTACTGTAGTCCTGGATACTGATTATCGCGACGTATTAAAAACGACTGCATTCGGCGAGCTGATCTATAGCGGTCCCGTTGACGAGTACTTTGACTTCCGTTTCGGCAAGCTACCTTACAGATCGTTACGCTTTCGCCATGAGACCGTCGATCAGGAAAAGTTTCAGAGTGCGCCGGTGATTAACTATCCGAATGATCACGACTACACCCGAATCACGGAATTCAAGTACCTGACCGGGCAGAGTCATTCAAAGACCAGCATTGTGTATGAATATCCTTGTGACGGCGGTGATCCCTACTATCCGGTGCCCCGTGCTGAGAATGCCACACTGTATAAGAAGTACGAGGAGCTATCCAATCAGTCTCCGAAAGTGCATTTTATTGGTCGACTCGCAACTTATCGATATTACAATATGGACCAAGTCGTAGCGCAAGCACTGCAACTCTGCACGAAGCTTACGGGCCGTTCGCGAGGTGAGCTGGTGAGAGCTGCGATTGCGCAAACGGTTGCCGCGGCAGTCTGAGCGCTGATAGCGAGGGTGCCGAGTGTCCCCTACTGTTGTAATCCTTAAAGCGAAAGCGGGCCCCAAGCCATAGGCTGGGGCCCAACTACGTTGTAGGTGGATTAACGAAGGGCGTTATGCGTTGATCGTCTGGAATGAGTCGCGCAA
The DNA here is from genome assembly GCA_022843605.1 of Bryobacter sp. Lineage (GTDB taxonomy): Bacteria > Acidobacteriota > Terriglobia > Bryobacterales > Bryobacteraceae > JALHNI01. The sequence goes on from JALHNI010000023.1 coordinate 4,962, forward strand.
GGCCCGTACTTGGTCATGAGCAGCCTTGACGCGCGCAAACTGACTTTCAACAATCCCACGGACAGGACCGATTTCTTCTTCCAATGCTTCGCGGTAGTTGGAAACTGCAGAGTCTTCGCCGCGTTCACATTCCTCGAGAATAGCCAGGTCCTCGCGGTTGGCGACAGCCGCTTTCAGAGTGATCCAACCGCGATGGAGGTCACCGGCTACGCTGCCGCTTTCTTCAGGTGACGCGCCAAGCGCTTGAACATGCTGGTGAAGTTCCGCCGCGAATTCTGCTCGCTCTGCCGCGAGTTCAGCTAAGAAAGTCTTCAGGTCAGGCCGCTGGGCATCGTTAGCCGCCGTCGTGAAGCCGAGTTTTCCGTCGTTGAGGGTTTCGATCAAGCGATTGAGGGTGTTGGATATTGTGGACATACCGCTTAGCAGAGCAGCTTGATGGCCAATGTGGATCTTTCTTCGTCTGGAATGAAGATCGTTGAGCCTTTGCGGCCGGGGGAAATGAGCTGGCGCCAGGAGATCGGGAGATAAGGGTCTTTGCCCCCCGAACGTGGACCCCGAACGTTCATCTTATGGTGGCCCTTCGATTGCTCATTCGGTTTCATCAGGAAATCCTCCTGATCGACCTTTGGGCTTCGCTGTTTAAGCCCATTACGCTCCAACCGAAGCAGGACGGCGGCAGGGGGGCGTAGGTTGTTAGCCGCGAAGTATGAGGTGCACGACCGGTGCAGGGTTCTTGCCGTCTCCCCTGCTTTACGGTACTCCGAAGGAGCACTAAAATGCTCTCAACAGCCTGGGGAGACCGACGCCCTCTTCGTGCATCTCAGCGTTCGCGGTCAACTAAATCGATCGGCTTCAAAATACCTTACTTACGAGAACGTTTAACACCTTGCCCCACTCCGGGAGCTGTTCGGGGGGCGGTCGCCGAATCTCTCGACACGGGCTCCGCCGCGGGCAGGCTTGTGATCACGATCATTGCTGCGGTCAGCCAGTGGGAGCGCGAGGCCACAGGTGAGAGGCCCCCCGATGCGTTGCGTCACAAACGCTCCCAGGACGAGCGCGCCGGCAATGTGCGTACGGAGTCCGGGTCGCGGCCGGGCTGCACGTCCTTGACGCTGCGGGTCACGTAGGAGATCGGGAGTGAGGTCTTTGACCCCGAACGCCCGGGCCGCCGATAACTGCCGCGCTGCGTGATGGGCATTGCTTGATCCGGAGGGCGAATCGCGGCTTGGAAGGCATTCACTTGTTTAGTGGGTTTTGGTGGGATTATACTCGCTCATCTTTGGTGGGGGGCGGGGATGGGGCACCTTTGCGGTTGGGCCGAATGCGTTAGCTTCTTGCTTCGCTATGATCGGTTTACGGAATTCGCGTCGGAGATCGGGGGATGAGGGTTTGACACCGAACGCTTTTGACCCCGAACGCTTGTCTCACAATGTCGCCCATGTTAGGTCTTTGACCCCGAACGTTGACCCCGAACGTTTTGAACCCTAACGCTCTGGGCAGCAATGATCACGGCGATCACCGCGAATATTGCGTTGCCGACGGTATCGATCAGGCCTGCAGAACCCAAGGCCGGGGCCTGGGGGAAACCGAGCCACGCATATGTCATCAGCAGCCCGGAGGCGAGCGAGGCCCGGTGAAGGCTGGTCCAACCGGCGCTGTGCGACCACCGAAAGGTCAGGACACCCAGTGCACCGGCAGTCAGAACCCAGCAAATCACCCCTGGCCAACCTCTGTTGTCGACCGAGGCAAGTAGCAGGCCGCTTAGCAAGAAGGCGGCTGCGCCGGCTACCGCGGGATGGGGCGCACTCCGTTCGGGCGACTCTGTGAAGACGTTCGGTAGAGACAATGCGATCGCGACGAGCGCCGCGGCAAGTGCAGACGCGCTGGCCAACTGAAGTGGAGTGGCAAGAAAGTGTCTCTCCTGATACTCGGTCCAGAAAAGAAGGACCGCACCCCCGCCGAAGATTACTGTTAGGGCCAGGTATTCCGTTCGACTCAGCCAGGGCGCTTCACCGCGGCTCTGCGAGAGCGACTCGACGAGCGCAATGGGCACGGAAATGCTCCAGATCGTGTGAAGGCTGACGGAGGCAAGCGCGGTCAGAATGTTGACGCCGCCTAGGTGCCCGAGGCTCATTGCCTCCGATGCCGCCGTCCCGGGATAGGAAGCGTTGAAGAGCATTTGCGTGACCAGCCCCTCTTCGAAAATGGCGTACGCCGCAGCCAGAGTGATGATGGATGACCATCCCGCGCCGCGACGCCGCGCGGTCTCTCGAATCAACAACGCGGCCCCGCCGTAGAGGGGAGCAATAAACAACAATCCAAAGATCCCATCAATCGCGATGTTACCCAGAAGGAACTCGGCGACCCACGGAGAGAGCCAGAACAGCCGGCCAGCCGGAGAAAGCCGCTCACGAAGCTTCATGCCGAGCCCCGTCTCGACCGCTTGTTCCCCTTTGTCGTGGCACCAGAGGTTGCTCCAATAGACCGTCCGATTAGTTGCCGCAGTGTCACCTCAGGGTCCGCCAAGCGGAACGTGCGACTGGCCGAGGCACGCACAAAGACGCCCTCCACGACAGCCATGAGCCATTGCGCCGTCATAGCAGGGTCCAACGAGTCGTCCGTTTGCCCCAGCGCGGCCGCGCGTTTCAACAGGGCAACGATGCCGGCGTGAGTTTGGTGATCGTTCTTCCGCAGCAGGGCTGCAAAGTTTTCGTCTCGCTTAGCGTTCGCAACTATCTCGAACATCAGGCCGTTGAGATGAGCATACCTGGACTGCCGTGCTTGCCCAACCAAATGGCTCAAAAGCGCGCCCAAGGGGTCATTCGAATGCTTGGCCTGCTCGAATACCGCAGCGGTCTCCTTGCTGTCGTGTTCGAATATCGCTGCGAAGATGGCCTGCTTGCTGGGGAAATAGTGAAACAGGTTCCCAGAGCTGATGCCAACTGAGGCACAGATATCGGCCGTTCGAGTATTTTGATAGCCCTTGGCGGCGAAACATGCGGCTGCCGCGGCGAGAATCTTTCGACGCTTCGCCTCGTGCTTGACAGGATCGAGAGTACGCATCGCTCTATAATAAGACCGATTGCTCGGTTTATCAAAGGTGGCATCGGCGTGTCTCGGACGCATCTCGCTGGCCGATTGCATTGGTCTGGCCCTGGCGGCCGAGCGCCAAGCCACGTTCGTGACGGCCGATCGCCACGAATTGGCCGCCGTCGCCGCTAGGGGCAGCCACGCGATCCAGTTCATTCGATAGGGAACTAGCCAACAGCCGTCAGGAAACCTGCGAACGGGGAGATTGGGTGCGAAATTTGGTGCCGGGCATGAATTGTTGCCTTCATGGGCAGCGAAACAAGAGCGCCCTGCCCGATCAGGTAGCGATCGGCGACCTAACCGAACAGTGGGCCGCGACGCCGCCTCTGATCTCGAGGGCAGCAGACCAAGCAAGCCTCTGCTTGCCCTCGAGGTTCGGTGACGTCCTAGGCCTTGAGCTCCTCGATTTGCTTCGTGGCGATGCCGACGGGGCGGTCGATGGGGATGCCGGCGCAGGCGAGGAGGGTGGTGAGCAGGTCGCCCTGGTTGCCCTTGGTATCCGCGAAGAAACGTCCCGTTTTGATGGAACCGCCGCCTTTGCCGGCGATGACGAAGGGGAGGTTTTCGCGAGTGTGCTTGTTGCCATCCTCGAGCCCGGAGCCCCACATCATGATGCAGTTATCCAACAAGGTGCCGCCGGCTTCACGCAGGCCAGCCATCTTCTTCACCATGTAGGCAAACTGTTGAATGTTGAATTCGGTGATCCGGGCGATCTTACGAACCTTTTCCGCATCGTGGTTGTGATGGGTGTTGGAGTGATGCTGGTCGTTGAAGCCCAGTTCCGGATAGGAGGCGCCGTTGGGCGTGGAGCCGATGTAGGTGCTGACCCGAGTGGTATCAGTCTGAAACGCGAGTACGTTCAGGTCGCACATCACCTGCATGTACTCACTCCGTTTTTCGCCCTCGGGAATGCGGATCTCGATGGGCGGCGAATCGGAGGCGTGACGGTTGCTCGGGCGGACGCCGGCTTTCTCCAAAGCGGCGTCTTTCTGGCGGTGCTCGATGGCCGCGATGCGCCGTTCCACCGAGCGAACGCTGTCCAGGTATTCATCGAGCTTCCGCTGGTCCGAGGCGGGCAAGGTGCGGCGGAGGTCTCTGGCGCCGCCGAGGACGATGTCCAACAAGCTTCGGTCGAGCGCGCTGAGTGGCGACGCTTCACGCGCGCCGCCGGCCTGGTTCTGGTCCTGCTTGTTGAAGAGGCGATAGAGCACGTTCCGCGGATTGACCTCGGCGGGGACGGCCTGCGTGGGGGAACGGAAGCTGCAGTGCGAGTAGTAGCCCTCATTGAGACCTTCCTGATTCTCCTTCCAGGTTTGGGGCATGGTGGCCAACTCGAGCGACGGCAGGGCGGTGAAGGCACCGACGTGATTGGCGGCAATCTGATCCGCGGAGATGGCGATATTGATCTCGTTCCGCTTGTCGGCGGCCGGCAACATCGCCGTGAGCCAAGTGGAGAGTTCGAGGGCGTGCGGCGCTCCGTTGAAGGGCGAGATCGGAACGCCGGAGATCCCCTTCATGACGACGCATTGATTGAGCACCGGGCGCAAGGACTCGAGAGCCGGGGGCGGCGACGAGAGAAAACTTTCGGCAGTGGCCGGCCAGAACTGATCCATGATCACGCCGTGGGGCATATACATGAAGCCCAGGCGGACGGGCGGTTTGCCCTTGGTGGTGTCGGCCCAACCGAGGGAGTCCATCAGCGGCAGGGCGAGCGAAACGCCTAGTCCCTTCAGACAAGCCCGCCGGCCGATTTTGTTTACTGGTTTGCTCATTGAGCCTCCTCCGTCTTTTGCTTCGCCTGATCTTCGATTCGCCGGTGCGTAAAGGGATAACTGGTAATGACCCCATCAATGAGCGCCCGCATGCGGTACCCGCCGCCGGCGATCTCACTCATGACGTCATCCACCACAATTTCATCGTAGCCTTCCAACTTGCGGCCCAAGGCGTAGGCCAGCAGTCTCTCCACCAGATTGCGGGCCACGTCGCCGTTTCGGCTGGCGATAATGGTTTTCAAATCCGCCGGGCCCGAAAAACGTTTGTTGCCGGGAAGCTCGCCGGCCGCGTCGATGGGCTGGCCGTTGCTGTCGCGGTCGCGCCAGCGACCGATGGTATCGAACTTCTCCAAGCCGAAGCCGATGGGGTCGAGAATCCGATGGCAATTGGCGCAGACGGGATTCGTGCGGTGAAGCTCGGTCCGTTGCCGGACCGTCAGATTTGCGGCGGTCGCCTGATCCTGCTTGTCCAGGGCCGGGACGTCCGGCGGGGCGGCAGGCACATGTTCGCCGAGCACTTGTTCCAGCACCCACACGCCCCGCTTCACCGGGCTGGTGCGATTGGGGAAGGAGGTGGCGGCGAGAATGCCTGGCATCCCCAGCACTCCCCCGCGATTGCCATCACTTAGGCGGACCTTCCGCATTTCGGGTCCCTTGACCGCTTTATCCAGGCCGTAAATCGCAGCCACGGTTCCATTGAGGTAGGTGTAGTTGCCATCGACGAAACGGATGACGTTGTCGTTGTTCCGGACGATGCTGTCGAAGTAGAGGCGGACTTCGTCATACATCGACTGGCGCATCCCGGTGGTCATTTGCGGAAAGATTGCGGGATCGAAGACTTGACGCTTCAAGCCGCCGACGCTCAGCCACTGTGCACCGAAGCCGTCAAAGAGTGCCCGCGAACGACGATCGTCCAGCAAGCGTTTCGCCTGCGACTTCAGCACCGCCGGCTCATGCAGCCTTCCGTTGTCGGCCAGACGCATCAGTTCGTCGTCGGGCATGGTGGCCCACAACAGATAAGACAAACGCGAGGCGAGTTGGTAGTCGTCAAGGGGAACAATCCCGGGGCTTGGCTTGGCTGCGGCGGTTGGCGTAACAGAGGGGTTCGGCGTAATGAAGAGGAACTGAGGGGAAACGAGGACGGCCTTGAGCATCAAGTGAAGAGCCTGCGGGTGGGCCAACTTGTTACGCCTCCCGAGGTCGTACGTGGCAACGAGGACATCCAGTTCGGACTCGGCCGGCGGCCGGCGGTAGGCCTTCCGGGCAAGGGACCGGGCGACTTGCCGCGCCGCTTCCTGGGGATTCTTGCCTGCCGCAGATTGGCCGAACAGCCGTTTCTCGATTTCCGTCCGCCGTCCGCCTGGCGGCGCCACGATCTGGCGCAAGACCTTATCCGCGATGGTCAGGTACTGCTCGAGTTGGAGGGATGAGAGCGAATTGAGGTAGCCCTGGCCGCTGACTTCATCGGGCAGTCCATCGGCGATCGACGGGTCGACACCGAAGAGGTCCCGCAGAGTGTTGCCGTACTCGGTCTTGGTCAAGCGCCGGATGACGAAGGGTCCCGGATCCTTGTCGCTGAGGTACTTCAGTTTGGGCAGCCACTCAGCGAACATGCGGCGGTCTTCGTCGTCCGGCTGGGGCGCTGCTTTGGGCGGCATGTCATGTGCCTTCACTCGGGCGTCCGCTCTCTTCCAGTGTTCGGTGAAGGCCGCGTGCCCGGGCGCCTTGAGTGCGGGTGAGAAATTGACTCCGCCCCGCGTCGGCCGCCGGTTCTGGTGGCACTGAATGCAATAAGTGGTGATGAACGGCGAGACGCGGTCACGAAAGAAATGGTCCGCATCAGCCTTGAGGGCTCCGTGATCCGCGGCCATCGCGCTGCAAGGCGACAGAAGGTACAAGATCAGGCAGAAGCCTAGCGGCACCTTCGAACTATGATGGGTCGCAGAAACAGCGGCCATGTTTGGTGAGATTCTCCGTGCAAAGTTTATCACGCCCTGCCGGTTGCGGCGTCGTGGGAGCGGCGAGTGTTGATCCAGGTTTTGCCAGGGGTGAGCTGGGTTGCCAGCAGGAAGGGTAGGGAAGGGCGACGATCGGGTAGTTCCCGCCGGAGTCGGTTCGCTACTATCCTGAGCCAGTGAGGCCGAAACATTCAGGATGAGTCTTGTTTGGGACCAAACCCTTTGGCGCGAACGTTAAGAACGGTACTCTGTGTTCCTCCGGATTGTTATTGGCGGTGGAGGAACATCTTCACAAAAGTCCCGACAGGGGCCAAGACAATTGTTTCTTTTAGGGTGGGAAATGACTGTAAGTCTATGAAAGATTTGGCTCCCCGGGTAGGATTCGAACCTACAACCCTTCGGTTAACAGCCGAATGCTCTACCGTTGAGCTACCGAGGAGCAAGGACATGCGAGCAGCGTTGCACTGCTCAACTACCCTTACATTTAAGCAGACCCGTGTTTCGTCTGTCAACGCGGGGCGTGATTCCGGAGCATTTTCCTAATGAAATATGAGATACTCATGCGATTGTGGCCCGACCCAAGTCCGCACCGAACACACCGTCGCGATATCTCGTTCCAGTTGTGGTCTCCACTTTCCGGTTGCTGGATCGCCTTTCGGGGCAAACGAGTGCGTCTTTGCACGAGCTTTCGACGTCGACCCGGATCCCGAAGAGCACGGTGTTTCGCCTGCTGGCGACGTTGCAGCATCTCGACATTGTGAAGCGCGACGAGCCGAGCAAGGCCTATCGGCTAAACGCTAAATCGCCGGGGCAGGCGTTGGCGTTGCCGAGCACGGAAGGGATGCGGCGGGCCGCCCTCCCCTACATGCTGGAGTTGCGCAACGAGTTCGGCGAGACGGTAAATCTGGGTCATTTGCAGCATGATCGCGTGGTGTACATCGAGGTGGTTCCGTCCGAGTACGCGCTGCGGTTGAGCGAGCGTCCGGGCGCCAGCGTGGATGCCTACTGTACGGCGTTGGGGCGCAGTATTCTGGCGTTCAGTCCGGAGGGGGTGGCGGAGAGCATTCTGGGAAAGAAGACGCTCTCGCGATTGACGCCGCACACGATGGTGGAGCCCGCGGCGATCCTGGAAGAGCTGCAACGAATTCGGGAGCAGGGTTTTGCGTTTGAGCGCGAAGAGGGGGCGCTGCAGGCGACCTGCCTGGGCGCGCCAATTTTGGACTCCGAAGACGTGGCGGTGGGGGCGATCAGCGTCTCCGGACCCACTTATCGTTTCGAACCGCTGGCCAACAAAAAGCTGCTGAAGGCGCTGCGCCGGGCGGCGCGAGAGATTGGCCGCGCGGTGGCCGGCTGACGCTCTACACTAGCGGGTAGATGCGTATTCCCTTCATTCTGCTGGTCGCGCTCGACCTGATCGCGCAAAGCTCGTCATTGAGTCAACGGGCGAAGGACCTGCACCGTCAGGCCTTCGTTTTTGACGGGCATGTCCATGTGGTGAACCGGCAGTTTTATCATGGCGGATCGATGGGCGAACGGACGAATCGGGGACAAGTGGACATTCCGCGGCTGCTGGAAGGCGGCGTGGATGCGCTGTTCTTCACGATGTTTGTTACCGAAGATTACTATCCGCAGCGGTATGAGACGAAGCAGGTGTTGCGCTTTATTGACGAAGCCTACCGGCAGGTGGAACTAAACAAGGACAAGATCGGGATTGCGCTGAACGCGAGCGACATTGAGCGGTTGAACCGGCAGGGCAAGATCGCGGCGGTGCTGGACCTGGAGGGCGGTTTCGATATGGACGGCGATCTGGGGGTGTTGCGGATGCTGCATCGCCTGGGCTTGCGTTCGTTCCAACTGCCTTCGCACAACTACGCCAATAATTTTGCCGAGCCGTGCTGCGCGTCGACCAAGGTGAAAGGGCTGACGGAACAGGGCCGGGCGGTGGTGCGCGAGGCGAATCGGCTGGGGATGGTCATCAACATTTCGCATGCGAGCCAGGAGGCGATCCAGCAGGCGGTAGAGACGTCGACGGACCCGATTGTCAGCACGCACGACGGCCTGAAGTTTTTTAACGACATTCCGCGGACGATGAGCGAGACGACGCTGCGGAAGTTGGCCGCCAAGGGCGGGCTGATTGGCTTCCATATCGGCAATGAGTTTCACAACCGGCCGCTGTTCGAGCACCGGGCCAAGCTGGCGGGCAAGCCGTTTTGGGATCGGGAGGACGTGCACTCGGCAAAGCCGTTGAGCATCTTCGAGATTGACCGCAAGATAGGACCGCAGTTTCCGATGATGGGTATCAGCAATCCGCCGGCGGAACTGGTTTACACGGTGGAGCAGTGGTTTCGCGCGGTGGATAAGGCGATTGAGTGGGTGGGTGAGGACCATGTGATGCTGGGGACTGATTTCGACGGTGGCCCCACGCCGCCGACGCCGATGCAACATATCGGCGACCTGCCTTGGATGACTCAGGCGATGTTGAACAAGGGGTATTCCGAGGCGCGGATCCGCAAGTTTCTGGGGGGCAATCTGATGCGGGTGTTTCGGCAGGTGACGGAGAAGAAGTAGGGGTGCGGCCCGGCTTACTTGGGTAACATGGGTCCGATGACTTCGCGACGTGAGTTTCTGGTCGCCGCCGCCGCGGCCCCCGTGTATGCCCAGGCCAAGCGCCCGCCCAACGTAATCCTGGTGATGACCGACGATCAGGGATACCCGGACGTGGGCGTTCACGGTAATCCGATCCTGCGTACGCCCAACCTGGACGGGCTGGCGAAGCAATCGGTCGAATTCACCAATTTCGTCACCGCGCCGCTTTGCGCCCCCACGCGCGCGAGCCTGATGACGGGCCGCTACTACTACCGCACCGGCGTCACCGATACGTACAAGGGTCAGGCCATTATGGATCCGAAAGAACGTACGGTGGCGGAAATGTTTCGGGAGGCGGGTTACGCCACCGGGATCTTCGGCAAGTGGCACCTGGGCGACTGCTACCCCACACGGCCCATCGACAAGGGCTTTGCCGAGGCGCTGGTGCATCTGGGTGGCGGACTCCGGCAGCCCGGCGTACCGGATAGCGACAACGGCTATTACGATCCGGTGCTGATGCGCAACGGCAAGCCGGAGCGGGTGAAAGGGTACTGCACCGACATCTTTGCCAGCGAGACGATTGCATTTATCGAGCGTCACCGGACGCGGCCCTTTTTCGCGTATCTGCCCACCAATTCGCCTCATGATCCGTATTTGGTGCCGAAGAAGTATTCGCAGCCCTACCTGGACCAAGGGCTGCCGGAGAAGGTGGCGAACATCTACGGGATGAACGCGAATATCGACGAGAACATTGGGCGCGTGTTGAAGCGCCTGGACGAACTGAAGCTGGCTGACGACACCATCTTCATTTTCATGACCGACAACGGTGCGACGAATGCGCACTATACCGCCGGTCTGCGGGGGCTGAAAAGCAGCGTCTACGAAGGAGGCATCCGCTCGCCGTTCTTCTGGCGCGGACCGGGCGTGGCGAAGCCCGGCAAAGTGGAGCACATGGCGGCGATGATCGACGTCGCTCCCACGCTGCTGGACGTCTGTGGGATTGCTCCGAAAGTCCCTTTCGACGGCAAGAGCCTGAAGCCACTGCTGCTGAAGCCTGATGCGGCGTGGACCGATCGGAAGGTCTTTATCCAGATCCACCGAGGCAATGCGCCGGTTCGGTATCACAACTTCTGCGTGCGCATGGACAAGTGGAAGTTGCTGCATGCGGTGGGCATTGGGCAACCGCTGCCGGCCGAGATCAAGTTGGAACTGTATGACCTCGAGAACGACCCCGGCGAGAAGAAGAATCTGATTGCCGAGCAGCCGGCGATCGCCGCGCAACTGAAGGCCTCTTATGAGGCGTGGCTGGAGGATGTGAGCAGTACGCGAGGCTTTGCCCCGGTGCGCTTTATCGCGGGCACACGATATGAGAATCCGATGACGCTGAACCGTCAGGACTGGCGCGGGCCCAAAGCGGAATGGAACCAGCCAAACGCGATTGGCCATTGGGAGATCGCTTTTGCGGGGCAGGGTCCTTATGACGTTGAATTACGATTCCCGCCGTTTGCCGGTGAGGCCGAAGCTGAACTGCGTCTGGGGAACGTGAGCCAGAAGGTGAAGATTGCGGCTGGGGCCGCTTCCTGCCGGCTGGTGGGTTTGAAGCCGGTGCCGGGTCCGGCGAAGGTGGAAACGCTGCTTACGGGTGACGGTGTCACGCGGGGCGCCCACTACGTCGAGATTCTCTGGAGGCCTTAAGGAACCTGACGGCCCGTGCCGCCGTCATAATGAGAGTTGTGATCTGGCTCGTACTCATTACCTCTCTGCTGGCGCAAAGGCCGGTCCCGGTGAAGAAGCCGGTTCCGGTGGTGAAGCGTCCGGTGACCGATCCGGGCCCTACCGTCAACCTGATTCGTTCGTTGCGGGTGGAAGGCAATAAGAACTTCACCTCGCCCGGCATCATCGAATACAGCGGGTTGAAGGTGGGCCAGAACGCCGATCCGGCGGTGTTTGAGGCCGCCCGGCTGAAGCTGGCCAATTCCGGGGTCTTTGAACGGGTGGGTTACAAATACGCGCCGGCGGCCGGTGGCGGCCTGGATGCGGTATTGGAAGTCGTTGAGATCCCGCAGGTGTTCCCTTACCGGTTTGAGGAGCTTCCGGCCACACCAGCCGAGATGGTGGCGCACCTCAAGCAGATTGACCCGCTCTTCTCCGAACGCATTCCCGCCACGAAGGAGTTCCTGGCCCGCTATGCGAGAGAACTGGAAGCGTTCCTGAAGCCCAAGGGCCTGAAGGAGGCCGTCAGCAGCAAGTTGATTCCCGATGTGGGCGACAAGCTGGTGGTCATCTTCCGTCCAGACCGTCCGCTGCCCACTATCTCCCAGGTCGCTTTCAAAGGCAACGAGGCCGTGCCCACCGCCGTCCTGCAGATCGCGATGAACCAGATTGCGATGGGCGCGATTTACAAAGAAGAACTGGTCCGACAGTATCTCGAGACCACCATCCGCCCCATCTATGAGCAGCGTGGGCGGCTGGAGGTGACATTTCCGAAGGTTTCCGCCCAGCCCGCGGCGGACAATACTGGCATGAATGTCGTGGCGGAACTGGTGGAGGGGCCCAGCTTCGATATCGGCGACATTCGGCTCCGCGGTGCGGTTGGAGACCCGAAGCCGCTCTACCAGACGATGGTTCTGCAGCCCGGGGATCTCGCCAACATGACCGAGGTTGCGGCGGCGATGAAGCGCGTTCGATCTCACCTGGTTCGCGATGGTTACCTGAAGGCCGACGTGAAATTCGAACGGAAGCTTCGACGTGAGAAAGAGAAGCCCCTTGCCGACCTGAGTGTAACGGTGACCCCTGGCGCTATGTATACGTTTGGGAAGCTGAAGATTGAGGGACTCGACATTCTGAACGAGCCGCAAATCCGCAAGATGTGGGGCCTGGAGTTCGGCAAGCCCTACAACGGCGAGTACCCGGATCTGTTTCTGAATCGCATTCGTGACGAGAACCTGTTCGAGAATCTGGGCACCACGAAAGCGATCCCCTCGCCCAATGAGCAGACGCGGATTGTCGATGTGACGCTCGTCTTTGGTCCGGCGATGAAGGCGCCCCCGAAGAAGCGCCCGTTTTAACTACCGGGGTTTGCTGTCGGCGAAGGCGCGCAGATATTGGTTGGGCGCCAGCACCGGTTGGCCAAGTTTCTGGGCGGCGTGCATGGGGAAATAGGGATCGCGGAGCAACTCGCGCGCCATCAGCACGAGGTCTGCTTGGCCTTGGCGAACAATGTCATCCGCTTGGGCGGCTTCGGTGATCATTCCGACGGCACCCGTCAGGATGGACGCCTCGTGGCGAATCTGTTGGGCCAGCGGCACCTGGTAGCCCGGGCCCACCTTGATCCTGGCGCTGAGCACGTTGCCTCCCGAGGAGACGTCGATCAGGTCGACGCCCAGTGGCTTCACCAGGCGGGCTAAGGCCACCGAATCTTCAACTGTCCAGCCGCCCTCTGCCCATTCAGTGCCGGAGATGCGGAGGAAAAGCGGTAGGCTGTCGGGCATCTCTGCCCGCACGGCTTTGACGATCTCCAGCGTCAGTCGTACGCGGTTGTCGAAGCTGCCGCCGTATTCGTCGGTCCGCTGGTTGGAGAGGGGCGAGAGGAATTCGTTCAGCAGATAGCCATGGGCGCCGTGAATCTCGATGACCTCGAACCCGGCGGCCAACGCGCGCTTGGTAGCGTCAGCAAAGAGGCCGACGGTCTGTGCGATCTCGTCCTTCGTGAGTTCGTGGGGGATGGGATCACCCGGGCGGAAGGGAATTGGGCTGGGGGCCACCACTTGCCAGCCATTCGGCGCATCGGGAGCGATTGTAGCTCCGCCGTCCCAGGGAAGTTCGCAACTGGCCTTGCGCCCGGCGTGAGCGATCTGGATGCCGGGTACCGAGCCCTGACCTTTGATGAAGGTCGTAATGCGGCGCAGGAACTCGATGTGTTCGTCCTTCCAGATGCCGAGGTCGCCGTAACTAATCCGGCCGCGGGCTTCGACGGCGGTGGCTTCGACAATCACCAGTCCGGCGCCGCCGACGGCACGGCTGCCGAGGTGGACTAAGTGCCAGTCGTTGGCGAAGCCATCGTCGCTGGAATACTCGCACATGGGCGAGACTGCAATCCGGTTGGGAAAAGTGATCCCACGAATGGGAAGCGGAGAGAAAAGATGTTCAGATTCGGACACATTCCTAAAGATGGTCGATTTCATGCGAACGATTCACGCGGCTGCGCGTAATAAGACGAAAGCATTCAACTTTGCCAAACCAAGGAAACTGGAGATCGTCTAAGCGCCATGAGTCTTTTGCCTGACCTGCGATATGCCTTGCGAGCGATTCGGCGCAGCCCGTTGTTTGCCATTGTGGCGATTCTGTCTCTGGCTCTTGGCATTGGTGCGAATACCGCGATTTTCACGCTAATGGATCAACTCATGTTGCGGCCGTTGCCGGTGAAGAGTCCCGAGCAACTCGTCATGCTTTATCAGCAGGGCGCGCACAACGGCAGCAACATGGGTTCGCGGATGCACTCCTATCCGATCTATCAGGATTACCAGCAGAAAGCTGAGGCACTTTCTGAGGTCTTCTGCCGGCGGCAGGTGCAAACGGCGGTGAGCGTCAACAACAACACCGAGCGCGTGGATGCCGAAATGGTCTCCGGTAACTACTTCACCGCGCTCGGGGTGAAGCCGGCTCTCGGACGTGTTTTCAGTTCCAAAGAAGATGATCGCGAGTATCAGGGCCATCCGGTCGTCGTTCTCAGTTACGACTACTGGGCGAATCGCTTTGCCAAGAATTCGAATGTACTGGGCCAGAAGATCCTCGTGAATAACTATCCGATGACCATTGTCGGGGTCTCGGCCGAAGGCTTCAGCGGGCTTGACCCTTCGCGATCGGCCCAACTACGGGTTCCCATTCAGATGATGCGCAACATGGTGCCGCAGTGGACCTGGCTTCATATGGACGATCGCCGCACGCGCTGGGTGCAGGTCTTCGCCCGCCTCAAGAATGGCCAGACCGTCGAGACGGCCGGACCACAAATGCAGGTGCTCTTTATGCAGATCCGAACTTACGAAATGACTCTTCCGGCGGCCAGTAAGTGGACCCAGTACGGCCGTGATCAGTTCATGAAAGGCAATCTGAAAGTCGAGAGCGCCGCTGGCGGGTACTCGCAACTGCGTAACAGTTTTTCGACGGCGCTGATCGTGCTGATGTGCATGGTGGGACTGGTGCTGCTGATCGCCTGTGCCAACGTGGCCAATCTGCTGATCGCGCGCGCCTTCGCCCGGCAAAAGGAGATCGCCGTGCGACTGTCGATCGGTGCCTCCCGCGGACAACTGGTGCGGCAATTGCTGGTGGAGAGTCTGCTGCTGGCGTTCATCGGCGGCATGGCGGGCATCGCAATGGCCATGGCCATGACAAAGGGTCTGCTGGCTCTGATTCCGTCGCAGGATGCGCCGCTGCTGATTCGGTCCACGCCGGACCTGCGCATTCTGGCCTTCACTCTCGGGCTGACGATGCTGACGGGCCTGCTGTTTGGCCTGGTGCCGGCGCTACGCGCGAGCCGGCCTGACTTGTGGAGCACGCTGAAGGATGCCGTAGGCTCCGTGGCCGGAGCAGGCGGCTCGCTGTTTCTGCGCAAAGGTCTGGTGACCGCGCAGGTTGCGTTGAGCTTCCTGCTGCTGTTCGGCGCCGGACTGTTTGTCCGCAGCCTGCAGAACCTGCAAGCTACGGACACGGGCTTCGAAGAACTCGACAATCTGGTGACTTTCCAGATCAATCCGGCTTTAAACGGCTACGATGCCCCGCGCACGGTGCATCTGTACAACGAACTGTTGGCGAATATCAAGGCTTTGCCCGGAATCAAAACCGCAGGCTTCGCTTCCGTGGCGCTGCTGGCGGGCGACGAATGGGACAGTTCCACCAGCGTGGAAGGTCATCAGGCCAAAGACGGCGAGGACATGCAGGCCTTCATGAACGCGCTATCACCCGGCTATTTCGAAACCATGGGCATCTCGCTGATCGCGGGGCGCGACTTCGACTATCGCGACCTCAAAGAGGATGCGAAGGTGGCCATCGTCAATCAGCGCTTCGCCAAACACTACTTCGGCGATCAGAGCGCCGTGGGACGCCATTTAGGCCGCGGCGGCGGACCGAACACGAAGCTCGATGTCGAGATCATTGGGGTGGTGGAGGACTCGCTTTACGAGGGTCCTCGGGAAGGAGTACGCCGCCAGGTGTTCATCCCCAACTGGGGCAAGGGCGGCATTGTGTTTTACGCGCGCACACAGATGGGATCGACGTCGGCTCATGCGATGCTACGGGGCGCGGTGAGGAAGCTCGACGCCGGCCTGCCCGTCTATCAGATGAAGACGCTGGCATCGCAACTGGATGAGACGCTCCTCACCGAGCGCCTGATCGCGATGCTCTCGGCGGGTTTCGGCCTGCTGGCGACCTTGCTCGCGGCCGTTGGCCTCTACGGCGTGATGGCGTTCGTCGTGGCCCGCCGTACCAAGGAACTGGGCCTGCGGATGGCGCTGGGCGCACGGCAGAGCGAGGTGATCTGGATGGTGATGAAGGAGGTCCTGAGCCTGCTCGGCCTGGGTCTCCTGGTCGGGGTACCGACGGCGATTCTGCTGGGCCAATACGTCGAGAAGAAGTTCAATCTGTACGGCGTCAAAACGAACGACCCCTGGATGGTGGGGTGGTCGATGTTGGTGCTCATCGTGGTGGCTTGCCTAGCCGGCTTCATCCCGGCGCGGCGGGCGAGCCGCATCGACCCCATCGTCGCCCTGCGCTACGAATAGAGGCGTTTCGGAAACAAGTGGGAGCCCTTCCGGTGAGGCGGAAGGGCTCGGCGGCTCAAGCGAGGGCTTGGGCGAGGCGATCCCAATCGAAGGCTGGGCCGATATCGGTCTTTTCGGCGTGGAAGTTCTGGTGCGAAGCGACGCCGCGGAAGTTGGCGTAGTAAGACCAGTCGAGGCCGTCGCGTTTTTCGACGTTCGGGATCTGGCAGGGAATGGAGAACTGATCGCAGAGGCTGCGCGTGAGCCGGGCGACGGCTTCCTGTTGCGCGTCGGGGAAGGCGGCGAAGTAGTCGAGTCCACGGAAGGACCGGCGGACGTAGCGAGCGGTTTCGCCGGTGTGGCAGTAGCGGGTGCGGTATTGGTTGGGCCAGCAGTGGAGGTGGCCGCCGGCGAGTTTGAGTCCGCCCCAGTTGACGATTTCGATGCCGATGGAGCGTTTGTCGAGGAGGAAGCCGGGGTTTTGCGCGGCGGCGACACCGAGGTGGCAAGCCCAGTAGGAGGGATCGAAGACTTCGTAGATTTGGCCATCGAGGTCGACGAGGTAGGCGGTGGCGACGCGCTCTTTGGTGGAGAGCCAGCTTTGAAAGGCGCCCTCGACGGTACCGCCGGCGGTGAAGTGCAGGACGACGAGGTCCTTGGGGTGTTTTTCGGCAATGAACTGATCGCGAGGCAAGCGGCGGCGGCGATCGATGGCTAGTTCTGGCAGTGCGCCGGGAATTCTGAGTTGTTCGCCCGGATAGATGAGTCCGTTGGGGCGAAGTTGATTTGCGGAGATCAGCGCTTCGGCAGATATGCCGAGTTGCTTGGCGATGCGCGCGAGCGAATCGCCGGGACGAACGATGTAGGTTGTAGACATAGGAGCCTCCAGACGCGAGGCTAGCGGGGTGTCAAGCGACTTTTGCGGGGTCTGGACGGTAAAGCGTTCCGGATCATAGAGATGGCGCGCGATCTCGCTGGTGATTGGCGATCAGGGGATTAGGATAAATGCCTGTATGGCGATCCGGGAACTGCGAGTGTGGCGGAACTGTGGGCGGTGGAAACGGACGGAAATCGCGTCGAAGTGTCGAATGCGGGGCTGGGCGGGTAGGGGGAAAGTGAGGGTTTCGGAGGTGGCGAGTCCGCCGGCGGGTGTGGACTGAACAGGCACCAGACCCAGGGATTGACGGGGTTTAGAGAGGAGAGTGGTGTCCCAGAGGACGAGTTCCAAAAGCGTTTCCGTCGCGAAGGGATCGGCGTTGCGGAGTTCGACTTGGATGGCGTGGCAGCAGGAGAATTGCATGGGGACGCCAAGGTGTTGATGCGCTTCCATGATGAGGGGAAGTCCGCCGGTGGAGCGGAAGAACTTGTCGGTGGGGAGGCCGTGCTCGGTGATTGAGCTTTGGGGCGGACGGCTAAAGGGTGGTTGGAAGAACCAGTAAACGCCATTGAAGGGGATGCGCAGGACGGCCAGGTTGGGGACGAAGGCGGACTTCCGCGGGACGACGGATCGAGGCGCGACGAGTTTGACCTCTTTAGGCTTGGGCGGCCAGAGGATGATGCCGCGGTGGACATCGGCCGGGTGGAGCTTGGTGGCGCTGGTGGTTTGGGTCTGGGCGGTGGGTTTGGGGGCCGCACGAAAGGAGGAGCCGTGGCCTGACTGGCTGGCGGCTGGCCGGATGAGATAGCTGGACATGGGGATCAGCGTGAAGACGAGAATCGCGAAGGCGGCGATGGACGGTTTGCGCAGCCGGACAACGGGAGTGAAGCCCCAGGTAGCCAGCGAGGCGGCGAGGATGGTGAAGAAGGCGGCCCACGGGAGCCGGTCGATAGCGAGGGTGATGACCAGGGCCTGCAGCGAGAGCGCGGTGGAGATGGCGGTCGGACGAAAGCTCCGGGGGCCCTCAGCGAGGCGGGCGGAGAGGAACTGGACAGTGAACAGGGCGAGCGGGATGGTGGTCCATTCCGGAGCGGTGCGCGAAAGCAGCGCGATGGGGGCGAACCAGAAGGCGCTGGCGATCATCGGTCGGTTGACGCTGCTCCGCCAAGCGAGCAGGCGACTGAATAACAGGGCGACGAGCGCGGGGAGCGGGAGGTACCAGACGATCGTCCAGAGGAGTTTTTCCGGGGAGAAGAGCAGCCGGGGCGGCAGCGGGCAGAAGAGCCATGCGGCCAAGGCGGCGAGCAGGAGCGCGCAAAGGTCGCGAAGAGCCATCAGCGACCCTTTTGAGGCGGGGCGGGAGGCGGGGGAGGGCTGGCGGTGAGCCGCCGGGCGGAGGTGGGCTCCGGGACGCTGGTGAGCCAAAGATAACTGGAGCGGGCCACGCCGGAGAGGATCGCGCAACTGAGGAGGAGCAGCAGCGCGAGGCCGCATTGCTCGCGACGGGAGAGAGCGCGCGTGGCGGGGGAGGCCAAGGCCAGGATCCGGCGCTCGAGAATCTCCGCGCCCCCGATGCCGAGAGCGGCTAAGGGGCGCTTCGGCTGAATGGTGTGGCGGGCAATGGCGAGAAGGCAGCGGGCGTATTCGATGGGATCGGTTTGGGCTTCGGCATCGCAGGCGAGTTCGCGGGCCGAGTGCAGGTTGCGGCGGAGCCAGCCCGTGAGCGGGTGAAAGGCCAGGGGTAGCAGAAGTAACTCGGTAGCGAGCAGGGTGATCAGATCATGCCGGCGGACGTGGGTAAGTTCGTGGGCCAAGGCGGTTTCGAGCAGGGGCCGGTGCTTGGCCTCGGTGAGGAACTCTGGGATGAGGACGATGGGGCGAAAGGCGCCGGTGAGCAGCGGACCGGCGCCTTCGAGTTCAGCCGGTGAGATGCGGATCTCAACGCCCTGACGTTTGGCAAATGAGCGGGCTCGCTGGCGGACCCGGTGCGTGGCGAGAGCGGCGCGGAGGAACTGTCCCGCGCGGCGCAGTGAGGCGAACAGGGCGAGCGCCAGCAAGAGGCGATACCCGGTGGGCGGTAGCTCCAGTCCTTGGCGCTTAAGGAAGGGCGCCATGGGGGCGGGTTCGAGTAGGCCCAGGCCGACGGCGAGAGGGAGCAGCGCGGCTAGGATGGCGGTGAGGATCCAAACGGAGTGCTCCGTTCGGGGCGAGGGACGGCGCAGGAGCCACAGCAGAAGCACGGCGAGGCCAGCGAGGAGAGGAAACTGCCAGGCGGCATTGAGGAAGTAGGCAAAGACGAGGGATTCGGTGGCGGTCATTGGCCAGCCTTCCTCAACTGGCTGTTTTTCTTGAGTGGGCCTACCTTTCGTTCGGCGTCGGCGGCGACTTGCTCGAGTTCGCGGAGCTTTTCGGGGGTGAGTTGATGGGTCTCGAGCATGCTGAGGACCAGTAGTTCGGGCGAGCCGCCGAAGAGGCTGGTGACGAGGTCCTGGAGGGCGGAGGCGGCGGCGAGAGTCCGTGAGACGGCGGGGGCGTAGTAGTAGGCGCGGTTCTGGAGTTTGCGAGCCACTTTGCCCTTGCGGTGGAGGGTGTTGAGGACGGTTTGGACGGTGGTGTAAGCGAGGTCACGGTCCTTGGGCAGGCGATCGACGACGGCCTGGACGGTGGAGGGTCCGGCTTCCCAGAGGATCGTCATCAGTTCCAGTTCGGCGGGGGTGAGATTGGGATGTGGTTTGCGGCTCATGTCCTAGTTGTCTAGGAGCATAAGGCGGTTTCGGGTGGCTGTCAACTAGTTTTCTAGGAGTTCTTGCGCGTGGTCCAGAACCAGTAGAAGGGAAGTCCGGCGGCGATGATGGCGAGGCCGGCGAAGGACTGGGCGGGCTGGAGGTAGAGGGTATTGAGGAGGAGGACGAGGGTGACGGCGCAGAAGACGAGGGGGATGACGGGGTAACCGGGGATGCGGAAGGGGCGCGGGGCATCGGGTTGTTTGCGGCGGAGGACGATGAGGCAGGAGGCGGTGAGGCCATAGAAGAGCCAGAGGGAGAAGACGGCGTAGTCGGTGAGGCGGTCATAGTTGCCGGAGAGGGCGAGGGCGGAGGCGAGGAGGGCGGCGAAGATGCCGGCGCGGACGGGGACGCCTTGGGGCGAGAGTCGATTGAGGAAGGCGAAGTAGAGGCCGTCCTGGGCCATGGCGTAGGGGACGCGCATGGCGGGGGCGAGTCCGGTGTGGAGCGCGCCGAAGGAGGAGATGAGCATGCCGGCGGCGAGTAGGGCGGTGGCGGCGGGGCCGAAGATGCGGGTGAGGGCTTCGGTGGCCACGGAGGAGGAGAGGGGGACGTTGGCGACTTCGAGGGGCGTGAGGGCGTAGAAGTAAGAGGCGTTGGCGAAGAGGTAGAGCGAGCCGACGGTGAGCAGGGCGAGGACGAAGGCGCGGGGGATGTTGCGTTGGGGGTCGCGGACTTCGCCAGCCATGGGCGCGAACATGGCCCAGCCTTGGAAGCCCCAGAGGGCGCCGATCATGGCCGCGCCGATTCCGGCCATGCCACCGCGCGTGGCGGCGGGGACGGCTTCGCAAGCGCCACCGGTACCGGAGAGGGTGTAATTCAGCCAGTTGCCGTCCGAAAGGAAGAAAGCACAAGCGCCGACGGCGAAGACGACGAGGACTTTGGCGACGGAGAAGGCCGTGGCGACGTCGCCGGTGGTTTTGACGGAGAAGCAATTGATCAGCAGGGCGAGGAGAATGGCACTGACGGAGACGAGGGCGAGATGATCCTGCAGGCGGCCGCCGAGGACGATGTTGAGGAAGATGGCGGTGGAGACGGATTGGGCGGCGATGGAGGCGGGCCGGGTGATGGCGGTGTAGGACCAGCCCCAGAGGAAGCCGGCGCGTTTGCCGTAAGTTTCGCCGATGAAGACGTACTCGCCGCCGGCCCGGGGCATCATGGCGGCGAGTTCGGCGTAGCAGAGGGCGCCGCCGAGAACGAGCAGTCCGGCGGCGAGCCAGACGGCGAGGACGGTGAGGGGCGAGTCGACGTTGCAGGTCATGACGCGCGCCTTCAAGAAGACACCCGTGCCGATCATGTTGGCGACGTTGAGGGAGGCGGCGGCGGTGAGCGAGAGGCCGCGGACGAGTTGTGGCATCCGGTGCGTCATGGTAGCAGAAATGGGATCGGCTTCCAACGCGGGTGACGAAACCGGAGAACTTTGGGGGTTGGCGGGCCTGGGGGCCCGCCCTACAGGGTTAGGGGGTGACGCCGAACGCGCGGCCGAGGGCTTTGGCGACGTCGACGCGGAAGCCAAGGATGAAGCGGAAATCGGAGGAGGCGCTTTGGTCAGGGCGTCGGCGGTGGAAGGGGATGTGCGGCAGCTTGAGGCGCCCTTCGATGTTGAAGCCGAGCTCGATGGTGTGGATGGTCCGCCGCGTGAGGGTGTTGACGGTGGTGCGGGTCTGGTTGTTGAGGGTGACTTCGGGTTCGCCGCTGGTAGCGGGATTGGTAACCGCTCGGCGGTAGATGCCGTTCTGGCCATAGGTGACTTCGAAGTAGCCGAGGTTGTCGGGGGCGATTTGGCGGTTGCTAAAGGTACTTCCCATCAGGTCGTACTTCATGACGCCCAGGCGCAACCCGTAGCCGTAGAGTGGCAAGGGATTGGTCGTGGGGGTCGGTGTCTCCGTAAAGGCACCTTTTTCGATGGAGGCGTTATCGCGGAACAATTCATCGCGCATGTCATTGGCGGCGAAGTCCTTGCGAACAACCTCTTCCCCAGAGTGGCGGCGTTAGGCTCGAAGGCTTCCAGGCCGGTCTTTTTTAGGAAGTTTTGAGTCAGTAAGTTGTACTTGGCATCCGTCTGCTGTTGTGGTGTTTTGGGCGGGCCGGGGGGCCAGCCCCAATGGAAGGGGCCACCGGAAGGGCTAGTGGGGCACGCGGGCCTGGAGGCCCGCGCTACGGACAAGGTTAGTGGGGCTTGCGGAGGGCGATGCCGAGTTCGCGGAGTTGCTTGTCGGATACCGGTGACGGTGAATCGGACATGACGTCGGTGCCTTTGGCGGTTTTCGGGAAGGGGATGACTTCGCGAATCGAAGGCTCGCCAGCCAGAAGCATGACGATGCGGTCGAGACCGAGGGCCATGCCGCCGTGGGGCGGCGCGCCGTACTCGAGGGCGTCGAGCAGGAAGCCGAACTTGGCGCGGGCTTCTTCGTCGGAGAGGCCGAGGGCTTTGAAGACCTTGGACTGGATGTCGCGGCGGTGGATACGGATGCTGCCGCTGGCGAGTTCGTTGCCGTTCATGACGAGGTCATAGGAAAGCGCGCGGCAGTTGGCAGGGTCGCTTTCAAGCTTGTCCATGTCGGAATCGGGCACAGAACAGAAGGGATGATGGGCGGCAACCCAGCGTTCGTCTTCGTCGTCCCATTCGAACATGGGGAAGTCAGTGACCCAGAGCCATTGGAAGACTTTGGGATCGAGGAGTTGGTGACGGTCGTTGAACATCTGGGCGGCGAACATGCGGAGGGCACCGCAGGCCTTTAGGACGGTCTCGTGAGGACGCGCGCCTTTGGCTTCGGGGGCGGCCCAGCCAGCGAGGATGAGGAGGTCGTTTTCCCCGGCACCGGTGCGCGTGCGGACCTTGGCCATAGCGTCAGCGTAGTCACGGTCGAGGCGTTTCGCGTCGTCGAAGACGCGGAGACCGCGCTCGTTGCCGAAGGCCTTCATTTCGTCGCGCTCTTTCCGCGAGGGCGCGCCAGTGCCGGGCAGGGTGATGGCGACGCAGGGAAGCGTGCCGATGGGAAGGTCAGTGTTGGCGAAGCAGTCTTCGACGCGATAGAGCTGGGGAACGCGGGTGTCGGGCTTGTCGGAGCCGTAGCGGTCCATGGCCTCGACGTAGGTGAGGCGCGGAAAGGGAGCGGGAATGTCGAAGCCGGCACAGGCGCACATCTTCTGGACAAGGGGTTCGACAGCGGCGAACAGATCGTTCTGCTGAGGGAAGGAGACTTCGAGGTCGATTTGAGTGAATTCGAGTTGGCGATCGGCGCGGAGGTCTTCATCGCGCAGGCAGCGGACGATCTGGAAGTACTTGTCGTAGCCGGCGACCATGAAGAGCTGTTTGAAGATCTGCGGCGATTGCGGCAGCGCGTAGAAGGTGCCGGGGTTGATGCGGGAAGGCACCAGGAAGTCGCGCGAGCCCTCGGGGGTGCTCTTGGTGAGGAAGGGCGTTTCGAGTTCGAGGAAGCCCTGGCCGTAGAGGTGCTCGCGCACGGCGAAGGACATCTTGGAGCGCAGGATGATGTTGCGCTGCATGCGGGGGCGGCGCAGGTCGACGTAGCGGTACTTGAGGCGCGCGTCTTCGCTGACGTCGACAGTGTCTTCCATGGGAAAGGGCGGCGTCTTGGATTCGTTGAAGATCCAGATTTTGTCGACGACGACTTCAACTTCGCCGGTGGGCAGGTTGGGGTTGATGGTGTCGGCGGAGCGCTTTTCGACGATGCCGGTGACGCCGATGACGTATTCCGAACGCAGGTCTTCGGCGCGGGCGTGGGGCTCGGGGAAACTTTCGCCGCGGAAGACGAGTTGGGAGGTGCCTTCGCGGTCGCGGAGGTGAATGAAGATGACGCCGCCGAGGTCGCGGCGGCGATGGACCCAGCCCATCAGGAGAACGCGTTGGCCTTCGTGCTCCAGACGGAGGGCGCCGCAATCGTGGGTGCGCTTCAGGTCGCCGAGGAAGTCGAGTTGAATGTCAGGCATGATTTACAGGATCCGGGCGAGGAGTTGCTCGCGCGTGAGGCTTTCTTGGGTGCCGGTGGCCATCGTTTTGACGGCATAGAGTCCGGCGTTTAATTCATTGTCGCCGACCATGACGGCGGTGCGGGCTTTGAGCTTGTCGGCGAGTTCCATGGCGCGGCGCGGCTTGGTGGGCGCGGCAAGTTCAACCGAGAGGCCGTGGCCGCGCATTTCCTTGGCCAGCAAGGCGCAATGGCGGAACGAAGGCTCGTCGAGGGGGGCGAGGTAGACGTCGAGGCCGGGTTCGCTGAAGCTGTCTTCGACGGCCATGATGAGCCGATCCTCACCGATAGAGAAGCCGACGCCGGGGGCGGGGAGTTTGGAGCCGATGGTTTCGGCGAGGCCGTTGTAGCGCCCGCCGCCGCAGATGGCGTTCTGGGCGCCGAGTGCGCCGTGCAGGAACTCGAAAGTCGTGTGCGTATAGTAGTCTAGGCCGCGGACGAGGCGCGGGTTCACTTCGTAGGGGATGCCGCGATCGTCCAGATAGCGGCAGACGTCGGCGAAGTGTTTTTTCGCTGCGTCGTTCAGAAACTCATGGATGCTGGGGAGCGTGGCGATGATGGGTTCGTCCTTGGCCTCTTTGGAATCGAGGACGCGGAGCGGATTGGTTTCGGCGCGGCGGGCGTTGTCGGGCGAAAGCTGATCCTTCACACCGGCAAGGCGGGTGCGGAGTTCGTCGACGTAGGCTTTGCGGGAGGCGGGGTCGCCGACGGAGTTGATCAGCAGGCGTGCGCCCTCGACGCCGCAGGCTTTGAGCAACGTGTCGACGAGTTCGATCATTTCGGCGTCAACGACGGGGCTATCGACGCCAATGGCTTCGGCGCCGATCTGGTAGAACTGGCGGTAGCGGCCTTTTTGGGGGCGCTCGCGGCGGAACATGGGGCCCAGATAGAAGAGCTTTTGGATGCCGGGGCGTTGGTCCAGGCGGTGCTCGATGTAGGCGCGCATGACGCCGGCGGTGTTCTCGGGGCGCAGTGTGAGGCTGTCGCCGTGGTCGTCGAAGGTGTACATCTCCTTCGAGACGATGTCGGTTTCGGCGCCCACGCCGCGGGCGAAGAGCGCGGTTTCTTCGAAGATCGGGGTGCGGATTTCCTGATAGTTGAAGGTGCGGAAGACCTGGCGGACGCGTTCTTCCACCTGATTCCAGACGTGACTGGCGGGCGGCAGGATGTCGCGCGTGCCTTTGACGGCCTTCATGGTTCGGCCTTGTATTCCGCGGTTCGCTCGACGTAGTGCTGGGCATTATCGAGGAAGCGCTGCTGCTCTTCAGGGGTGACTTGGCGGACCACTTTGCCGGGAACGCCCATCACCATGGAGCCGGGCGGGATCTCTTTGCCTTCGGCGACGAGCGCGCCGGCGGCGACGACGCTGCCTTTGCCGATGCGGGCGCGGTTGAGCACGATGGCGCCGATGCCGATGACGCAGCCATCTTCGACGGTGCAGCCGTGCAGCATGGCCAGGTGGCCCACCGTGACGCGGTTGCCGATGGTGAGGGGCACGCCGTGGTCGCAGTGGAGGACGGTGCCGTCCTGGATGCTGGTTTCTTCACCAATGTGGATCTGGTCAATGTCGCCGCGAGCGACGGCGGAGGGCCAGATGCTGGAGCGTGCGCCGACGTGGACCTGGCCGATCACTTGAGCGGCAGGGTCGATGTAGGCCGTGGGGTCGATCTGCGGCAGAAAGCCGCGATAAGGGCGAATCATGGGCGTTGAAACGTGACTTTTCATGCTAACACGGGGGATGAAATCGATCGAAGCGCGGGAGCCGTTATACTGCGAAGATTGACGGAATCTGCCTCACTGATCCACATTGCGTGTGCCGCCGATTCGAACTACGCGATGCCGCTTGCGGTAATGCTGCAGTCGGTGGGTACGCACCTGGGGCCGGGACAGCGGGCGGTGGTGCATGTGTTGGCCGATGGCCTGACGGCGTCCGACCGCGAGCGGATCTCCAGTTCGGTGCCCGGCAATTTGGACTTGGATTGGCGGGAGCCCGTGGAACTCGGCGCCGGCTTACCGCTTTGGGGGCGAATGTCGGCGACGACCTATCAGAAACTGGCTTTGGCGGATTGGTTGCCGGCCGAACTGGGCAAGGTGCTGTGGCTGGATTGCGACATGCTGGTGCTGGCGGATGTGACCGAGCTATGGCAGCGGCCCCTGGGCTCGTGGATGGCGATGGCGGTGCCCGATGAACGCGTGCCGTTGGTGTCGTCGCGCTTTGGAGTGGCGGCGTGGCGTGAACTGAAGCTGTCAGCCGAAGCGCCGCACTTCAATGCCGGGCTGTTATTGGCGAACCTCGATGAGTGGCGGGCGCAGCGCGTCTTTGCGCGCACGCTGGAGTACGTGCGGGACTACCGCGAACGGATGTACTTTTGGGACCAGGAGGCGCTGAACGCGGTGCTGAGCGGCCAGTGGCTGCCGCTGGATGCGCGCTGGAACCGGCATCCGGCGTATGCGGCGCCGGGAGAGCAACCGTGGATCCTGCACTTTAGCGGTAATCTGAAACCGTGGCTTTTTGAGGGAAGGGGACCGCACCGGGCCCGCTACCGCGAGTATCTGGCTCGCACGGCTTGGGCTTCGACGGTGCTGCCGAGTTCAATGCTCGACCGCTGGCTTGAGCGTTACGAGACGTCGCATCTGCGCCATCGCTGGCTGATGCCGCTGGAAGAGACCGCGATGATGATCCGCCGCAAACTCACTCGCATATGATTCGACTTTCTTACATTCTGGCTACCGACACGTATACGACGATCCGGCCCGTCGTGGACCGTTTGCGCCGCCAAACGGTGCGGCAGGAGATCGAACTGGTGCTGATTGCGCCGCAGCGATCGCTGGTGGAGGCGGCGCTCGCCCACCAGGATGAGTTCGGTGGGATCTTGATCGTGGAGCATCCGGTGGACGACTTGGCGGAGGCGCGCGCATTAGGAATCCGGGGTGCCGCGGGGGCGGCCGTCTTTGTGGGGGAGACGCATTCCTACCCGCATCCGGAGATGGTGGAGCGCTTGCTGGCCGCGATGGAACAGGGGTATCAGTGCGCGGCGCCGGGGATGGGGAACGCCAATCCGGGGAGCGCACGCAGCTGGGCTGGTTTTCTTTCGGACTATGGGCTCTGGTGGTCCACGTTGCCGGGCGGAGAGATCCAGCGCTTTATGCTCTATAACGCGGCCTTTAGCCGGGACGCGCTGCTGGCGCTGGGCGAGCGGTTGGCGCCGGCGCTGTCGCATGGCGATGAGTTGCCGTTGCGGATGGCGGCGGCGGGGCATCGCATCCGTTTCGTGCCGGAGGCGAGGTTGGACCACGTCAACGTGGCGGTGCCGCGCCATTGGACCTATGAACGGTATGCGGCCGGCCGCCTGATAGCGTTTCATCGCTCGCGGCAATGGTCGATGGCTCGGCGTTGGTTCTACGCCCTCTGTTCTCCGGCGATTCCGTTCGTGTTGATGTGGCGGGTGTTGCCGGGAATTGCGGCCGCCGCTCGCGGGACACCGCTGCCGGCGGGGACGCTTCCGCTGATCGCCGGGGGCTTTCTGGTGAAGGGCGCGGGCGAGTTGACCGGTTATCTGGCGGGGCAGGTGGATGAGGCCGAACGGGTGATGCAGGAGTATGAGGTGCACAAGCTGGCCTACGCGGGCCGGGGCAAGAGTTGATGCGCTGCGGCGTCATTGGCTGCGGGGTGATCGCCTACTGGACCCACCTGCGGCTGTTGAAGAATCTGCCGGGTGCGAGCTTGGTAGCCGCGGCGGATCCCTCGGTTGAAGCGCGGGAGGCGGCCAGCCGTCTTACGGGGCTGACGGTGGAGAGCGATGCCGGGGCGGTGCTCGCGCGGACGGACGTCGACGCGGTGATCATCAGCGCCCCGAGTGGACTGCACGCTCAACTCGCCATCCGCGCGGCGGAGGCCGGCAAGCACATTTATCTGGAAAAGCCGATTGCCATTGAGGCCGGAGAGTTGGAGCGCCTGGAGAGTGCGGTGCGGGCGGCGGGAGTGCGTTTCGCCACGGGATTCAATCAGCGGCATCATCCGCTGCGCATGGAGGCGCGGCGGCTGATCGATGCCGGGGCAATCGGGCCCGTGCGGGCTGTGTTTTCTTCGTTTTGCGAACCGGTGGAGGGGGCGTCGATGCCCGCGTGGAAACGCAAGCGAGCGACTGGGGGCGGCGTGTTGCTGGATCTGGGTTCGCACCATGTCGACCTGTTGCGCTGGTTTCTGCGCGCGGAGGTGACCGCGAGCGAGGGGCGGCTGGCATCGGTGGCGAGTGAGCAGGATGAGGCTTGGCTGCGCCTGAGGTTTTCCAACGGAGTGGAGACCTCAAGCTATTTCTCCTTTCGAGCGGGGCGGGCTGATTTTTTCGAATTTGTCGGCGAGACGGGGACGTTGCGGGTGGACAGGCATCGCGGGTCACTGATGCCGCGGGTGAACCGGCGTCGCGGGTACGGGGTGCAGTCGGCTTGGCACTGGGGCGGCGGGGAGCTTTGGGCCTGGCGGCTGCGCCGGGTGGTTCGCCCTTCGTACGATCCGTCGTATCGCGGGGCGCTGGAGGCGTTCGTCCAGGGACGGCCGGGGGCCACGCTGGAGGACGGTCGGCGAAGCCTGGAAGTGCTGCTGGCAGTGGAAGATACGTGCGCGTCCTCCTGATGCTCGAGTGGAATCGGGGGCGTGGCGGAGCCGAGGTGCACGCGCTCCGGTTGCGCGAGGGCCTGATGGCGGCGGGGGATGAGGTCCGGCTTCTGGTGAGCGACGTGGGGTCGGCGGGGGACGGCTTCGCGGACTATGTCAGTTTCGGGACGGAGAAGCAACTGCCGTTGAGCGTGCTTCAGATCGCCAATCCATTGGCGGCGGCGACGGTGCGGCGGGCGGTGAGGGAGTTCCGGCCCGAGGTGGCCTGGGTGAATATGTTCGCGTTGCAGCTATCGCCCTCGGCGATCTTCGCGCTCGGCGATGTGCCGAAGGTGTTGTTTGTCTCGGACTACAAGGTGATCTGCCCCGTGAGCACGAAGCTGCTGCCGAACGGGAAGAACTGCGAGGTACGCGCCGGGGTGGCGTGTTTGCGGTCGGGGTGCTTGAGTTTGCCGCATTGGTTGCGCGATCAGCTCGCTATGCCTTGATCCGGCGGGCGGTGAGCGGTTTCGACACGGTGATCGGCTGCAGCGAGTGGGTGCGGAAGGAACTGGCGAAGGAGGACATCCCATCGGACGTGTTGCCTGTCACGATCGCCGCGCCGCCGGCGGATTTCCGCCGCGTGCCGGACGCGACGCCCACGCTTCTGTATTGCGGCCGGCTGGACGAGGAGAAGGGTGTCGACCTGCTGGTGCGTGCGTTCGCGCAGGTGCAAGGCGAGTTTCCCGAGGCACGTTTGCGGCTGGCGGGTCAGGGTCCTTGCCGCGCCGGCCTCGAGCAGTTGGCCCGGCAATTGGGGGTGAACGCCGAGTTTTTGGGCTGGCGCGACCCACCCGACCTGGAACCGGAATATGCGCGCGCCTGGGCGTTGGCAGCGCCGTCGCGCTGGGCGGAGCCGTTGGGGTTGGTGGCGGTGGAGGCCATTGCCCGGGGCCTGCCGGCGATCGTTCCGGACCGCGGCGGGCTTGCCGAAGTGGTGACGGCGGGCGAGTCCGGCTGGCATTTCGCTTCGGGCGACGAGTTTGCCTTGGCGGACTGCCTGCGTCAGGCTTTCAGGCGTCCACAGTTCGTGCCGGAGTCGCTGAGCGCCGAGGCGCGTGAGCGGTTTGGGATTGAGGCCCATGTGGTGCAGTTGCGCGAGACGTTCCATGGGTTAATTTCGCGACATGCGCGAGTTCGCGCCGGGGCTTAAACTTGTACTGATGCGCATTTTGCTTGTTTTCGCGATGCTGGCCTTGAGCGGGTGGGCTCAGAAGCTGCCGTTCACGTTCGACGCCATGATGAAGATCGACCGGGTGGGTGAACCGGCGTTGTCGCCGGACGGCAAACTGGTGGCGTATACGTTGCGCCGGATCAACCTGGACGGAAACACGAGTTCGCGGCAGATCTATGTGGTGCCAGTGAGCGGTGGGACGCCCAAGGCGGTCACGAGCCAGGGCAACAACGACCGTCCGCGCTGGGTGCCGGGTGGGAATCGTTTGGCGTTTATCTCGACGCGGTCAGGCAGTTCGCAGGTATGGACAATGGAAGCCGACGGTACGGACGCCAAGCAGGTGACGACGTTGGCGACCGAGGCGAGCGGCGTGACGGTGTCGCCGGACGGCAAACTGCTGGTCTTTATCAGTGAGGTTTATCCGGATTGTGCCGATGAGGCCTGCAATCAGGCCAAGCTGGAGGCCGAGAAGAATAACAAGGTGAAAGCGCGCGTGATTACCAGCCTGCTGTACCGGCATTGGGACAGCTGGCAGGGGGCGCGGCGGAAGCATTTGATGCTGGTGCCGGTGGAGGGTGGCAAGCCTCGGGATTTGACGCCGGGAGATCGCGATGTGCCGACGTTCTCGCTGGGTGGCCCGGACGACTATGCGATTTCGCCGGACGGCAAAGAGGTTTGCTATGTCACGAACCTGGATCCGGACCCGGCCAGCAGCACGAACAGCGACCTGTTTGCGGTGTCAACGGAGGGCGGGGAAGCGCGAAAGATCAGCATCAGTCCGGCGTCGGATCTGAGTCCGCAGTACTCGCCCGACGGCAAGTATCTGGCGTGGCGGATGCAGGAGCGCGCCGGCTACGAGAGCGACCGCTGGAAACTGGTGGTGATGGAGCGCGAAACCGGCCGCAGCCAGGTGCTGACGCAGTCAGTGGACCGGCATGTGCAGTCGTTCACCTGGTTGCCGGATTCAAGCCGCTTGTTCTACGTGGTGGAGGATCGCGGCCGGACCAACCTGCAGATGGTGCCGGTGGGCGGCGGCGCGGCGCGCGTGATTCTGGGCGGCAAGACCAGCGTGGACGATGTGCAGTTCACGCCGGATGGCAAGACGATGATCTTTTCGCAGCACTCGGGGTCGGCGCCGCTGGAGGTCTTCAAGGTGCCGAACACGGGCGGCGAGCCGGTGAACCTTTCGAATGCGTCAGCGCCGGTGCTGGAGCAGTATCAACTGACGCCGATGGAGGACTTCACGGTGGAGGGGGCGGAGAAGGCGCGGGTGCAGAGCTTCCTGGTGAAGCCGCCGGCCTTCAACGCGGCGACGAAGTATCCGGTGCTGTTTCTGATTCATGGCGGCCCTCAGGGGGCGTGGGGTCAGAGTTGGAGTTTCCGCTGGAATCCGCAGGTGCTGGCGGCCGCAGGCTTCGTGGTGGTGATGCCAAATCCCCGTGGGTCAACCGGATACGGGCAGAAGTTCACCGACGACATTAATGACGATTGGGGCGGCAAGGTCTACGACGACGTCATGGCCGTGGCGGACTATGTAGCCAAACAGCCCTGGGCGGACGCGGATCGATTCGCAGCCGCTGGCGGGAGCTACGGCGGCTACATGGTGAATTGGATGTTGGGGCATACGGACCGTTTCAAGGCGTTCGTCTCGCATGCCGGCGTCTATGACCTGAAGAGCATGGGTGGCGAAACCGAGGAGCTTTGGTTCACGAAGTGGGAGTTTAAGGGCATGCCCTGGGAGAATCCCCAGAGCTATGAGAAGTGGTCGCCGAGTAACCACGTGATGAATTTCAAGACGCCGACGCTGGTGATCCATGGCGAGCAGGATTTCCGCGTGCCCTACGGACAGGGTTTGCAGTTGTTCACGGGCTTGCAGCAGATGAAGGTTCCATCGAAGCTGTTGATCTATCCCGATGAGGGGCACTGGATCCTGAAACCGCAGAACTCGAAGCTTTGGTATACGTCGGTGATCGATTGGGTGAAGGAGTGGACCAGCAAGGCTCCCAGGTAGCTATTTGGGCAGGGGAAACTGAATGCCGAGAAAGCGCGCGACCATCGGCGCGACGTCGATTGACTTCATGCGCGGCCACCGGGTTCCGCGCTTCACTTGTGGCCCAACGGCAAACAGCGTCGCCAGCATGTCTTCGCGGTCCGGACGGAAGCCGTGGTTGCCGCGCGGTTTGGCGAGCGCGGGAAAGATCTCTCCGGCAGTGTCCTGCACCGAGTAGCCGGGGCTGAGGTCAAAATAGATGTCCGAGGCGGCGGGGCCGCCAATTCCATACTGTGCACCGTGTTCTTCGGGCGTGTAGAAGCCGGTGAAAACCGGTTCAGGATTCCTTACTTGGGCGAGCGCGGCTTTCACCCGCTCCCGCATCGCGACGCGGTCAGTGACGACGCCACCCTTCCAACTGACGTCATTCAGCAGGACGGAGTTGTAGACGTGGACCGCCACGTCTGCCAAGCCAGCCCGGCGGAGAATCTCGTTGACGTTTACCAGTTGGTCCACGGGCGCCATGCCATGATCGGCGGTGATGACGAGATGATCGGCGGGGCCGGCGAGTGCGGCCATTTCGCGGGACCAACGTTCGACGATCTCCAGTCCCCAGGCCATCCAGCGTTTGGCATCGGCATCTCCGCGCGCGGTGAGACCGAGATAGCGATGTCCCAGTTCGTCGACGGACGGCAGGTAGCCAATCATCAACCGGGGACGGTATTTGCGGTAGAGCCAAGCTGTCTGCCGCGCGTTTTGGCGCACCTGCAGTTCCATGGTCTCGAGAGACTGCGGCTCGGTGAGCGATGAGCCCTGGAAGGAGTTGCCGATAAAGCCGCCCGCCCCGGCGATCGCCTCCGACGCGGAGCCTTGGCTCATCGCCAGTTCCTGTACCGGTGAGACGTACAGCAGGAGATCCGTGGAGGAGTAAGCGAACAGGCGAAAGTAGATCATCGCGGCGAACGGCTCGCTCAGCAGCATTCCCTGGCTAAAGCGGCGGGCCAGCGGACGGCCGGAGCGCAGGCCGGTTTCAGCCGGGGCATAGGGAACGTCGATTTCGCCGATGCGCAGGCCCTTCCTGGTCAACGAACCCGAGAGCCGGATGGGGCCGTGTTGGAAGTGAAAAGAAGTGGGCGAATCGAAGATCAGATCCTTACGCCGGATGATCGTATGCGACGCGGCTTGGCGGGACTGGTAGCCATTCACCGAGATCGCTTGGGGATGCGTGTTGAGGGGAAGGAAGGGGAACGCTTGAGGCGCCTGATAAGCCACGGCGGTTACGCCCTGGCGGGCGGCCGTGACCCAGATCGGTTCCATGGCAAGCTGGTCAGCGCGATAGCCGCTACCGCGTTCGCGAAAGGTGTGCTCGGCGCGGGGCAAGAGGGGCTGGCTATTGGCGGCGATGTTCGAGCGGTCACCATAAGCGCCGGTCCACAGGGCGGCGTGTGAGTTGGCGGTGGTGCTGGGAAAGGCGGGCTGGATGCCCTCCGCGATGGCGCCTTTGGCTGCGAGGCGGTGGAGGGTCCGCAGGTGTTTGGTGGCGGGGGCTTGCGTGAAGAACTGATGGCCCAATGCGTCGAGCGAGTAGACGAAGACGGTCTGCGCCGGGGCGGCGGCAACGGCCAGGGAGGCGAGCAACAGGAAGTTGTTCATGAGGTGACGTGCGACCGAACTTCCGTGGTCATCTTCTGAAAAGGATAACCTGTGCCCAGCGCTGGGACCGGTGGCAACGGTGATTGACTAAGTGAAGGAGTGGACGAGCAAGGCCCCCAGGTAGCTTTGCCCGACCCAACTCAATACGTGAACATTCGATCGTGCTCGATGGAGAGTTTCAGTAGTTTCTCAGGCATGGCGAACTCGGCTGGCTTGTCTGCGATTAGTTCCGGACCCAGGTCGCGCGCTTTAGCCGACATTCCGGAGACGTAAAAACGCACCCCTGCTTTCACGAGGGCGTCATAGTGCTCGCGTAGTTTCCCTGTGCCCTTCCCGGAAAGGTTGTTCAAGACGTCGTCTTTCAGTAGCGTCACGGCGTCACCGGCCAGGAACAGGCTCACGGGATGTCCATCGGCGGCGGCGGTCCGAGCGACGAGGAAGGCCAGGGCGGCGCGTGTGGGTGCGTCTGGACCGTGCGTCACGTGCACAAGGATCTTGGCCGGCGGCGTGTCCGCCGCAGGCATCGCTGAGAGGGCGAGGAGCACCAAGGCGATCGTCTTCATAACGCCTCCGGAGTCATTTCAACCACCTGGGCGATGCGACTGAATGGAATGTTCGCACGCCGATTCGCCTCTTCGACGATTTCGCGCGAATCGCCCTCAAAGTAACAATGTGTCTGGGAACTTTCGGGAAGAAAGTAGCTCCGCACCCAACGCACGGGGCGGCCCTCCTCTGAGATCTCGGCGCAGCAAGTCTTCGCTCGCACCGCGGCGCTGCCAAGCATCTGTGGGTTGATTCCCGGTAACTCTCGTTCAACAACAAAAAAGGGCATCATGTTCTCCTTAGGTTGGTTTGTCAAAGTCTTGAGGCTGTAAAGGCTCAAGAAGGGCGTCAAGGTCTTCGCGTCGCAGCCGAATTGCACGCTCGCCGGCAATGCGCAGCGCGGAAAGCTTTCCCTGGCGAATGTAGCCGCGGATGGTCTGGATATGCACGCCGAGATAGGCGGCTCCTTCCTCAGGAGTCAGATACGGGCGATTCGGAGCGGCAGGGCTGGACGCGGAATTCGATTCGGTCTGGGTCGATGGCATGGCTGCTAGGGCGGCTCTCCATTCCAGGCTCGTGACGCCGTAGTCGCGGCGCAACTGGGCCATCAAGCCGAGCGGCTCATCGGCAAAGCATGCCAGGACGTGCGCGATTTCGATCGCTCCACCCTCATGGGCGGCCCAATCAGCAGCCATGTCGAGCGCCTCGACGACCGCGGACGAATAGCCTGGCTTCGATCCGGGCGATGCAGGTGGCCCTTTCCGGTCGACGCCCAACGGTTCGAGATCGATGGCCCATCGGCCAACCTGGGCAACTCCGAATCGGGAGAGCGCCCAAAGACAGCCCAGCAGAACATCGTCTTTTTTCACCGTTTCGGACGAACCCGCTTTGGCGAACGCAATTGCGGCTCGGAGCGCGGCCTCTGTGGTTCTGTGTTTCAACTTACATGAGAGTCTATTCTATCGTCTAATATAATTCAAGCTATTTAGTTATAACTAAAACGCATTGTCGTGGAATGCAGAATCGATGATAGCGACAGCCTTTTCGCCTCGTTGTGCAGCCGGACGTCCGCGGTGGTGAAATGGAGGGCATGAATCGACGCCTTTTTGTCTCCTCTGTCCTGCCTGGGGTGGTTGCTGCGCGTGCCCAGTCCGGGCGGCCGCCGCGGATTCTGCTGCGCAGTTCCTGGCAGAGCGTGAACATCGGCGACATCGGGCATACGCCCGGAGCCTTGGCACTGATCGAGAAGCACTTTCCCGACGCGGAGATTTCGCTGTGGCCGGGTAAGTTGGGTCATGGGTCGCGGGAGTTGCTGGCGAAGGGGTACCCGCGGGTGACGATTGCGGAGGGCAGTCTGGACGCGCAGAATCGTCCGACGACGCCGGCGCTGGCCAAGGCGTGGGATGGCGCGGACCTCTACTTGAGCGGTTCGGGGTCAGGGTTTCCGGCGAGCCAACACGCGGTGGCCTTCCGCAAGATGACGAACAAACCAGTAGGCGTGTTCGCCGTGAGCACCGATCCGATCTCGGGGATCGGCGAAGGCCGGGAGCCCGAGGGCGGAACGTTGCGTGAGCTTCGCCAAAAGGCCTTGAAGCTGCCGGCGACGCACCTCGGAGCCGACTTGCGCTACGTCATCGACAGCGCCGCTTTCTTCTTCTGCCGCGATTCGATCTCGCGCGACTATCTGAAGGCGCAAAGAGTGAAGACGCCCATCGTGGAGTTCGGGCCGGATGCGCAGTTGGGCATGACGCTGCGGGACGACGCGAAGGCCAACGGGTGGCTGAAGGAGCACCAGTTGGAGGAGGGCAAGTTCATCTGTGTGATTCCGCGGCTGCGCTATACGCCCTACTACCGGGTGAACAACGTGCCGCGCGTGCCGTCGGACGATGTTCGCGATGCGATCAACAATCGCACGACGGAGCAGGATCACGCGAAGCTACGCGAGATGATCGTGGCCTACGTCAGGAAGACCGGCAACAAGGTGATGGCTTGTGCGGAGATGACGTATCAGGTGGAGATGGCCAAAGAGGTCCTGGTGGACCCGCTGCCGGAAGACGTGAAGGCGAAGGTCGTTTGGCGGGACACCTACTGGCTGCCGGACGAAGCCGCATCGGTGTACGCGAAAGCGCAGGCCGTCATCAGTGTGGAATGCCACTCGCCGTTGATCGCGCTGCACAATGGGACGCCCGCGTTCTATGTTCGGCAGCCTACGGATACTTGCAAGGGGCAAATGTACAGGGATTTCGGAGCGAACGACTGGTTCTTTGAGGTGGACGAAACGAGCGGGCCACAGCTTTGGGGACGGCTGGAATCAATTCACCGGGATCCGGCGCGCGCGAAGGCGAAGGCGCGGGGGATCATGGCGGGGGTAGAGAAGTTGCAGGCGCGGATGGTGAACGCGGTGCGGGCGGCATGCCGCGCCTGACTTTCGGCTAAGCCTGCTTCACCAGTTTCGCTACGAGTTCCGCCGTCTCAATGCCGCTCAGCGCCGCCCCGCCACAGGTCTGCGTCCATCGCGGCGCGCAGGCTTCGCCGGCAAAGAAGACGCGATCGGCCAGTGGACGGCGCAATCCTTCGCGGGCGCCAGCACTGCCGGGAATGGCTGCGGCGTAAGCACCCAGGGCCCACGGATCGCTCGCCCACTTGGTGAACGAGCCCTTCACGAAGTACTTGTCCGCATCGGACCCGAAGATGGAGCGCACGGAGTTCTTGGCGAAATCGACTGCTTCCTCCTCACCCGCGGCCGAGAGTTCCCAGGCAAAATCGCCGCCGACAAACCCGACCAGCAGATTCAGGTGGAAGGGCCAGCAAAGGAAGTAAATGTCGCGTTTGCCGATGTTCTCCCGCAGCACGTCCTGAAATGCCTGATACCGGAACTCCGGCTTCGAGAATTGCAAGGGGATCTTCGCTAGCAAGCCCATCGGCAGACCGGCGATCGCGTCCTCTTTCCATGGCGGCAGCGGCGGATCGAAGCGGATCTTTTCGGCGGCCAGTACGCCGGTGGAACTCGTCACGATACAGGCCTTGGCCGTGAGTGTCCCGTGGTCGGTATCCACCTGTACACCGTTGCCGCCGTAGCGAATCCGCCGGGCGGGGCTATTTAAACTTACGGGAATGTCCTTTCCGAACTGGGCGACCAGCGAGCCATAGCCTTCTTTGATCAGTAAGTTCGGGGGCACGTCGGTGCCGATGGTCAGGTAGTCTTTGGCCGATAGCTCGTCCAAGTCCACGGCGGACGACATGGGTCCATGGAAGGTGGCGACCGCCTCGTCGATTTCGGACTTCTTCCGCATCGCGGTGGACGCCGCGGCGTCCTTCTTCCGCCCGACCTTGGCGATCTTCGTGTCGAGGCCCATCTCGATGCGAGCGGAGAGCTGTCGCATTTCGGCGGAAGCTTCGCGGTCGCGGAAGTAGAGCCCTTCAAGGGTCGTGTCATGCTCCTGGAGCGTGTAGCCCCACTGCTTGGCGAGCGGCGTGTAAGGATTGTCGTCGGCTTTGTGGAGCCATGCGCAGCCGCGGTCGAAGGGGAAGCCGAACGTTTCGGTGTCGGTATAGGCGCGGCCACCGATGCGGCCGCGCGCCTCAATCACGACGACTTTCTTGCCCAACTGTTGCAAGCGATGCGCCGCATTCAGGCCGGACGAACCCGCGCCGATGATCACGACATCGACATCTCCCGGTACGCTTTGCGCGCCCGCGCAGATCCCGGCGCCGAGCACGCCAAGAACGCTCCTCCTCGAAATGGTCATTGTTGAAGAATATCCCGATCTGGCTCTGGCGCCGGGCTAAGTTTGACATATATCCGTAGCGGATATATCATCATGACGTGGCGAAAGCGTCCAATCCGCAGGCCCCGCTGACTCCCGCGGTGCTGCACATTCTGCTGGCGCTTTCTCAGGGCGAAGGGCATGGCTACGGCATCATGAAGCTGGTGGAGGCGGACTCGCGCGGCAAGGTGACGATGGGCCCGGGGACGCTGTATGGCTCGATCAAACGGATGATGGAGGCTGGTCTGATCCGGGAAAGCGTTAAGCGGGTTGATCCCGAGTTGGACGATGAGCGGCGGATCTATTACGAGTTAACCGGTGCGGGGCGGATGGCGCTGACTGCGGAGTTAGAGCGCTATCGCGGCGTGGTGGCGGTGGCGGAAGGGCGGGTCGCTTATGGCCAGTGACCTCGCCGTCTGGCGCTACCGGGCCTGTTATGCCATATTGTTGCGGTTCTATCCGCGAGACTTCCATGACCGGTTCGGTGAGGGGATGACGCAGACCTTTCACGATCTGTGCCGCGAACGCCGGAAGGCAGGGCGGCACATCTTTGGGTTCGTCCTCTGCGTCTTTTTTGAGACGTCGCTGGGAATCGCCAAGGAGAACACCGATCAAATGACTCAAATGCAAAAGACCATGCTGCGGGTGGCGCTGGTGGCGCTGGGCTTGTTGATGGTGCCCTTGGTCGCCTCGCGGGTGGTGGAGGGCTGGAACTGGGGCCCGGGAACGTTCGTGTTTACGTACGTGCTGTTCTTCGGAACCGGGATGGCGTATGCGCTGATTGCCCGGAAGATGAACGCGTTTGCGTACAAGGCGGCCGTCGGCTTGGCGCTGGTCGCGGGCTTCGTTCTGGGGTGGGCCACCATGGTGCATATGTCAGAGACGGAGAATCCGCTGAATCTGGTGTACTTCGGGGTCCTGGCGGTGGGCGCGATCGGGGCCGGGCTGGCGCGTCTGCAGGCGCGAGGGATGGCTCGCGCGCTATTCGCGATGGCGGCGGCGCTGTCGCTGGCGTGGGTGGTTACGCAGGTGCTTTCGTCGGATACGCCGGCGGGGCCGGTCTGGAACGCCGGAGTCATGCATGGCGGATTCGTGCTGTTGTTTGCGGCGGCGGGTCTGCTATTCCGGCACGCGAGTTTGGCGGGTTCGAAGTAGGACCTGGTAGGGCTGCTGAAGAAACGCCTGAGCGAGGCTAGTCTCAAGTTCGCTTCCAGCACTGGCCGAGCCCGCCGCGCAAACCATGCCGTTCCCGTCGACGGCAGGCGAACGCCTTCGAGCTTCGCCAGCCCGCTCACCCCATTCACCAGCTTCGTGCGCGCCTCCACCAGCAGCGCCCGCCCCCGAATCGGAATCAGGTCCAACTGCTGCTGTCGGGTCCGCAGCTGCACCGGATGCAGCAGCTTCGGCTCGACTCGCGCCAACCGGGCCAACTGTTCCGCGTCGCGCTGGTCGGTCTTCTGCGCGCTACCACTGATCGCTTGCCGTTCTCGCGCATTCGCCACGATCGCTTCGTGGCCGAGTTCCTCCAGGCAGCGCTTCACCCACCCGCATTGCGCGCCCGTTTCGATGGCCAGGCGGATCCGGGGCGGGTGGCCGAAGGCTCGCTTCAGTCCGCGGCGGTTAAC
Organism: Bryobacter sp.; assembly: GCA_022843605.1. Lineage (GTDB taxonomy): Bacteria > Acidobacteriota > Terriglobia > Bryobacterales > Bryobacteraceae > JALHNI01. The sequence continues at coordinate 44,181 of JALHNI010000023.1, forward strand.
GTCACTTTCCCCTCGGCGAGGATCTTGCCATCGGCGTCCAGATGGCAATCAATATTGTCCGCTTCGGTCACTCAGATCCAGTCCGATCGCTTTGCCTGGTTGTCGCTTCTTTCCTTGCTTTTTCATGTCGGGTCTCCTTTTTCCGTCAGCTTACGCCGCCGACTTCCGGCCCGCTAATCCTATCTGTCCAGCAAAGCCCTCGAATTCGCGGACTCCGAGCCCGCCACGTTCGTTTCTTGTTGGCGGAAATCGGTGGATGCCCGTGGATGGCCCCGATTAAAGGTCAGGAGTTGCCGCAGCTTGGTCCAATGACGGAGGGCTTAGCTCATTTGCTATTCGTGCATGGCATCATCAAGGGTTCTACCCTCCCCAGTACATCCACCTCAGACAAGGGTAGAATCAATGGAGTTGAGAATATCCCATTGAGCACGCACAATAAAATCAAAGTGGCCAAAGAAATTGCTGTACCGTATGTGACGGCCAAACAACACGGAAAGCAGTTCTTCCTGACAGCGCTATTCGGCGCAGACTTGGTTCGCATCAGCTATGTGGCGAGACGGGGTGTCAACGAGGAGGAGGGCGCCGTTCAGAGACTGCTCAATCCCAGCAGGATTGCGGGAATTCGCGATTTCCTATTGGCCGGCGGGATATTCCCAGTCTCGATCGTGCTCAATTGGTCTGATCCGTCAAGTGCTCCACAAATTAGGAATGGCGAACTGATTATTCAGAGATTACCGCAGTCTGCGCAGATTATTGACGGGCAGCATCGTATCATTGGTCTCGCAGCCGCGATCGACAAAGATAAAGCCCTCGCAAGACTGCAGCTGCCCGTGAGTCTATACACTGGACTATCAACAAAGGAGTGCGCGGATATTTTTCTTTCAATTAATACGGAGCAAAAACCTGTTCACCGAAGCTTAGTGTTTGACCTTTACAAAGTTGCCAGCGACTACATCGTCGATCCCGCTGCCCTTCGAGCTGGCGACCTCGCATCTGCATTGAATGACAATCCGCAGTCTCCGTTCTTAGGATATATTAAGTTTCCTGGGGCTCCTCCTGGTCAGAAAGGTCTCGCGCTCTCAACAGTCGTATCGGCGGTCAAGCCGTTAGTAGAAGAAAAAGGTGTATTCGAGCAAGTTGGACTACTTACGCTTCATACCCAGACACAATTTCTTATGAATTTCTTCAATGTCCTTAGGGGCGCCTATGGAGCAGAATGGGAGTCTCCGAGTAACGTTTTCAGAATGGCTGCAGGTTTTGTAGGAGCAATTGAATTTGTGAAGAACAAATTAGTCGTTCATTGCAACATAAGCGGTGACTTTACTTCCCGCGCAATCGAAAGCGTTTTACGACTAACTCCAGGTAGCCTTATTCGACGGGAAGCGATCGAGGGACTCCAGGGGCGCCGTGCGTTCAGCTATGTTGCAAACGCTCTCGAGGAGTCATTTGATCCGACCGAGGGCAAGAATCGAAAAATTAAGATATGAGCTCGCAGCCAATTAATGCGGCGGGAACATATCTTCTAAGCCGCATTCCGGCCGGGGCTCCGGCGAAAGACTTCTTCCAAACGTACGCGCTAGGTTCGTCGGATTTGGCGGCGCTGTCTGCCGCAGCGACGGAAGACGCTTCACGATACGCATATAGCGGAGTAGCCTCGTTCCTCGGAGGGGTATCGAGCCTTCACACAAGACAATTCGCCTGGGCTGTTACAAAACTATATTACTCAGCTTTCTATGTGGCGCGGGCAGTTTTGTGTCGGAATGGGAAAATTTTCTTTCATGCGCCCAAACCCGCTGGCGGTGGACATACGCAGTATGAAATTAGTGCCGCTCTGGGCGGAATGGCCACTTCGGGAGGCTCGCCAAGCACTCACAAGATCGTCGCCGCGCGGTTCAAGCAGATAGGCTATCCATCGTTTATGCAAAGTCTGGTTATTGACGGGTCTGATCCAATCGCTTGGTTGACCGATCAACGAGAATATTGGCAGTATCGAGCGGCTAGGTTTCCCGATCCTAACTCACCCGCTGTGTTGGATCGAATTGAAATCGAGAAAATCCAAAAGCATCTTGCTGCCTATGAAAGCGACCCTACCGGCGTTTATCTCGCGGATCCAGGACACGCAGTTGTCGCGCTCCCTTTTCGCTTAGTCGCCTGGTCACTATCTGTAAATTTCCTAAGGGGTAGCGCTGTCATTACGACAGAAGATCTGGCGTACCTTTCAAAAATGTGCTTGGTGGGCAAACAAAAGATGACAGCTATTTCTAAACTACTTTGACGGCAAGTCAGCAACACTCAAGATGAGAGAGAATCCGGTTGCTAAGGGAGTGTGTTGGAGGAGTGTGTTGGTGCCAGACAGAGCGCCGGGAAAACGGTGCCGCCCCGGAAAACGGTGCCACCGCCGGGAAAACGGTGCCACCCCCGAGTATCCTAGGGTTTTGGCTATCTCCGACGGAATGTGCAAGTTGCCGACCTCATCTTTTCGAACGGCCCGCTCACCCGAGCCATTCATATTCAAAAATAAGTGAGAACTTTCGCCTCCAAAACCCACTATTCAAACGGAGGCATCATGGCCCGCAAAAACCGCTTCGCACCACCCGGATACTGGCTGCATCTGACCCAGCGCGGCAACTACCGCCAAACCGTCTTCTCCACCGACGCTGACCGCCACTTCTTCCTCAACCTCCTCGACACTTACAGCGCCGAGCGAGGCGTCCGGATCGCCGCGTATGCCTTGATGTCGAACCACTACCACCTGACCGCCGCCGGCGACCGCCCCGACGCCATCTCCCTCTTCATGATGAACGTCAACGGCTTCTACTCCGCCTACCGCAACGCCACCCAGCGCCGCGCCGGCCGGCTCTGGCAAGGCCGCTTCTTCTCCTGCCTGCTCGACGGTCACCATTGGGCCACCGCCCTGCGCTACGTCGAACTGAATTCCGTCCGCGCCCGAATCGTCAAACGCGCCGAAGACCATCGCTGGTCCTCCGCCCGCGCGCATCTCGGGCTCGAACCCGCCCCTGACTGGCTCGACACCGAACAATTCCAAGCCCGTTGGCCAACGCCGGGCGACTGGCGCGAAAGCCTCACCACGCTCACCCGCGCCGAGACCGCCGCCATCCGCCAAGCCACCCGTCACGACGCCGTCCTTGGCTCAGACGACTTCATCCAGAACCTCGAACAGACTTACTCCGTCCAACTCCGCGCCAAGCCCCTCGGCCGCCCCCGCAAGCCCGCCACCTCGGCCGCTCCCATCCCGGACTCCACCCTCCTTCGCCATGCCAACTAACGCGTCCCCTCGCGTGCGCTGCTCATGCAGACCATCGCACTCGCGGTGATCAGCCGCCAGTAACTCGGTCCGGCCTTTTCATTTCGCGTTGGAAGATACTCCCGGATCCAGCGCCCCGCGCGGTCGAACAACCCAGCGTTCACGACCAATTCAAAATCGACTGAATCGAACCCCGCCAACAACTTACAGCTCTCCCGCAAAGGCTGCATGCACACCCGTCGTGTATCCTCACTTCGGGAGCCCCTTTTATGTTTCTCGAATCACCCGATCCCCCCAGCGTGAACGACCTGAGCCCATACCCAGCAGGAAGTTCTCCGCGGCCTCGTTGCGGGCCATTCCATTAGTGCCGCCGCCCGCCGCGTGGGCATTCACCGGGCTACGGTCCACCTCTGGATCCGCACCGTGCCCACCTTCTCTCTCGCGCTCGATGCCCATCGACGTTTCCGCGCTGACCGCATTGCCGACGACCCCGAATCCCCCGCCGCCGTCCGGCACAAGACCGCCATTGAAATCCTGAACCTCGCGCAGCGCCACGAAGAGAGCCGCCTCTGCCGCGATAGCCACCTCCTCGCAGACCTTCACGCCGAGCATGACGCCGCAATCGCCCCGCCGCCCAAAGCGGAATCGATTGAAAAAAACCAGAAACACGAAATCGCTTGGCCGGACGCATCGGTCGAGCCCGCCCCGGTTCGCAACGCACCTTGCCCCTGCGGCAGCCGCCTCAAATTCAAACGCTGTTGCGGAAAAATCCCCTCCACGCTCGCGCCGCTTGACAGCTATTGACACTTCTCAACGCTTTTGACACCGAAAATCGCTTGGCGCCGACGGGCTATTCTTCCAAAAAATAGGTTGCGCCCCCGTCATCGCAAAGATCTCGCCGTCGAGATACTCATGTTCGTCGCGCTCGCATTCTCAAATGCGAAGGTAATCCGCTTCGGTCCAGTGCATCCGCCGGGCTGTCGGCACGGTAATTTACGCTACCCTATCGGCCTCGCCGCGGCGAGCCAAGTCTTGCGGCGCGGGCAGACTCTGGGAGAGGCAGCACACCGATTCGTGCGCCTGCCTCGCGCCAGTCACCATGCACGGAAACTGAGTCAATATCCCTTGAATGTGTCGTTTAGCCGTCCGAACCAACCTTGAAATTTGCCAGCCGGGCCTAAACTGGGATTGGAGGAATCCATGTCCGCAACTGCAGATTCGACACTACTCGACACACTGACGCCCGTTCAGGCCGAAGTCTTGAAAGCCCACTTCGCAGGCGAATCTGTTGCTTCTTCTGAAATGCGCGCCCAACCTGAGAATATTTTTTTCGGAAAACGAACCTGAGTATCTCGTTGTAAAGAAAGCCAAATGCCACCAAGCGAACCCAAGGAGAAACCCAACGAAACCCGCCGTTAGAGTGACGGCAGGCCTCCTGGCTGCCTGAGCCTACTCCGACAGACGCGCCGGCGCTCCCTTCACGTACTTGTCGAACCAACTCACCATTTCGTACAGCGTGTGTTCGATGCTCTCCTTCGCCGCGTACCCATGCGACTCATGCGGCAGCAGCACCAGCCGCGCCGTACCTCCATTGCCGCGCACCGCCTGACACGCGCTCGCTCTGGATCGGGAACGTCCCCTGATTGTTGTCCGCCTCGCCGTGGGTGATTCCGCCCTCATTTTCACGCTGAACCGAAACATGCCCGCGTGCTAGTCCCTCCCCCGGTGGGGGCCGTCCCCATCGACAGATTCGGTTACCAGAGGTTGTAGTAACCGTCGCGCTCGACGACTTCGAGGGGGAGGCCGAAGAGTTCGCTAAGGTTGTTCGAGTTGAGCACCTCGCCAGTGGGGCCGTCGCGGAAGACTTGGCCGTCGCGCATCAGGATGACGCGGCGCATTTCGGGGATGAGGTCCGGCAGATGGTGGGTGACCAGGATAAGCGTCTTCCCGGCGGCGGCGAGTTTGCGCATGAGGTCGCGCAGTTCGCGGGTGGCGCGGAGATCGAGCGACGTGGAGGGTTCGTCGAGGACGAGGGCGCGGGGATCGTTCACCAGCGCGCGGCCGATGACGACGCGGTGCGCTTCGCCGGAGGAAAGTTCGTTGGTGGGACGCTCGGCCAGATGCTCGATTTCGAGGAGCTTCATCACCTCGTTGACCTTGGCCTCCATATGGGGCTCAACGACGTGGTGCGGCCAGACGCCGACGCTCGAGAAGAAGCCGGAGAGGATAATCTCGCGGGCAGGGAAGCTGCAGGTGCAACTGGCGACCAGGTCGTTATTGACGATGCCGAGCAGGCTACGAAGTTCGAAGACGTGCCAGCGGTCGCGGCCCATGATGCGCAGGGCCCAGTCTTTATCGTGCAGCCAGGGGTAGAAATCGCGGGTGATAGTGCGGATCAGGGTGGTCTTGCCGCAGCCGTTGGGGCCAATGATGGCGGTGTGCTGCAGATGGTCAATGGTGAGCGAAAGGCGGTTCAGAACGCGTTTTTCGCCACGGCCGACGGTGAGGTTGCGGCATTCGAGGAGCGGTTGGTTTTCGGTCATCAGGGTTAAAGTGCAGGTTAGCAAGAGAGACGGCCCCCGGGGCGCTCTATAATTTAGGTGTGCTGCTCCGTACCGTTGTGTCGACCGTCATGATGCTGGCCTTGCTTGGCTGTGCCAAGAATATTCAGACCAAAGAGGCCGTGCAGGCTGCCTTGGTGGAACACCTGGGCAAGGTGTCCGGCTTGAATATGAGCCAGATGAAGATGGAAGTCGGCAGCGTCTCCTTCCGTGAGAACGAAGCGGAAGCGGCCGTCAGCTTCGTGCCAAACGGCATGGACCCGGCGCAAGGCATGCAGATGGTGTACACGCTGGAGCGAAAGGGCGATACCTGGGCCGTGAAGGCCAAGCGTGGCGGGATGCACGACAATGCTGTGCCGCCGGCTGCGCCAGCCGTCGGTCTGCCACCCGCTGGACACCCGCCCGTGGCGCCGCCCAAGTAGCCTTCGTTTCGGGTGAACTCATGCCACGGTGCAAGACAAGCCGACAATCGGTGGTGAGTCAATGAAGACGGTGGCCGTGCTGGGGGCGGGTCCCGCGGGGTCGCACACGGCGGAACGTCTGGCGCGAGCCGGCTTGAAGACGATCCTGCTGGACGAGAAACTGGCGTGGGAGAAGCCGTGCGGCGGCGGGCTGACCTACAAGGCTTACGAAAAGTACACGTATATCGCCGACAACGATGCGCCGAAGCGGCACATCCACGACTCGTACATTACGTCTCCCAAAGCAGGCCGGGTGAAGCTTTCCATGGATCGCCCGTTGATGATCTACGCGCGGAAGGACCTGAACCGGGTGCTGCTGGAACGTGCCGAACGCGCCGGGGCGCAGATCGAGAAGACGCGCGTGATTGGGGCGGAGCGGACCTCCAACGGTTGGAGCATCCGCACGGCCGGGGGCACCATTCCGGCGGACTACTGTGTGCTGGCCATGGGCGGGCGGAACTCGTTGCGGAACCTGGGGACGGAGTTCACGGCGGCAGATACGATGCATGCCCTGGGCTACTACGTGCCGGCGAATCGCGATGTGGTGGACATCGTGTTTCTGGACGGGCTGGAAGGCTATATCTGGGTGTTTCCGCGCTGCGGCCATCTGTCGGTGGGGATTTGCGGCAAGGGCGAGCCGGCGTCAGCGTTGCGGCTGCGGCTGGAGCAGTACATGCGCGAACACGAACTGGCGATTGAGGGATCCACCTTCTACGCGCACATGCTGCCGGCGCTGGAATCCTCGGGCTGGCGGAAGAACCGGATATCGGGGGAAGGATGGCTGGCCGTCGGGGACGCGGGCGGCATGGTGGATCCGATTACCGGCGAGGGCCTCTATTACGCGCTGCGGTCGTCGGAATTGGCGAGCCAGATCGTGCTGAACGAGGGCTTGGAGCCTGCCGCGAAACCGGCCGCTTATCGCCGAACGATCAGCGAAGACTTCATGGACGACCTGGCATTCGGCGCGTCATTGGCGCGGCGCGTGTTTCTGCAGAAGGTGCCGTTGCTGGGGAGCGCGCCGGATGCGATGGTGCGGCTGGTGCGGCGAAGCCAGAAGTTTCAGCACGTGATGCAGGATCTGTTCGCCGGGACGCAGCCTTACCTGCAGTTGAAAGAGCGCCTGACGCGGAACCTGAGCGGCGGAATGCAGGAGGTCCTGCTGAATATCTTTCTAAACCAGATGGTGCCGGAGCGTAAGTAGATACACTGGCCTGATGATACAGATGACGAAGGCGGCGGTGATCGGCACCGGAATGATGGGTCCCGGCATTGCCGCGACGTTGGCGAAGGGCGGGTTGACGGTGACTTTGCTGAGCCGCAGTGCGGCTGGCGCGGCCGAGGGCGTGAGCAAAGCGCGGGCGGCGGCCGGGCCGGAACTGGCGGCGCAGATCAGCGGATCGACGGACATGGAGTCCGTTGTGGCGGGCGTCGATCTGGTGATCGAGTCGGCACCGGAGGAGATGAGCTTCAAGCAGAAGCTATTCGAGTATCTCGACCGGGTGGCGCCGTTGCACGCGGCTTTGTGCACGAATACTTCGGGGCTGAGCATTACCGAGATTCAGTCGTTGTGCCGGCATCCGGAGCGCGTGCTGACCACGCACTTCTGGAATCCGCCGGCCTTGATGCCGTTGGTAGAGGTGGTTTGCGGCGAGGCGACCAGCATGGAGGTGGCGACGGCGGTGCGGGACTTGCTGATGCGCTGCGGCAAGACGGCGGTGATGGTGAAGAAGGATCGTCCGGGGCAACTGGGGAATCGCCTGCAGATGGCCGTCTTTCGTGAGGCCCTGCACATCGTCCAGGAAGGCATTGCGGACGCGGCGGACGTGGACTTGGCGATCAAGACCGGGTTCGGCCTGCGGACACCGGTGTACGGCAGTTTCGAGCACATGGATATGGTCGGGCTGGATTTGGTGAAGGCGGTGCTGTCGAACGCCCTCACGGACCTGGCCAGCGGACGGGAGACGCCGCAGATTCTCCTGGACAAGATTGCGGCGGGCGAGTTGGGCGTAAAGAGCGGCAAGGGATTTTATGACTGGAGCGAGCGCGATGCGGCGCGCGTGAAGGCGCTGCGCGATCGGTTTCTGGCGGAATTCGCCGGGTCAGAGATTGCCCGCGAGGCCGTGGAGTAGGCGCCAGTTCGGCTAAGCCAGAATCTCTTTGATGAGTTTTCCGCCTAAGTCGGTGAGGCGGCGGTTACGGCCACCGAAGTAGTAAGTGAGGCGCAAGTCATTGAGACCCATCTGATGCAGGATGGTCGCGTGTACGTCGTGCATGTGGTAGATGTTTTCCACGGCCTTATGTCCGACGTCGTCGGTTTGGCCGATGATGCTGCCGCCTTGGGTGCCGCCGCCGGCGAACCACATGCTTTGGGCGCGGGTGTTGTGGTCACGGCCAGGCGTCTCCTGCTCGGCGGGCGTATCCGGAGTGCGGCCGAATTCGCCCATGTAGACCACTAGCGTCCGCGACAACATGCCCCGCTGTTTCAGGTCCTTGATTAAGGCCGCGATTGGCTTGTCAGTTTCGCGGGCGTTCTTCTCGTGATTCTTGCGGATGTCACCGTGGGCATCCCAGCTTTGGGAGGGCGTAAAGACTTCGACGAAGCGGACGCCGGCTTCGACCAACTTACGAGCCATCAGGCAACGGCGGCCGAAGGAGGCGGTGACCGGATCGTTAAGACCGTACATCTCCTTGATGGACTCTGGTTCGGTATCGATGGAGAGCACGCGGGGCACTTCCATTTGCATGCGGTAAGCAAGTTCGTAGGAGTCAATGCGTGCCTGTAGGTCTGGATTGTCGGGGCGGGTGCCGAGGTATTCGCGATTCAGGCCGCGGAGCGCTTCACGTTCGGCCTCGAGTAAGTGGGGCGCCACGCTGGTGGGAGAGGCGAGGTCTCGGACGGGTTCGCTGGCGGCGCGCATGACGGTGCCTTGATACTCGGCCGGAAGATAGCCGCTGCCCCATTGCTGGGCACCGCTGAATGGGATGGAGCGGAAGTCCGGCATGGCGACGAACGACGGCAAGTTACGGTTCTTGGTGCCGAGTCCGTAAGTGACCCAGGCGCCGACCGATGGATTACCGGGAATGATGAAGCCGGTGTTCATCTGGAAGACGGCGGCGGGGTGGTTGCCATTGTCGGATTGAACGCTGCGGACGACGGCTAAGTCGTCAGCGAACTGGGCAGTGTGGGGCAATAACTCGGAGATCTCGCGGCCACACTTGCCGTAGCGGGCGAACTTGAAGGGGCTGGCGACGAACTTACGCGGCTTGGCAAAGAGATTCGGCTGGTCAGTCTTCTTCTCCTTGGACCAATCCATGATCTTGCCGTTGAGCTCGACCAGCTTCGGCTTGGGATCGAAGGTATCTACCTGGCTGACGCCGCCCAACATCGCGAGGAAGATACAGGCATCGGCCTTGGGCGCGTGATGCGGCTTCTGGCCGGCTTCGGCGGCAAGGAGTTGGCTCAGTGCGGCGCTGCTGAGTCCGAATGCGCCTTGGGAGAGGAAGTTACGCCGGTTCATAGTTACTCCACATACAGAAATTCGTTCAAGTTAAAGAGGACCGTGCCGAGCGAGGCCAAGCCGCCTTTGCCTTGCTGTTGCAGCCGTTCGGCATGGCTGCGTTCCGAGGAGGTGGGTTCGCGAGCGAGGGTGAGCCAGAAGGCTTCGGAGATCGGGTCCTTGGCGGTTTGCACGCGTGTGGCCAGGGCGTTGGCGGCGGTACGGGTGAGCTCGCCGTTCAGCAAGGTTAAGGCTTGTGGCGCGACGATGGTACTTTGGCGACGCGAGCAGGACGTGCTGAGGTTGGGGGCGTCAAACGTCTCGGCCATCGGCAGCAGGACGCTGCGACGCTGAATCAGATAGACACTGCGGCGGCGTTGCTCTTCCTCGGAACTGGGGAACCACTTGAAGAATTCGAAGCCTTGGGCGACATCGTCGGGGACGGAGAATAGAACGGGCGGGCCACCGGGCGCGGGGTTCAACTGGCCACTGACGGCCAGGATGGAGTCGCGCAGTGCTTCGGCATCGAGCCGTTGCCAATTCATGCGCCAGAGGAGGCGGTTGGTGGGGTCGTGGGAGCTGAGGCGCTGCTGATCGGGATGATGACTCGACTGCCGGTAAGTGGCCGAAGTCAGCATCAGCCGGTGCAGGGCCTTCAGGCTCCATTGCTTTTCGACGAACTGGGTGGCGAGCCAATCGAGTAGCTCGGGATGCGAAGGCGATTCGCCGTTCTTGCCAAAGTCACTGGGCGTCCGGACGAGGCCTTCGCCGAAGTGTCGCTGCCAGATGCGATTCACCATGACGCGGGCGGTGAAGGGATTCTGGGGCGAAGCGATCCATTCCGCCAGGGCGAGACGACGGCCGTTGCTGCCTCCCGCGAAGGGGATCTCGGCAGGCTTCGATTCTCCGGTGACACAGGAAAGAAAGCTGGGTTCGACTTTTTCTCCGCGGGCGGCTAAGTCGCCGCCGCTGAGGACGTAAGTCTCGGGCACTTCGGGAATCGCGGGCGGCGCGACGTCGCGCACGGCGTAGGCGACGGCCTGGTAGCGCTTGGCTAGCTCAGTTTCGCGCTGCATTCGGTCACGGGTATCGAAGTAAGTCTTCAGCGGTGCACGCCAGTCGGGCTCCTTCACCAGGGGCAGATCCTGCTCCAGGAAGAAGAGGTTCCTGGTGGTGAGTTGGCCAAGAAACTTCTTGAGTTTGGCGTCATCGTCCTTGACGGAGAAGAGCTTCATGTAGCGCTGCTTGAGGGTTTCGCGCTGAGCGTCGAGCTCGGTTTGGGCGGCTTCGGCGGCATCCTCGTGCAGCCGCTGGAGGCGCTTCTTTTCTTTGGGATTTTCGATTTCACCGAAGGCTACCGGCAGATCGGCCGTGGCGGTGCCGGCGAAAAAGGCCTGCAGACGGTAGTAGTCTTTCTGCGGAATGGGATCGTACTTGTGGTCGTGGCATTGGGCGCAGCCGGTGGTCATGCCGAGAAAGACGCTGCCGACGGTGCCGGTGATGTCGTTGAGTAGGTCCTGGCGAAGTTGCTTCTTGGAATTAGCGTCGGCTTCCCAAGGGGCGAAGCGCAGGAAGCCGAGGGCTACCAGACGGTCAGACGGCGGAGAGGGCCGCTTGCCGCGATACTCGTCGCCGGCGATCTGCTCCTGGACGAAGAGGTCGTAGGGCTTGTCGTTGTTGAAGGCGCGGATGACGTAATCGCGATAGCGCCAGGCGGTGGGGCGTTCACCGTCGATGGCGAAACCGTCGGATTCTGCATAACGGACTAAGTCGAGCCAATGCCGGCCCCAGCGCTCGCCATAGCGGGGGTCGGCGAGTAACTGATCAACGACTTTTTCGTAGGCTTGGGGATCGGGATCGTTGAGGAAGGCGCGGACTTGGTCCGGGGTGGGCGGTACGCCGAGTAAGTCGAAATAGAGGCGGCGTAGGAGGGTTCGGCGCGAAGCTTCGGGCGCCGGCGTGATGTTCTGCGTTTCGAGTTTTGACAGGGTGAAGTGGTCAATCGGGTTGCGAATCCAGGCGGTCTGCTTGACCGTGGGCGCGGGTGGGGCGGTAGGCGGCTTGAGGAGCCAGTCCCAGTGCGGATCTCGCTTGGTGACTGTCGTGCTCGCGGGCAAGGCGTCGATGGCAGCGCGCAAGTCAGAAGTAAACTGCGGCGGGAGTTGGCCACCGAGAGGCATGCGGGGCGTCTTTTCGCCGGTGACGTGCTGAACCAGCAGGCTGCGAACCGCGGCGCCGGGTTCAATGGCGGGTCCGTGCTTGCCACCGCGCTTCAAGTCGTCCATGGAGATGACCGAGAGTCCGCCTTGTGCTTTGGCGCCCGAGTGGCAACTGGCGCATTCCTGCTTCAGGAGCGAGAGCAGACGGTCGTCGGCGTGAGCGAGGCAACCGAGGCACAGATACAACCAGATACGCATGCTGGGCGTATCTTATCAGTTAGATGGTGTAGCCAGCGTCGACAGGAAGGTCGATACCGGTAATGCCGGTGGAGTCCGGTCCGCAGAGAAAGAGGACGGCTTGGGCGATCTCCGGGGCGAATGCCATGCGGTCGAGGGCGGGCTTCCGCGGGTCGCGACCGCCGAGCGCTTCCCAAGCCGCCTCTTCCGAGCCGTCATGTTCGGCGACGGCTGCGGCGAAGAAGGCCATCTTGCTCCACATGGGCGTCGCTACGCCGGCGGGAGAAAGACAGTTTACGCGTATGCCGAGCGGTTTGCCCTCGAGTGCGGCCACCTTGGTGAGCATGCGCAGGCCGGCTTTGCTGCAGCAATAGGCCGCAGCGCCAGAGACAGCCTTGGTGCCGGAGGCCGAACCGATAAGCACAATGGCGCTGCCGGGTTGCATGACGCGCAGGGCGGCGCGGACACCGAGGAAGGCCCCATCCAGGTTGACGGACATCACCTCTCGCCACTCCTCGAGCGGAGTGGATGCGAGCGGGGTGGCGCGGGAAATCCCTGCGCTTAGAACGAGCAGGTCAAGTTGCGGGAGTGCCGCCATCACACGGTCCCAATCGGCCTCGGAGGTAATGTCGAGTTTGGCGTCGCTGCTGTCCGCAATATCGGAACCGATTACGGTCACGCCTTGGTCGCGAAGGGCCTGGGCCACGGCTTGGCCGATGCCCGAGGAGGCGCCGGTGACGAGCGCAACCTTACCTTCAAGCCTCGTAGTCATACCAACTAGAATGGGCTGACCAAACCTGGCAAGACAAGCATTGCGTGGACGGCCACTGGCGGACGCAAGCCGGGCACACACCTCCGGTGTCGAAGGTATGCCAGGTGTGGCCGCATTCGCAAGTCCAGACGTCGGCCGGGGTTGGCTGCCATTCGCACTTTGGACAGCGGATTTTAGGTCCAGTCACGCCCCCGCCGATCGCGGTGGTCTCTTCTTCGGTGAGGACGAGCTTTTTTTGTCCCATACCTGATAGATGCAACAAAAGGCGAAGAGGTTTCTTAACTCACCTGGATCACGGGCCTGCGGGAAGCCAGGTACTGAATATCCAATTCCGGCGTCTCTACGCGCACGCCACCGCGGCGTTTGGATTCGAAGGCGGCAGCCAGCATGCCGGTGGTCAGCAACGTCCGCTCCACGGGATGGGTGGGCTTGCCGGTGAGGAAGAACTCCTCGATGCAACTGACGAGGCCATCGAAGTGGGGCAGGGGGCGGCCCTTCGAACGCAGGCCGAAGTAGGTGGAATCGATCTTGTCCTGCCGCCATTGCTTCCCGGCAAAGGCCCAGACGCTGACAATGCCGTTGAGCAAGTAGGCGACTCCCTTTAGGTTGTTACGGTACTCGATGACGAACGCCACCGGATCTTTTGCGGACTTCAGAGGTTGGTTGGTGTTGGACGGGCAACGGGCGATGGCTTCTGTCAGGAGAGGCCGGGTCCACTGGCCTTCCGCGGAGTCGTGATAGCTCCAGACGGCGGGACCGGAGAGCATCTGCACGCTCTTCACGCCGGTCTGGCTGCCGTTTTCGGCCATGCATTGCAACACTTCCAGGGTATGGAAGCCGTAGGCGTCCAGCGGGCCGTAGCCCAAGGCCAGGGCTTCGGTGAGTCTGGTGTGGGAATCGTAATGGAGAAAGGGCTCTCGGATGGTTACGGGAATGGACGAGCCGGCCATCAGCGGCACCTTGAGTCTTTGCGCTCGATCGTACATGGCTTTGGCCTTTTCCCAGGAGTAAGAGAGGTGTTTGTCGCTGAACAAGGGGACGGGGCGGCCGCTGTTTTCGACGACATCGAGAATCTGGTTGAAGAGCTCAAAGCGGGGGTAGAGGTGCTGGCCGAGGTCGTTGAAGGGGTAGTTGCCGTGTTCGCCGACGAAGACGATCGCGTCGACCGAGAGCTTGTTGCCGCCTTCGCACAGGGCCTCCCGGATGGTGGAATAGAGGCGAAAGCCATGGCGGGCGGCGAGGTCGCGGCTCATGTCGTTGGCGGGGACCTGATCCGTGTAGAGCGAGACGACGCGGGTGCGCGGGGCGTGCCATTGGCCATTGAAGGAGTTGCCGCCCAGCAGCCGGCCGACAATGACGTCGGCGTGCGACCAGTGGCGATACTCGGTGACGATGGCGGCGACGCGCGGAACTCTTGCCGCCGAAGCGAGCGGAGCGATGGCAGATAGACCAGCGAGTTGGCCGAAGTGGCGACGGGAGAACATGAGGCGAGTATAGCCAAGGCTTGACCGGTCTCCGGGCAATGTGTAACTATTCAGACTGGTGAATATTCATTCACCGGCTGAACCCATGAACCCTGTCACCTGGCCACGCATTGCCGCGAAAAATCTGCGGAGCGATCTCGATCTGACGAACGAAGAAGCCGCACAACTGCTCGAGTTAACTGAGCAGGTAAAAACACGTCCTGAGGACTATCGCACGGCGCTTTCGTCGCTGTATCTGGGCTTGCTCTTCGAGAAGCCTTCGTTGCGCACGCGCTTCACCTTCGAACTGGCGATTAAGCAGTTGGGTGGCGACGTGGTGGTGCAGGTGGGCCGCATCAACGAGCGCGAACCGGTGAAGGACGTGGCGCGCAACGTCGAGCGTTGGTGCGATGGCATTGTGGCGCGGACGCTGTATCAGGAGACCGTCGACGAACTGGCCCGCTATTCTCGCGTGCCGGTGATCAACGCCTTGAGTGACCGCTACCATCCCTGCCAGGCGCTGGCTGATCTTTACACGATGCGCGAGCGATTCGGTGCGCTAAAGGGTTTGAAGCTCGCTTTTGTGGGTGACGGTTTCAATGTGGCCCATTCGCTGCTGATCACCTGCGCACGCCTGGGCGTCGACATTTCCGTGGCGACGCCGCGCGGCTATGAGCCGAAACCCGAGATCGTGCGAGCGGCGGAGAGTTTGGCGACCAGCTCAAAGGTGGTGGTGACGGACGACGCTTCGGCGGCGGTGAAGGGCGCGCATGGCGTCTACACCGACGTCTGGTTCAGCATGGGCGAGGAGACGAACTACGAGCAGCGTACTCGCGACTTCGCGCCGTATCGGGTGACGGAGGAACTCTTCCTGCAGGCTCGCACGGATGCCATCTTCCTGCATTGCCTGCCGGCGAAGCGCAACGAGGAAACGACCGACGCGGTGATGGAGCATGAACGCTCAGCGGTCTTTGACCAGTCTGAGAATCGCCTGCACGCGCAGAAAGCGCTGTTGTTGATGCTGATGGGGCAACGCGAAGCATGAAGCTGTGGGGCGGCCGTTTCGAGGCGGGTAGCTCAGAGGTATTCGAACGATTCTCTGGCTCACTGCATTTCGACAAAAAACTGGTGGATGTGGACATTCGCGGTTCCCAGGCTTTTGCGAAGGCGCTGGAGCGAGTGGGCATTCTGACGGCGGACGAGCGCCAGCAACTTGTAGCGGCGTTCGAGGAACTGCGGACCGAAGCCGCGACGCCGGCATTCTACGAAGGCGCGACGGACGAGGACGTCCATACGCTGGTGATCCGGAAGCTGAAGGACAAAGTCGCCGGCTTGGCCGATAAGATCCATACGGGGCGCAGCCGCAATGAGCAGGTGTCGCTCGATGTGCGGCTTTGGCTGCGCGAGGCGATCGACGAGACGCAAGATCAGTTGGCGGGCCTGATGGCTGCGCTGTTGGAGTTGGCGCGCAAGTATCCGGACGCGGTGATTCCGGGCTACACTCACCTGCGGCGGGCGCAGGCGGTTCTCTGGCCGCACTATCTGCTGGCCTACTTCGAGATGTTCATGCGGGACTACGAGCGCATGAGCGAAGCGCGGTCCCGGGTGAATGTGATGCCTTTGGGCTCCGGTGCGCTGGCCGGCAGTGGCTTTCCGCATGACCGTGAGGCGATCGCTCGCGACCTTGGCTTTGCGGCGGTGACGCGCAACTCGATGGACGTTTCCGCCGACCGCGACTTCGCCCTCGACTATCTGCATGCCGCCAATCTGGTGATGCTGCACCTCAGCCGCCTGAGTGAGGACTGGATTCTGTACTCGAGCGAGGAGTTCGGTTGGATGGAGTTGGGCGACGGCGTTACCAGCGGCTCATCGCTGATGCCGCAGAAGAAGAATCCCGATTCGCTGGAGCTGATTCGCGGCAAGAGTGGCAGGGTGTTCGGCGACTACAGCTCGCTTTTTGTGACGGTGAAGGGCTTGCCACTCACCTACAATCGCGATCTGCAGGAAGACAAAGAACCGCTGTTCGATGCTGTGTACCAGACGGTGGGTTCGATCGAGATGGCGGCCGTGGTGGCCTCTACGGTGGTGCTGAAGCCGATGGTGCCGGAGCAGGCCGCCGAAGACAGTTGGGTGGTGGCGACGGATCTGGCAGAGGCGCTTTCCCGCGCTGGATTGCCGTTTCATCAGTCGCATCAGTTGGTGGGCAAGCTGGTGCTGGAGAGTACGCGCGACGGCAAGCGTCCGGCGGATTGGACGGCGGAGGCCCTGGCGGCCTTTGATGCCCGGTTGACGCCAGAGTTCGCCGCGTTGATGAAGCCGCGGGAAGGCATGAAAACGCGCGAGATCCGTGGCGGCACCGGGCCGCAATCAGTGGCTAAAGCCTTGAACGAAGCGGCGGCGCGGCTGGAGCAGCTGAAACGCTGAGCTTGCCATGACGAAAGTCTACCGCCAGGGACAAATCTTGAAAGCGATCCGCAAGCAGCGGATTCTGACGCAAGACGAACTGGCACGCACTTTGCGCGGGCAGGGAATTGAGGCGACCCAGGTGACCCTGTCGCGCGATATCCGCGATTTGGGGTTGGTGAAGACCGCCGATGGCTACCAATTGTTGGGTTCCCCGCCGGCGAAGGGCAAGGGCGGGCTGCTGGAGTTGCTGCTGGATGCCCGAGTGGCGCAGAACCTGTTGGTTCTGAAGACACCCGCGGCTCATGCGGCGTCCTTGGCGCGGGCGATCGACGAACAGGGCTGGGCTGACGTGGTGGGTACCGTCGCGGGTGACGATACGGTGCTGGTGGTGACGCCGGACCAACGCCGTGCAGAGAAAGTCCGGAAAAAGGTGCTGGCCTTCGTGAGCTAGCATCAACAAAGCATGCTCGAATGGTTGTTCTCTGATCCCTTGCCGGTTGGCAGCGACGCGCCGGACTTCAGTCTGATGACGGATCAGGGAGAGGCCATGCGTCTTTCTGACTACCGCCATCGCCAGAATGTGGTGCTCGTCTTTTATCCGCGCGATGACACGGCGCTCTGCACGAAGCAGCTTTGTGAGTTTCGCGAGTCGTGGTCCTTGTCGAATCAGAAAGATACGACGGTTTTCGGCGTGAATCCCGGTTCGGTGGAGAGTCACCAGGCCTTTCGCGGTAAATTTCAGCTGCCCTACCCCTTGCTGGCTGACCCG
>JALHNI010000024.1 GCA_022843605.1 Bryobacter sp.
CGATCCGCGCTGCGTGATGGTGAACGTGGACCCGCAGAGCGGGGCGATGAACCCGGCAGTGCTGCGGGCGATTGCGACCGAGCGCGAGGCGCGTTTTGGCGTTTACGGCACGACGGTGGAGCCGGGCGAGATTGCGCCGGGCGATGAAGTTTGGCTGGAAACGCGGTGAGGCGAATTGCCTAGACGAAACGGCTATTTCTTCGGGACGGAAACGGTGATGTTGCGGTAGCGGATGATGCCGTGATGGTCACCCTGGAGGAAGAAGGGGCCGGGTTCGGCTTCGTTGCTATCAAGGGCGCCGCCGGTGGGTCCGGGGATTTCAACGTTGTCGTGATAGACCTTGCCATCGCGCAGGACGGTGACGTGACGGCCGACGAAGGTGATGTCGAAGGAGGTCCACTTGCCGAGGCCGAGTTCGGCGTTGGCGGGAGGCGGATAGTGGCTGTAGACGGCGCCCATTTCATGGTCGGGCAGGCGTCCGCCTTCGGTGCCGATTTGGATTTCGTAGCGGCCGCGCAGATAGATGCCGCTGTTGCCGGTGGGCGGGCAATTGACTTCGATGTGGAGCTTGAAGTCCTGGAATTTGGCGGTGGTTTTGAGGTTGGCGGCGCCGGGATTTTTGACGCCGGGGACTTCGGGATTGTCGTTAACGAGTTCGCCGTCGCGGGCGATCCACTTGTTGTTTTGGACGTTACCGATGGGTTCCCAGCCGGTGAGGTCCTTGCCGTTGAAGATGGCTTGGGGCTTGGACCAGGACTTGGGCATGGGGCGATCGAGCTTGGGGGCGCGGACGCCGGCGAGCAGGGGTCCGTCGGTGTCGCCACGCTTTTCGACGCCGGAGAGACGGTCAGTGGCGGGAGCGGTGAGTTCCCAGTTCAGGGCGGGTCCTTTACCGGCGGCGGAGAGGGCGACGATTAGCTTGCCGGATTCGACTTTGGCACCGAGAATGGGACGCCAGCCACCGCCGCGGGGTTGGACGCGGCCGGCGAGCTTGCCGTCTTTTTCGAGGAGTTCCATCCACTGGGGATAGGGTTTGCCGGTGGCGGGGGTGACGGTGAAGTTCCAGCGGCCAAGGAAAGGTTTGGCGTCCTGGGCTGCGACGGTGCACGGTAGGGCCGCAGCGGCCACGGCGATGAGAAAGAATTTTTTCACCCTTCCACTGTATCCGAAGGCGGGGCGGGCGTTGATTGCCGATAGACTAGCTCATACGCTGGCGATTGCCGCGAATTTGAGAGGATGCAAAGAAATGTCCGCGCCCCTTCCACCTGGTTCTTTGTCACTGCTGAATTCCTGGCGGGCGCTGCGGCAGCGCAACTTTTACCGGGATGAAGCCACGAAGTACGGGCCGATTTTCAAGATGGCGCAGTTTCACAAGAGGGTGGCCTGCATCACCGATCTGGCGATCAGTCACCGGCTGCTGCGGGAGCATGGAGATGCGCTGATTACGGCGGTGCAGGTGTTTAGCAAGGACCTGACGGGCGGGTTCCTGCGGTACATGGACGATGAGACGCACAAGGAGTATGGGCCGCTGTTTCACCGGGCGCTGGCGAAGCCGATCGTGATGCTATCAAGCCCGTGTGCGCGGGAGGTGATGCGAGATAGCCTGCCGGAGTTGAATGCGGGGGTGGACCTGGAGCAGTTTCTGCTGAAGGCGACGCGGGCGGTCTTTACGCGGGTGCTGTTCGGGATTGAACCGGGGACGCTGGAGTACGAGCGGTTTCGGACGGTGTTTGCGGCGATCGCGAAGCGGCATGTGAATCAGCGACTGACGGCGCAGGGCGTGTACGCGCTGCGGCAATTGCGGCGGCAGTTCCGGGATCCGCGGGCGCAGGTGTGCGCGCTCTCGGAGATTGCGAAGCATCAGGGCGGAACGGCCGACGATATTGCGATCGACAATCTGCTTTTCATTCTGCGGATTTCGGCCAACGACGCGGCGGGATTGATGGTGTGGATTATCGAGTTTCTGGGGAGACATCCGGAGTGGCTGGACCGGGTGCGGGCGGGCGATACGCCGGACCTGCCGCTGCGGATCATCAAGGAGACGGTGCGGCTGTCGCGCAGTGAGTATCTTTACCGGGTGGTATCGCGGGAGTTCGAGTTCGAGGGATTCCGGTTTCCGGCCGGGTGGATGGTACGGATTTGTGTGGCGGAGGGGCATCGGGATCCGCGGTGGTTTACGGAGCCGGATACGTTTAACCCGGATCGTTTCGTGGAGAGTCCGCCGACGGATAGCCAGTACTCGCCGTTCGGGATTCGGGACCATGCGTGCAAGGGCGTGGACTTGGCCATCATGCTGGCGTCAGCGCTGATTGAGGAAGTGGCCGCGTACGAGATCGAACTGAGCGGCGACGGCCGGACGCGACCGCGTGACCGGCACTGGAAACACTGGATGCCAACATCGAAGGTGACGCTGCGGCCGCGCGGCGATTCGCGTTAGAGGTTCTCGAGACGGGTGCTGGAGTCTCCGAACTCGTTCGCCTTGATGCCGAAGCGATCCATGAGCGAGAGGTAGAGGCTGCACATCTTGCGATTTTCCGGACCGGCTTTGAGATAGTTCAAGGCGCGGCCGGTTTTGAGGGTGCCGCCCAGGCCGCCGGCCAGGATGAGGGGCAAGCGGAAGTTGTCGTGTTTGCGGCCGATCCAGAGGTTCGAGAGGAACATGAGGCAGGTGTTGTCGAGCACGGTGCCGTCGCCTTCCTTCATGCTGTCGAGCTTGGAGGCGAGGTACGCGTATTGGGCTACGTGGAAGCGGGCGATGCGTTCGTAGCCGTCGGAGTTGTTGTTGTGGGAAGCGGCGTGGTGGCCTTCCTTGACTTCGAGGAAGGGGTAGTACATGGCCGAGAGGTCGCGAGAGATGATTAAGGACGCGACGCGGGTTTTGTTGGTTTGGAAGGCGATGGCGATGATGTCGGCCATGAGGCGGGCATGATCGCGGAGGTCTTCGGGGAGACCGTTGGCCGGGCGGTCCATGGTGGAAAGGACGGTGTTCTTGGCCTTGGCGCCGTCTTCGGCGTTCACCTTGGTTTTGCGCATGCTTTCGACGCGCTTTTCGACTTCGCGGACGCTGCTGAGGAACTCGTCGAGCTTGCTCTTGTCGGTGGAGCTGATTTTGCGGCTGAGGTCCTCGGCGCGGCCTTTGACGCGATCGAGGACGCTGATGTTAAGGAGGCTGCCGCGGTTGTCGAAGAGATTGTCCCAGGCGAGGGAGGGATAGACTTCGACGGGCACGGGCGAGTCAGGACTTTGCCAGGAGATGTGGGAACTGTAGGCCATCGAGAAGTTGGTCTCGTGATAGCCGGTCATGGGCTGATCGCAGGCGAGGACGATGCTGGACTGGGGCGTGTCCTGGCCAACGTGGTTGGCGATCATCTGGTCGACGCTGATGCCGGAGTGGATGACGGCACCTTTGGCGATTTTGGCGCCGGAGAGGATGCTGCCGGTCTGGCCGGGGTGGATGCCCTGCCCTGTGAGCGCCTTCACGTAGAGGCCGTCGATGACGTTGATCTTTTCCTTGAGGGGCTCAAGCGGAGACAGGGTCTTGCTGAGCTTCATGCTGGCGCCTTCGCCTTCGGCGCTCCAATGATCCTCGTTGATGCCGTTGCCGAGGAAGACGACGCCGAAGCGCTTGGGGAACGCCGAGGCGGCGGGCGTATCAGCCAGCGCGTGCATCGATTCCAGATAGGGCAGCGACATGGCGCAACCGGCACCGCGAAGGACCGCGCGGCGCGATAAAGGGAGAGCAAGCTTCCGGGTAGAGCGAATCATGATTTTGCCTTCGTCGATTGTAGTTTAGAAACGGGGGCGGCGGGCTTCTCGGGGGTGCGCCGGTTGAGGAACTGGGGACTGGCGACGATGGCTTCCACAAAGGTTTGGAAGCGATAGCCGTTGGCGGGAGCTTGGGCGACCATGCGGTCGACCA
The DNA here is from genome assembly GCA_022843605.1 of Bryobacter sp. Lineage (GTDB taxonomy): Bacteria > Acidobacteriota > Terriglobia > Bryobacterales > Bryobacteraceae > JALHNI01. The sequence goes on from JALHNI010000024.1 coordinate 3,920, forward strand.
GGGCTTCGTCAGAGAGTTGCAGGGAACGATTGAGGGCGTAGGCGAGGAGCTTGCGGCTGAGGTGGGTAACGTAGTCCTTCTGGCGATTCTGACGAATGAAGGTGCGTAGTCCTTCGATGCCGGTGCCGGTGGAGCCGCCGGGATATTGCACGAGGGTATCGACGAGGCGGCCGGCGAGATCCTTGGTGCGGGCGTTGCCGACGGGGCCATAGCCTTCGAAGGCGAGGCCGAAAGAGTCGATGCGCTGGTGGCAGGAGGCGCACGCGACATTGTCACGATGTTTGGCGAGCATGTCACGAACGGGGAGTTCGGAGGTGGCTTCGTCGTGAGGGAGTTCGGGAACGACGGGAGGCGGAGGCGGAACGATTTCGCCGAGAACGCGCTGCACGACCCAATTGCCGCGCTTGACGGGGCTGGTGCGGAGGCCGGGGGAATTGAGGGTGAGGAAGACCGCCATGGGCAGAAGTCCGCCGCGTCCGTAACGGGCGGCGTCGTCAATGCGGACCCAATTATTGGCAGCGCCGGTGACTTCGGGCATGCCATAGTGCTTGGCGAGGACGGGATTGGCGAAGGTGTAGTTGCCGTAGATGAGGTCAAGAATCGAGCGGTTGTTCTGAAGAGCATCCTCGACGAGGCGGACCGGTTCGCGGAACATGGCTTCGCGGAGATCGTTGGTGAAAGCGGGAAAGCGTTCACGGTCGACGGAGTTGTTTTTTTCGAAGTGGCGGAAGGTGAGCCAATTGCCGGTGAACTCGGTGGCGAGGCCGCGGACGCGGGAATCCTTGAGCATGCGCCGCGTTTGGGCGAGTAAGACTTCGGGGCGCTGCAGGCTGCCGGAGGCGGCGAGCTTGAGTAACTCGTCGTCGGGGTTGCTGGCCCAGAGGAAGTAACTCAGGCGGCTGGCCAAGTCGTAAGGAGAGAGCGGCCGGGTGGGGACGGCGGAGGGTGCCTTGGGCAGGGCGTTGCGCCGGGTGGAGGAGAGGCCGGAGTCCTGGAGGTCAAGCCGGTAAAGGAAGTCCGGCGCCATGAGCACGCTGACGAGCGACTCGCGGATGGCATCGTCGTGCGAGAGTTCCTTCTTGGCGCGGAGCCCCTGGTAATAGCCGAGGAGGTCGTCGCTTTCGGCTTTGGTGAGGGGGCGGCGGTAGGCGCGGGCGGCAAACTGAGTGAGGGCCTGAAAGTGTTTAGGTTGAGCTTCCTGGCGCTGCTTTTCGAGACCGCGCAGGAGGCTATCGATGCGGGCGAAGTGATGGTTGATGGCCAAGGGGGCGACGGGGTCGTTGGTGGGGTCGGCCGCGGCTTTGGCGAGGAACTTATCGCGCATGCCGGTGATGGCGGCGGGATCGGTGATGGCCATGCCGACGGGACGGGGAGCGGCGGCTTCAGCGCCCTTGCCGTCAACGGCGCCGGCCTGGTTGAACCAGAACTGGGTCCAGGTGCGCTCGGTAGCCTGGGCCATGTAGTCGAATTCGTTCCAGAGACGGTCGAGTTCCTGCTTAGCCTTATCGTCGAGGATGAGTTCGACGAGGGGTTGGTCATCGCGCCAGAAGCCGACGACGCTGTGATAGCCGGCACTCAGAAGGCGGCCTTTATCCTGGGAGTCGTCAGGAAAATAGCGGCCGCGTTCGCTGACGTAGAAGAAGTCGGGGAAGACGTGGGCGAAGCGGGAGAAGGCAGCTTCATAGTCTTTGCGTTGGGCGGCGGGCACGACGAGATCGATGTCGTCGACGCGGGCTTTGGCGAGCAGGGCGGCCCAGCGGGGAGCGCCTTCCTGGTGGAGGCCGGGATAGCGCGGAATGGTGGGGGCGACGCGTGGCGGGTCAGTATCGTTGTGGAGGGCGGCGGGGTCGCTTTCACGGCGATGCTCAGCGTACTCTTTCAGCTTCCAGTTGACGAGGGGTTGGGAGCCCGGGGGCAGGCCCTTCACTTTCGGGGCGGCGAACTGCTTTGAAGTGTGCAAACGGATGCGGGTGACGAAAGCCTGCATCTCGTCGGTCTTTGGGGCGCGTTCTTCGGCTTTGGCGGGAAGGGCGAGCCAGAGCTTCTGGAGCTTGGCCATGGGACCGATGGACTCGGGCGTATTGAGCGCCTGCCAGACCATTTGAAGGTACTTGGGGCTGATTTTGGCTTCGGCGGCGAGGCTGGCGAGGGTCGCGCCGGGCTTGCCCAGGTTCGCGCGATGTTTGTAGCGCCAGGCGGCTTCAAAGTAGGCAGCGTACTTGGTGGGTTGGCTGAAGTAGAACTGGACGATGCGCTGGACGGCGAATTTTTCGCGGTCGGTCTCCACGAGCATCGGGTGCGGAGAGAAGGCGATGGCGTCGGGTGTGAGCACCATGTGGTTAGCGACTTCGCGGGCAGCCTGCAGGTACTTGTTCAGGAGGGCCGGCGACATGGTGAGCGATTCGCCGGAGTTATCGAAGCCGGCGGGATTGGCCGGGTCGATCGGGAATTCGCGGGTGACCTGGAGGTCCTGGCCGGTGAGGTCACGGATGGTGTAGTTGTATTCGGAGTTGCTGAGCCGGCGGGCGGAGACTAAGCCGGGGTCGCCGGCGGAACGCTTGATTTCGGCGGCACGGAGGGCCTGAATCCAACCGATGACCTGATGATTGGATTCGGCGGGGGGCGGCGACAGGGGCTTGGGCGGCATGTCCTGGGCCTCGAGGCGTTCCATGACGAGAGCCCAGCGGGGATAGTCTTTGGTGACCTGATCGAGCGTGGTGTAGGCCTTGAGATCGAACTGGGCGGCGGGAGATGCGCCACTGTGGCAGCCGATGCAGTGTTTGGCGAGGAAGGGGCGAACTGTCTGCTGAAATTGACGGTCCAGGGGCGAGGGGGCGGCGGCCGGGGCAGCGGCATTAGAAGCAGCGACGCCGGCGAGCAGAGCAAGAAGGGCTCTCAGGTGCATTAAAACTCTAATCCTTGCATCGGAAACGCGAAGAGGCCGCGTTCTGGATGGTATCGACATTATGTCAAAGAGGAGGGGGCGCGAGCCGCCCTTCGCTACCAACGAAGACGCCCGGCCGGAGCCGGGCGTTACGCGCAAGGTTTGGAGCTTACTTTGAGGGCTTCCAGCCGTAGGCGGACATGATGACTTCAAAGAGGTGGGTGTTGGGAAAGAAGCCTTTCACTTTGTCGGCACCGGGCCCCATGGCGGCGGCGAGGACCTCTTCGCCGGTATGGGAGTGGCCGACGCGGAGGGCCGGAAGGGAGACCGTTTCCTTCGAGTCGTGTCCGGCTTTCTGCCACTCGGCGAAGCCTTTGAGCAGGGGGTCACCGCGGCGGCCGCCGACGGTGCGGAGTTCGAAGGAATGGTCCGCGGTGAAGATGAGGAGGGTATCGCGGAGGTCGACTTTGGCGGCAACTTCGCGGATGAGTTTATCGAAGTTGACGACGTTGTTGAGTCCACGTTCCGGGTTGTCGGTGTGGGCGTCCCACTCGACCATCAGGAAGTAGCCTTTGCGGTTCTTGGAGAGACGATCGAGGGCGGCGAAGGTCATGGCGGGGACGTCGGAGGCGTTGTCGAGGAGCGCCAGGGGACGGGCGTTGGTGGCCGGGATGTCGGCCAAAGCCGCGTAGATGGGGCGTTTTTGGCCGGCGGCGATGGTGTCAAGGTTCTTGCCCAGCTTCTGAACGTCCTCGTAGATGCGCTTGCGACCGGCGCCGAGGACGACGTCGACGCCGTCACCGAAGCGGGGCGAGAAGATCTGGAGGTAGAGGTCGCCTTGCTTGGCACGATCGTTGGCGTGGCCGAAGCAGGCGGCGGGGGTGGCATCGGCGATGGAGACGTTGGAGACGACGCCGGTGGAGAGGCCTTGCTCTTCGGCGTACTCGAGGACGGTCTTCAGCATGGCGCCTTCGCTTTTGCCGCGAACGGTATCGGGTCCCATGGAGATGATGCCGTTGTGGGTCTTTTGGCCGGTAACGATGGCGGTCATGCCGGCGGCGGAGTCTGTGACGTAGGAGACAGCGGGAGAGGTATCGGAGAGGCCGATGTGAGGCCAGCTTTGGACGAAAAGCTTTTGCGGCTCGCCGTAGCCGACCAGTGAGGCGGCGTTGAGGGTGGGGATGCCCCCGGCGTCGGCGAGGAAGACGATGACATTTTTGGCCCGTTTGTTCGGCTTGAGCGGTTGAGCCGAGAGGAGGGCTGGCGCGAGGCAGACGGCCAGGGTGAAGGCGATTCGATGGAGATGCATCGAGACGAGTTTATCGCGCTCAGGTTAAGGGACAGTTTCATTGGCGATTTTCTTGTAAGCTATGGCGATGATCCGCCGGACATTTCTCGGGTTTGCGGCGCTTCCCGCCATGGCGCAGGGCCGGCTTCCGGCCGGGGTGCGGTTTGAACCGGGACCGGTGAACCAGGTGTTGGTGGGGGGCAAGACGGCGGTTTATGGGTGGAAGATGCCGGTGGACCGGGTGCTGTTGACGCACGCGCGGCGCGATGCGATGGGGCCGATTCCGGAGGGTGCGCAGGTGTTGGTGCCGGCGGAGAGCGTTGGCCTGTTTGAGAAACCGGAGACGTTCTGGACGGCGATGCAGACGGGGCAGTTCCATGATTACGCGCAGAAATCGGGCAGGGTGCCGGTGAAGGCGTTGGCGAATGTGCGGCCGGTGCGGGAAGGCGAGACAATTCCCGTTGATGGGGCGAGCGTGCGGGTGATGGCGACGCCGGGGTATAGCCCGGATGCCGTGTCTTACGTGATCGAAGCGGCGGGGAAACGGGTCGTCTGTACGGGGGATTTGATTTACGGCGACGGCCAGTTGCTGGACCTTTACAGCCTACAGGACGGGGTTCCGGAAGTGAAGGTCCGCGGCTACCACGGCTACGCGGCGCGGGCGGAAGCTTTGATTGGGAGCCTGCGCAAGGTGGTGGCGCTGAAGCCGGATGTCTTGTTGCCGGCGCACGGCCCGATGATCGCGAATCCGTCGCAGGCGATTCCGCAGCTGATTGCACGACTGCAAAAGTTTCTGAAGAGCCACTTCGAGACGGATGCGCTGCGTTGGTATTTTGGCGAAGCGTCGCACCGGGTGCGGTCGCGGGCGGTGGAGCAGACGCTGGATGTGATGCCGATGGCCGAGCAAGGCAAGTTGCCGCCGGACATACTGAACGTGGGCAATACGCGCATCATTCTGTCGAAGACGGGTGCGGCTTTTGTGGTGGATGCCGGGTTCCGGGGGACGCTGCCCGAACTGCGGCGGCTGAAAGAGGCGGGCCGGATCCGCGGCGTGGACGGCATCTGGATTACGCACTACCATGACGACCACACGGATTTCGCCAACGACGTATCGGCGGAGTTTGACGCGCCGGTGTATTTCACGGAGAGCATGGCGGGGGTGATGGCGAATCCGGCGGGGTTCCGGCTTCCCTGCCTCACGACGCGGCCGATCCTGCGGCCGGCGCCGAAGAAGGACGGCGAGACTTTGACGTGGAACGAATGGACGTTCACGTTCTGGAACTTTCCGGGGCAAACGCTGTATCACGGCGGCTTGGTGGCGAAGCGCGACGACGGCCAGACGTATCTGTTTGTGGGCGACTCGTTCACGCCGTCGGGCATGGATGACTATTGCATGCAGAACCGGGATTTCTTGCGACCGGGCGAAGGCTACGACTTGTGTTTGAGCCGGATCGCCAGCCTGCCGCCCGGGACGTGGCTGATGAATCAGCATGTGGAGCCGATGTTTCGCTATACGCCGGCCGAGATTGGGCGAATGCGGAGCGAACTGGTGAAGCGCACGTCGGTGCTGAGCGAATTGTCACCGTGGCCGGACGTCAACTACATGGTGGACGAAGGTTGGGCGCGGATGTATCCGTATGCCTCGGAAGTAAAGGCCGGGGAGGCGTTTCCACTGGCGGTGAGGATGACGAATCATGCGCCGACGCGCACGGGCTATCGGGTGGAGTGGCATTTGCCAGAGGGCTGGATGCGGTCCGCCGTATCGGGAGATGCCGTCAGTATCGCGGCGCGGGCGGATGGAGAGGTGGCGGGCAGTTTCCTGGCGCCAAAGGCAGGATTCTATCTGGTGACGGCCAGTATTCAATTGAACGAGCGGCGGTTGCCGGAGTGGGTGGAAGCCATGGTGAGGGTGAAGGCATAACAGAGGGGGAACCCCAATTTGTTATGCGATGTATCCGGCTCGACGATTTACAAGAAACAGGCGGAGCTGACTTACTTCAAGTCGATCTTCTGGTGGGACAACGTGGTGAGTCCGCATACGCCAAGGAGTGACGTCAGCGCGTTTTGACCGGGAGCTGAATCATTACCGGGAGTTACTCCTGGTATGCAGCGTTGCCACCGCATACCAGGAGTAGGTCTTCAGGTGACGGGGCCTCACATGTAGGGCATGGGGGGCACGATTCCATTTAAGCGGGCATAGACGGTGAGCGCACCGCGGTGGTGGGCGGTGTGATCGGTAATGGCGCCGCTAATGGCGATTCGCGGCATGCCGCCCATGACCGGGCCAGGAGGCAGGGGGATCATCAGGTCGGCGTCGGATTTGGTCTCCAGGAGGGCCTTGGCGTCGGCGACGGCTTTTTCGAACCAGGCGCGGGCGGCCTCGAGAGACGGGACGGCGGAATAGGCTTTGGCGTGCGCCTCAAAGTCGAGGTCGAAGCCTTCGGGACGGAAGGCACCTTCCATAAACCACTCGATGGTCTGGGCGGCGTGAGCCACCTGCTGCGCGGTGGTCATCATCCCCGGGGCGGGGGCAAATGCGGCGATGGCCTCAGTGAGGTTGCTGGTGGAACGGTTGAAGAACTCGTGCGCTGCGGCGAGCTCTCCGATGGCTTGTTGGGCGAGGGACATGAGAAAATCGAACTCCTTTCGGGTTCGATATTCGCATTTTCTTCGCCTATGGTCAAGGCTAAATTTAGCAGGCTTACTTGAGTTCGCCGCGCTTGGTGATGACCTCGGCCTGGAGGTAGGGCCGGAGGACTTCGGGGACGACGACCGTGCCGTCAGATTGCTGGTAGTTTTCGATGATGGCGACCCAGGTGCGGCCGACGGCGAGTCCGCTGCCGTTGAGCGTGTGGAGGTATTCGTTCTTCTTGCCGGCGCGCATGCGGATTCCAGCGCGGCGGGCCTGGAAGGCTTCGAAGCTGGAGCAGGAGGAGATTTCCTTGAAGCCATTTTGGCCGGGGAGCCAGACTTCGATGTCATAGGTTTTGGCGGAGGAGAAGCCCATGTCGCCGGTGCAGAGGACAACGGTGCGGAAGGGGAGGCCGAGTTTGCGCAGGATATTTTCGGCGTCGTGGGTGAGGGCGTCGAGTTCGGCCTGGCTTTGATCGGGGCGGGCAAACTTGACGAGTTCGACTTTCTGGAACTGATGCTGGCGGATGATGCCGCGGACGTCGCGGCCGTAGCTGCCGGCTTCGGAGCGGAAGCAGGGAGTGTAGGCGCAGAGCTTGACGGGGAGGAGATCGGCGTCGAGGGTCTCGTCGCGGTAGAGGTTGGTGACGGGGACTTCGGCGGTGGGGGCGAGCCAGAGGTCGTGGTTCTCGCACTTGAAGAGGTCTTCGGCGAACTTGGGAAGTTGGCCGGTGCCGAAGAGGCTGGCCGAGTTGATCATGAAGGGCGGCAGGACTTCGGTGTAGCCATGCTCGCGGGTGTGGACGTCGAGCATGAAGCTGACGAGGGCGCGTTCGAGACGGGCGCCGAGACCCCAGTAAACGGCAAAGCGGGCGCCGGTGACTTTGGCGGCGCGTTCGAGGTCGAGAATGCCGAGGGCTTGGCCGAGGTCCCAATGGGGCTGGGCGGGAAAGTCAAAAGCAGGAGGCGTGCCTTCGCGACGGACTTCGACGTTGTCGTGCTCGTTCTTGCCGACCGGGACGCTCTCGTGAGGCAGATTCGGAATGCCCTGGAGGATGCCGCGAAACTCGTCGTCGAGGGACTTGAGTTGTTCGTCGAGCGCGGCGATGCGGTCCTTGGCGGCGCGGACGGATTCCTGCTGCGCGGTGGTATCGGCGCCGGCTTTCTTGAGCTTGCCGATCTCCTGGCTATCGGCGTTGACCTGAGCGCGCAGGGTTTCGGTTTCGGTGACGGCGGCGCGGCGGCGGGTATCGAGGTCGAGGAACTGGGAGCGATCCATCGAAAAGCCGCGAGTGGCGAGGCGATCGAGGACGGCGTCAAAGTTGGAGCGGAAGTATCCGAGGTCGTGCATGAACTACCAGGATAGCGGGAGCGCCAACCGATAGGCTAGCGCTCGGCCATGGGAATCCAGGGCTGACCGACTTCCTTGCCTTTGTATTCCGCGCGGGGACGGATGAGGCGGTTGTTGCGGTATTGCTCGAGGACGTGAGCGGTCCAGCCGGACATGCGGCTGACGGCGAAGATGGGGGTGAACAGGTCGACGGGGATGCCGAGGGAGTAGTAGGTGGAGGCGGAGAAGAAGTCAACGTTGGCGTTCAAGTTCTTCGAGGTCTTGATGAGTTCGGCGATGGCGGTGGAGGTTTCGTAGAGATCGACGTGCCCGGTACGTTCGCCGATGTCCTTGGAGAGGCGGGCGAGGTGGATGGCGCGCGGATCAATCGTCTTGTAGACACGGTGACCGAAGCCAGCGATCTTTTGCTTATTGGCGAGGCGTTCCTGGACCATGGCCAGGGCTTTCTCTTTGGTGCCGGCGGCGAGGAGGAACCGGATGACATCCTCATTGGCACCGCCATGGAGCGGCCCCTTGAGGGCACAGATGCCGGCGGTGGCGGCCGAGTAGATATCGGACAAGGTAGCGGCGGTGACGCGGCTGGCAAACGTAGAGGCGTTCAGTTCGTGATCGGCGTGGAGGGTGAGGGCGACGTCGAAAGCGCGCTCCATCACGGCGTCGGGTTTTTTGCCGGTGAGGGTGTAAAGAAAATTAGCGGCAAAACTGAGGGAGGGATCGCCGGGAACGACAGCTTCGTTCTGACGAAGGCGGTTGAAACTGGTGACGATGGTGGCCGTCTTGGCCATCAGTTTTATGGCCTTGAGCATGTTGGCTTCGGGCGTCATTTCGTCAGCCTGCTCATCGGAGAGAGCGAGCATGGAGACAGCCGTACGCAGGACCGGCATCGGTTTTCCCTGTGGAACGCTGGCGAGGAACGACGTCACGCCGGCCGGGAGGTCGCGATGAGCGACAAGCAACTGTTTCAGGCCATCGAGTTCAGCCGCGTTCGGCAGCCGCCCATTCCATAAGAGAAATATGACTTCCTCAAAGGTGGCGTTCTCCGCCAGGGTGTTGATCGAATAGCCGAAGTAGGCGAGGACGCCTGCCTCCCCATCGATGTAACAAATCTCAGAATCTGCGGCAATGATGCCTTCTAAACCCGCGCCAGACACAGTAGCCATTCGTATACCTATTGAGACTCTATCAGAAGACCGGACGGCCCCAAGCCTGGGCCGACGGAAACCTTAATTCTACGGAGCGGTGGGGTGAACAGGCAAGCGATCTGGTGACGTTTCGATGGGCCTGGGCTAAGATAAGATCCAGAGAGCCCGTCCTATGCGTTCATTCTCGATTGCCGCCCAACCAGCGCTAACTCGTCCTTTGACGGCTCCCACATCCGCGGATGGTGCCGGCGCCGACTCGGAGGGTGACCTCCAGGCGGGAGAACTGACGAACGAACGACTGCAGGAAGCTTACCGGCACATGCTGAGTTCGCGGCTGATCGACGATCGCGAAATCCTGATGAAGCGGCAAAACCGCATCTACTTTCAGGTGAGCGCCGCCGGGCACGAAGCGGCACAGACCGCCGCCGGGATGGCGCTGCAAGCGGGCTACGACTGGTTTTACCCTTACTACCGCGATCGCGCACTGTGCCTGGCACTGGGCGTGACGGCGGAAGAAATGTTCTTGCAGGGCGTGGGCGCGGCGCGGGATACGGCGTCGGGCGGGCGGCAGATGCCGTCGCACTGGTCGGACCCGGCGAAGCACATCGTGACGGGGTCCTCACCGACGGGGACGCAGTTTCTGCAGGCGATCGGGTGCGCGCATGCGTCAAAGCTGCTGGGCCGGAACGAAGTGACGCTGGTTTGCACGGGCGACGGGGCGACGAGCGAAGGCGAATTCTGGGAGTCAATCAACATCGCCACGCTGGACAAGCTGCCGCTGCTCTATTTGGTGGAGGATAACGGCTGGGCGATCTCGGTGCCGGTGGAGAAGCAGACACCGGGGGGCAAGATCAGCAAGCTGCTGGAGAGCTTCCCAAATCTTCTATTGCTGGAGGTGGATGGCTGCGACTTCGTGGCGAGCTACGAAGCGATGCAGACGGCGGCGGCGTGGGTACGGCAAGGTAACGGTCCGGCGCTGGTGCATGCCTCGGTGACGCGGCCATATTCACACTCGCTTTCAGACGATGACCGGCTGTACAAGAGTGCCGAGGAACGTGCCGAGGAATCAGCGCGCGATCCACTGCCGCGCATGGCGAACTATCTGGTAAGCGAGGGCATCGCGACGCGCGAGGAGTTGGACCGGCTGAGTGCGCAACTGTATGCCGAATTCGACGAGACGAGCCAGCGGGCGCAGGCGGAAGCGCCACCGGAAGTCGACAGCATTCTGCGGCACCTGTACTCGGAGACGGTGGACCCGACGGGTGCGGAGTTCGACGTGGAGCCGGTGTTCTCCGGCGAGCCGCGCACGATGGTGGATGAGATCAACCTGACCTTGCACGAAGAGATGCGGCGCGATGAGCGGGTGCTGATGTTCGGCGAGGACGTGGCCGATTGCAGCCGCGAGGAGAATCTGCCGGCGGTGAAGGGCAAAGGCGGCGTCTTCAAAGCGACGCTGGGCCTGCAGCGCGTCTTTGGCAGCGATCGCTGTTTCAACACGACGCTGGCCGAAGCCGGCATTATGGGGCGCGCGATTGGTTTGGCCACGCGGGGCTTTAAGCCGATTACCGAGATTCAGTTTTTCGACTACATCTGGCCGGCGATGATGCAGATTCGCGACGAGCTGGCGACGATCCGGTGGCGGTCCTACGGGGGGTTTAGTTGCCCGGTGGTGATCCGGGTGGCGACGGGCGGATACCTGACGGGCGGGGCGGTGTATCACAGCCAGAACGGCGAGTCGATTTTCACGCACATTCCGGGGTTGCGCGTGGTGATGCCGTCGAATGCGCTGGATGCTTGCGGCTTGCTGCGGACGGCGATTCGCGCCGACGATCCGGTGTTGTTTCTGGAGCATAAGAAGCTTTATCGCGAGCCTTACAATCGGGCGCCGCATCCGGGGCCGGAATACACAATTCCGTTCGGGCGGGCGCGCGTGGCCAAGGGGGGCGAATCGCTGACGATCGTCACCTACGGTGCGCTGGTGCAAAAGAGCCTGGTGGCGGCACAGCGGCTGGAAGCGGCGCATCCGGGGCGGACGGTGGAGGTGATCGATTTGCGGTCGCTTTCGCCCTACGACTGGCCGGCGATCGCGGAGTCAGTGCGGAAGACGAGCCGGGTGATGGTAGCGCACGAGGATACGAAGAGTTGGGGATTTGGGGCCGAGATCGCGGCACGGATTGCCGATGAGCTCTTCACGGATCTGGACGCGCCGGTGGGCCGGGTGGCGGCCATGGATACGTGGGTGGCATATCATCCACAACTGGAAGACGCGATTCTGCCGCAGGTGGAAGACGTCGTGCGGGAAGCTGAGCGTTTGCTAAGGTTCTAGCTAGGGCTCGATCAGCACCGCTCTGTGTTTGCGGGTGAAGGACTCGCTGGCTGCTGGACAAAATGCGAGACCGGTCAGCGGGCCAGTAGGACATTGGTTCCATACTCTCTCCATGTGCACGATGTGAAAGCCCTCTGATGAGGGGTTTGAAGTCGAGTGCGCAGACTGCTTGTTAGACTCGGGTTTATGACTCGCGTGCTCTGTTCTTTGCTTTCCGTACTGCTGCTGTATCCGCAGGAGCGTTCGCAGAGCGGCCTGGAATTAGTGGCGGCGCGGCCGATGGTGGCGCAGCCGGAGCGAGCGGCGCAGGCGATGGTGGCGAGCGTGCATCCGTTGGCGACGGAAGCGGGATTGGCGATTCTGAAGCAGGGCGGCAATGCGATCGACGCGGCGGTGGCGGTGGGGCTGGTGCTGGCGGTGGTGCATCCGGAGGCAGGCAATCTGGGGGGCAGCGGCTACCTGCTGGTGGCGATGCGCGACGGGCGGACGGGCGTAATCGACTATGGCGGCACGGCGCCGGCGGCGTCGAAGCCGGGCATGTTCCAGACTCCGGCTGAGGCGAATTTAGGGTACAAGTCGATTGCGGTGCCGGGGACTCCGGCGGGCCTGGGCTTGGCGCACGAGAAGTTCGGCAGATTGCCTTGGAAGAAGGTTCTGGAGCCGGCCTACCGGCTGGCGAAGGAGGGCTTCCCCGCCTCGCTGCGCATGGAACTGATTCTGAAGCTGCAGGTGCCGGTGATGAAGCCGTATCCCGAGACGGCAAAGCTTTTTCTGCATGGCGGCGATACGCCGCTGAAGCAAGGCGAACGGCTGGTGCAGCCGGAACTGGCGCAGACGTTCGCGCGAATGCGGAAAGCAGGGTGGCGGGAGTTTTATCAGGGGGAGACGGCGCGGCGCATTGCGGCAGATCTGGCAGCACATGGCGGCTTTCTGACGGCAGAGGATTTGCGGGGGTACGAAGCCCAGTTTCATGCGCCGCTGAAGACGACGTATCGCGGTTATCCAGTGTTGACGGCGCCGCCGAGTTCGTCCGGCGGGGTGGCGTTGGCCGTTGCGCTGAACGTTTTGGAAGCGCACAAGCTTCCCGTGGGCAGCGAAGGATCGGCACGGGCGCGTCACTTGCAGATTGAGGCGTTGCGGCGGGGGTTTATCGCGCGGCGGCAGATGATCGACGAGGGGACACTCAAGTACGAAGAGGCGATCTCGAAGGAGTATGCCTTGAAGGCCAACGCGAACCTTAAGGAGGGAAGCGCGACGCCGCAGCAGCGGACGAAAATGACGGAGTCCGAGAGCAACGATACGACGCATTTTACGGTGGTGGATGTGGACGGAAACGTCGCTTCGAATACGTATACGCTCAGCGGCTTCTATGGATCGCAGGTGGTGGCGAAGGGGACGGGGGTGCTGCTGAACAACCACATGAGCGTGTTCTCAAACCGGCCGGGAAGGCCGAATTCGGTGGCGCCCGGGAAGCGCTATGCCTCGACGATGTCGCCGACGATCATATTGCGTCCGGATGGGGCGCCTTGGGTGGCGTTCGGGACGCCGGGGGCGGCCACGATTCCCAGTACGCTGTTTCAGATTGTGACGAACATCATCGACTTTAAGATGTCCTTAAGGGATGCACTTGAGTTTCCGCGGGTACACTTTGACCTGGTGCCAAACCGGATCGATGCGGAGCCGGCGGCGCTCGTTTTCGATGTGGCGGAGCGGCTAAGGCAGATGGGCCATACGGTGAATCCCCGACTGAGGTCGCAAGGTGATGTGCAGGCCGTGATGATCGAAGAGGGCACCAATTGGCGGGTCGGCTGGAGCGACGGCCGCCGGGGTGGATCCGTTAAGGGGTATTAGAACGGGAAGTCGTTCTTACGGGCCGTGGACTGGGCGACGACGGTCTTGAGATAGCGGTAGGGATTGACCGGGGCACCGCTGACATGGACCTCGTAGTGGACGTGGGGACCAGTGGCACGGCCGGTGGATCCGGAGTAGCCGATCACTTCGCCGCGACGGACTTCCTGGCCCACCAGGTAGCCGAGCTTGGAGAGGTGACCGTAGAGAGTTTCGAGGCCATTGCCGTGATTGACGACGATGGCGAGGCCGTAACCGCCATGCCAGCCGGATAAAGTGACACGACCGTCAGCAGTCGCGCGAACCGGGGTCCCTTGACTGACGACAATATCTACACCCGGATGAAATTCACCAAGGCTGGAAAAGGGATCACGACGAACGCCGAAAAAGCTCGATAGTTGGCCATTGACGGGCCAAAGACCGGGGACGGAGTCAGGATTGACGAAATTCGAGGCACCGGGACGGGAACGGCGTAGGGAGGTGAAGTTGATTGACTTGAGGTAGCTGTATTGTTCGACAGATTCGGCGATAGTAGGGACCAAGCGACCTTCGTTGACCAAGCTCGACCCACCACCGAGACCGGCGCCGGAGGTGCGTTTCTGAATGCCGTAGGCGCTCGAAACTTCCATGGCGAACAACTGAAGCGTCGCCATCTGCTGTGACTGGACCGTATTCTCTTTTTGAAGGGACTGATAACGGTCCTGCAGCGACTCGAGCTGCGAACGCATCACGTTGTAATTGCTCACCTTCCACCACATGCGGGCGTAGCTGGAAACCATTCCGGCCAAGGTGACGAAGCCAAACAAGGCTAAGGCGAAAACGCCATAAAGTACCGTGTGAGGTACGTGAATCCGGCGCAGACGCCCGTGGAGGGAATGAGCCAGGACCACGATAAAGTACGGTTGCTGCAAAAAAACTCCCAGAGTGCCCCAGTCGGGCTTTGTCTCTCGAGCGGCACATGGCCAGCTCGCTTCCATCCCTTCGACCCGGTCTCTCCTACCGTGTGACGAATTATGAGAAATTGGGACGCATCCAAGCGGGCTTGCTGCCCGTTGGCGAATCCTTAGATATTAACAGAGCAGCAACAGGTGTGTCAACCCGACACAGTACTATGGGCACCCAGGGACCATGAACATGGAAACAGTTGTAAATCATAGTAGTTACAGCTAAAGAAGAGCTCAATAACGTGGTACTAGACGATCTACCTGGAGGCTCCAAGCGTCGATTCCACCTGTCATGCTCCTTACATTTTCCACACCCTGTTGACGCAGCCAATTCGTGACATTGAGGCTGCGCATTCCGTGGTGGCAATAGACGACCAATTCACCGCGGTCAGATAACTGTTCGACGTCAGCGAGGCGCTGAGGTATCGAATTCATGGGAATGAGTTCGGCACCTGCGATGCGGCAGAGGTCATGCTCGTAGGGCTCGCGGCAATCGAGCAGGACGAGCGGTTCGCCAGCGTCGAGCTTCCGCTTCACGTCGAGGACGTTGATTTCGAGGTCAGCCATAGTGACCAAGATACAATCATCGGTGAATGCTACGCTTGCTTACCGCGCTTTTGCTGGCACTGCCGTTGGCGGCGCTGGACCCTGTCTGGCTCGAGACGTTCGATAAGGTGTGGCAGTTGGTGCAGGACAAGCACTGGGATCCGGCGGAGTTGGAGCGGGATGGCTGGACACGTTTGCGGGCGGAGTACCGGCCGAAGGTGGAAGCGGCGAAGACGACCGCCGAGGCGCGTGGCTACATGCGCGAGATGATCCAGCGCCTGAAGCTTTCGCATTTCCACATTTCGGGCGGCGAGTCGGTGGAGGAAGCGGTGGCGTACGGCGACGGCCGGCCGCCGTTTGACGTGGCGATCATCGAGGGACGAGCGTGGACCTGGCGTCCAGAGGCCGGTTCAGCGGTGAAGGCGGGTTGGGAATTGTTGGAGGTAGAGGGCAAACCCTTAGGTGAGTCGCTGCAGCGGCTGGCGCAGAGCCGCAAGGGCCCGATGCTGATCGCCCGGCAGCGGGCGTTGGTGCTTTCCCGGCTGAGCGGGGAGCCCGGGGCGAATGTCGAAGTAACGGCGCAGGCGGTGGGGGGAAGCCCGCAGAAGCTCAGGGTGAAGCTGCTGGCGCCGAAGGGGCAGACGACACGTTTCGGATTTCTGCCGCCCATGCCAATCTCGATCGAGACGAAGCGAATCGGCGACGTGGGGACGATCGCGTTCAACGTGTTTCTGGATCCGGTGCGCTTGAGCCCGGCGTTCGAAGCGGCGGTGAAGGGCTGCAAAGCCACGTGCCGAGGCTTTGTGGTGGACTTGCGGGGCAATCCGGGTGGCATTGGCATTCTGGCGATGGGGCTGGCGGGTTTCTTCGTGACTCAGCCGGACCAGATTCTGGGAACGATGGTGCGACGGGACTCGAAACTGCGCTTCACCGTGAATCCGCGGGCGGAGATTTTCACCGGGCCGCTGGCGATTCTGATCGACTCGGGTACGGCGTCGACGGCGGAGATCATGGCAGGGGGACTGCAGGATCTGGGGCGGGCGCGCGTGTTTGGTTCGCGTAGCATGGGCGCGGCGCTGCCTTCGGTGATCGAGCGGCTGCCGAATGGCGATCTGTTTCAGTACCCGGTGGCGAATTACATTTCGCGAAGTGGAAAGACGCTGGAAGGCGAGGGGGTGACACCGGACCAGACGGTAAACTTAACGCCGGCGGGGCTCGCGGCGGGTGACCCGGTTTTGGACGCTGCGCTAAAGTGGATTCATGCGCAGAAGAGCCTTCTTCCAACTGTCCGCCGCTAGTTTGAGTGCCGCCTGGCTGAAGGCGCTGGAACCGACCGGTCCGGCGATTGTCGACCGTTTCGTCGCGGCGACGGGAGGAAAAGCCGCCTACGACAAGGTAACCAGCGAAGTGGCTGAGGGTACGGTGAACATGGGCGCGCAGGGCGTGAGCGGCACGGTGCGGGTGCTGAAGAAGGCGGGCAACGCCTACACGGTGATCGAAATCGCCGGCGTGGGCAAGCTTGAAGAGGGCGTTCGCAATGGTGTCGCCTGGGAGAACAACAAGATTACGGGGGCGCGAGTCCGGTCAGGGGAAGAGCGCGCGGTGCACGTGCGCAACGCGGCGATCGATCTGGATCACCAGTGGCGGAAGTACTTCCCGACCGCGGAGCTGGCGGGCAGCGAAAGCGTAGCCGGCGAGGACTGTTACAAGGTGATCATGAAGCCGGCGACGGGCGAGCCCGAGACGAGGTTTTTCAGTAAGAAGTCCGGATTGCTACTGAAGATGACGGCGACGATGCCAACGCAGATGGGCCCCATGCCGATGGAGAGCACCCTCAGCGACTATCGGGACGTGCAGGGCGTGAAGCGTCCGTTCAAGCTGGGCGTGAATGCCGGAGGCCAAGCGGCGGAAATGGTGTTCAGCAAGTGGACGATGAATTCTGTGATTCCGGACACAGCATTCGCGATGCCGCCCGAGGTGTTGGCTCTGGTGCCGAAAGTGACGGCGAAGCCAGCCAAATAGGCTATTCGAGCTGCTTCCAAAAGATGGTGGTAGCGCAGGGTTGTCCGCCGGGCAGGAGAGCGTAGTTGGGGATGGAGCCTGCGGCGGTCCAGCCGAGGCGGCGATAGAGTTTCTCCGCCATAGAGCCGGTGGCGGTATCGAGGCAGAGTAAAGCTCTGTGCCTGACCCGACATTGGTCCTCGACATGGCGCATCAGAATTCCCGCGATTCCCTGCCCTCGGGCGGAACGGGCGACGAGCAATTTCGCGATGTCAGCGCGGTGAGGTTGATTGGGCGGGGTGTCAAGCAGGATCTGGACGGTGCCGACGAGATGGGAATCCAGAAAGGCGGCGAGCAGCAGCCGCTCTCCGCGATCCACGCTTTGGAGAACCGTTTCGAAGAATGCAACGGCGGTGACGCGGGAAAGTGGGGCCAGGAAACTGACGGAAGCGCCTCCGTCAACGCAGTCGACGAGTACGCCGGCCAGATCGTCCAGATAGCGGCGTCCCGCGACGGCACTGAGAACTCGGACGGCGATCATGCCCTTAGCGGCACATGAATTCGAAGGCCTGGGTGAGCATGGCCTTCATTTCGGTGCGTTTCACCACGGCGTCGAGGAAGCCGTGCTGGAGCAGGAATTCACTGCGCTGGAAGCCCTCGGGAAGCTTTTGGCGGATGGTTTGTTCGATGACGCGGGGGCCGGCAAAGCCGATGAGTGCGCCGGGTTCGGCAATGTTGAGGTCGCCAAGCATGGCGAAGCTGGCGGTGACGCCGCCGGTGGTGGGGTCGGTGAGGATGCTGATGTAAGGGAGACCGGCTTCGTCGAGCCGCATGAGGCCGGAGGAGATTTTGGCCATTTGCATGAGCGAAATGGCACCTTCCTGCATGCGAGCTCCGCCGGAGGCGGAGACGACGATGAGCGGGTGCTTGCCCGCGAGAGAACGGTCAATGGCGCGGGCGATCTTTTCGCCCATGACGGCGCCCATGCTGCCGCCGATGAACTTGAGTTCGAGGGCGCAGATGTTGACGGTGCGACCATTGATTTCGCCGCGCGCGGAGACGATGGCATCCCTGAGGTCCGTGGCGGTCTGCATGGAGGCGAGGCGGGCGGAATAGGGTTTCGAGTCGACGAAGCCAATCGGGTCAGTTGAAGTGAGGGTTTCGTCAAACTCTTCGTAATCGCCATCGAAGAGCAGTTCCAGACGGGCACGGGCATCGATGCGGAAGTGGTAGCCGCACTTGGGGCAGAGGCGGAGGTTCTTTTCGAGTTCCTGCCGGAAGATGACCTGGCGGCAACCTTCGCATTTCACCCACAGCCCTTCGGTGAGGACAGTGCGGTTGTCGGCCGAAGAGGTCGTTACCGAAGGCTTATCTCGTTTCCACCAACTCATGCGTAATTCAGTCTAGCAGGATGCTGAAAAGCGGGGGACCGGCCGGGAGACCGGTCCTACGGGAACGGGGGGATGAGTTGTAGGCGAGCAAAGCAGAACGCGGGTTAAGGCTTTTGTTCTGTGAGCATTAGCGGCAGGGAGAAGAAGAAGGCGCCGGGGTCGGGGTTGTCGTTGTAGCGGGGAATCGGGAGAAAGCCCAGGCTACGGTAGAGCTCAATGGCGGTGGACATGAAGGGCAACGTATCGAGGCGAAGTTCTGAAAAGCCGAGTTGGCGGGCTGATTCGGCGAGGGCCCTCATCAGGCGGGAGCCAAGTTGGAGACCGCGAAAGGCGGGGCGAACGTAGAGCCGTTTCGCTTCCGCAACGTTGGAATCGAGCGGCTTCAGGGCAACACATCCGGCGGCGACGCCATCGACATAGGCGATAGAGAGAACGATGTAGGGAACAGGAAGCCCGGCGAGTTCAGTGTCGAAGGAGGCGAAGCAAACGGGGGCGTTGACCCCGGCCTGATACTCGCGAAAGAGTTCGCGAAGGACGTCCAGGTCGGAAGCCGCGCGAATCTCGATCAAGCCCGGAAGCCCTCCCAGACGTGAGCGGAGAAGCGTTTCAAAACCTGGAAGCCGAAGCGTTCGTAGAGCCGGATGGCTTCGACATTGGCGGCGGTGACGGTGAGCGTTACCGACTGACAGCCGGCGCGCCGCAAGGCTTGCAGCGAGTGGCGCAACATTTCATAGCCGAGGCCCTCACCCCGCACGCCAGCGGCCGTACAGAGCTGGGTGATGTGACCGACGCCCGGGCTGACGATGCTGGTGAGGCAGAGGCCGCTGAACTGGCGCGAAAGCGCATCGAGCGCGATGCAGGAGGCCGATTCCTGGAAGGTGCCGCAGCCGGGATACTGGACGATGTTCATGAGGAAGCGGCGAGCCCCGCTGGGGCTGCGGTACTGGTCATTGATGTGGGAGTCAATGTGCTCGCGGTAGGAGTCGCTGATGAGTTGAGAGGCTTCGTCGGAGCGGCGCTCATTCCAGCGATCGAGCAGGAACCGGGTGCTGGCACGGCCGGGTGGAAACAGGTCGATGGCGGTGAGGTCGAGCAGCATGAAGAGGCGAGGATACTCCTGGGCCTGCGCCGACATGGGGAAGTAAGCGCCGGCGGTGCGGCCATCGCGGATCATGAGCAGCTGGGACTCGATGCGCCGGACACCAGGCTGGCGGGCGAGCGTCGTTACGGTGGCGTGAAGGAGCAGGCGTTCGTGTTCCGGGGTAGCGTCGGCGTGGCGGACGTAGAGATCGCCAACGAGGCCCTTGTGATCTTCGCAGACGTAGTAGGAGTAGCCGGCGAGCCGGCCATCGACCCGCAGACCGCAGCCTTGGAGGGCGCGCATCTCCACGAAGCGCTCCACCAGATCGGCAGAGGAGCGGAAGTCCCAGTAGAGACGTTGACGCCAGACATCGACTTCCTCGCGGAGCAATTCTTCGATTTCGCCGCCGCGGACATGTCCAAGATCAACCGTCTCGACACGGGGGGATTGAGGCAATGCAGCCATTCGTTCTAACTACTATAAGGGATCACCTCAGGCCCAACTGGGCTTTTTGCTGAGGGGTGAAGGAGCATTGGGCGGTGCCGGGAAGCGGTGCGCCGAGGTGGCGGAGGTTCAGCAACGCGGGATAGAGGCAGGGGTCGAGGGCGAGAGCCCGGGCGAAGTCAGTTTGAGCGGCGGCGGTTTGATTGAGCGCGGCCAAGGCGGTGCCGCGATTGGTGAGGAAGCGGGGATCGCCAGGCTCAGCAGCGAGCGCGAGGCCGAACTCGCGGAGTGCGTCAGCGGGACGCCCGAGTTCCAGGTAGGCGCGGCCGCGTTCAGTCGCCACGAGAGGATCGTTGCCGAGGCCGGCGAGCAGGTCGATCGCCTCGGCGGGGGGGACGGCGCGTGCGAGTTGGAGACGCGGCCTCAGCTTGGCGGGCGAACCGGCAACGGTATCTCGCCAGAGCGACTGGGGACTGCTGAAAGTGAGCGAGCGGGCGAAGGTGAGGCCAGCGAGGATGAGCCCGATAGCCAGGACATGGACGGCCCGGAGTTTGGGAATCAGCAAGGCAGCGCAGGCGGCGAAACAGGGGGCGGCGAGGTACATGCGGCGATCGGCGGCGAGGTCGTCGATGGGCAGAAAGCTCGAGGTGGGGGCGAGAAAGATGAGGGCGGCGGCGAACCAGAGGGCGGCGGGGCGCCGGTGTTTGAAGAGCAGGAATCCGATCGCGGCGAGGGCGATCCAGCAGAGGACGGCGAGCTGGGGATGGATGTTCAGGTCGGGGTCGAAGTTGAGGCCGAGCGGCAGAAGGAGGAGGCGCAGATATCGGACGATGACGTAACCCTGGGCGAGGGCATAGTCGAGCGGAGAGGCGTTGACGCCGAACGCGGCGCCGGAACCGGCAATTTGGGCGGTGGCGAGCAGTCCACGGAGGCCCGTGGCGAGGGCGAGGGCGAACATCGCGGCGAGGGGGCGCCATTGTTGCCGGGCTTGCGGCAGAAGGGCGAAGAAGATGGGCAGGGCGACCGCCTCTTCCTTGGCGAGGAGGGCGAGGGCCGTGCAGAGAACGGCGAGCCAGTGGCGGCCACGAGCCCAGGCGGCGATAGCGGCCCAGGAGAAGAGTCCGCAGAGGACGGTGCTTCGAGCGAAGATGTAAGCCACCGGCTCAGTCTGCAGGGGATGAAGGGCGAAGACGATGAGGGCGGCCAAGGCCGCGACTTCGGGCAGCAGGCGGCTTAGGGCATCGCGGGCGAACCAGATGGCCACCAAATGGAGCAGCAGATTGACGAGGTGAAAGCCCAGCGCGGAGGAGGGATGAAGTTGGGCGTTCGCCCAGAAGGTGAGGTTGGTGAGGGGGCGGACGCGTGAAGGCTGCAGCAGATCGAGGAGGCCGGAGGGGGTGGCAAAAGCAGGGTCATTGAGCAGGGAAACGTCATCCAGATAGAAGCCGCCGCCGATCGCCGGCGCGAAGGCGAGGGCGGCAGCAGCAAGGACGAAGAAGAGGGGCCGGAGTGCTATGCTCTCTAGTCTAGCCGTGAGCCAACGACCCAAGACCGCCGCCGCCCGCAAAGCCCGCCTGGAGCGCATCCTTGCGCACCTGGACCACCTTTATCCGAATGTGGAATGCGCGCTGATCCACAGCAATCCTTGGGAATTGCTGGTGGCGACGATTCTTTCGGCGCAGTGCACGGATGTGCGGGTGAACATGGTGACGCCGGGTTTGTTCGCCAAGTATCCGACGATGCGGGATCTGGCGAATGCGAACCTGGACGAACTGGGGCAGGACATCCGTTCGACGGGTTTCTACAACAACAAAGCGAAGAGCATTCAAGGCGCGGCGCGGACGATCCTGAGAGATTTCGGCGGTTCCGTGCCGCAGACGATGGAAGAATTGCTGACCGTGCCCGGTGCGGCACGCAAGACAGCCAATGTGGTGCTGGGAAGCGGCTTCGGAATCGCATCGGGCGTGGTGGTGGACACGCATATGGTTCGCCTTTCGCGGCGGCTGGATTTGACGCAGGAGAGCGACCCGGTGAAAATCGAGCGGAATTTGGTGAAGATCATTCCGCAGGAGCGCTGGATCGCGTTCTCGCACCAGATGATTCACCATGGCCGGGGACTTTGTGCGGCGAGGAAGCCGCGTTGTGGCGAATGTCCGATGAATCCTGATTGCTATGCAGATGACAAAGCCGAATAATTTGCTAAACTACTAGCTGTTGGCCAGGTAGCTCAGCTGGTAGAGCAGCGGACTGAAAATCCGCGTGTCGGGGGTTCAATTCCCTCCCTGGCCACCATCCCTCCTTCTCTCCAAAACACTCTAGTTTCTTGTTGTTCAGGATAGGTGTGTTTATTCGGTGAACAGGAGTTGGCCGAAGCGGTCGGGGTGGTGGGGGTTGGGGCGAGTGAGGCCGGAATCGGACCATTGGGAGAGGCGGCGGTGGGGTTCGGTACCGTCCCAGCGATTCAGGTTGGCAATCCAGCGGTCTCCGGGCTTGGGGACGGGATTCTCGGCGAGGTCGGCGAATGAGCGCCAGGGGATGGCGACTTCGAGGTTCCAGCCGTTGTCCTCATCGCCAGTAATGTTGAGGGTGCCCCGGATGGAGACGGCGAGTTGGACGCCGCGGAGGTCGTAGCCTTTGATCAATCGTGTGGGGAATGCGTAGAGGTAGTCATAGAGGACGGCGCGGGCGTTCATCTCGAGGCCGAGGTAGAGATTCTTGACGTTCGGGGGCGCGATGAAGATCTCGACGGCGTCGTCTTTGTAGGTGGGGTCGTCGGGCTGACCGTGGACGGCGATAATGTCCATGTCGTCGCATTCATAGGCCACGTAGAGATAGTCGTTGTCCCAGGCGAGGCGGGCGAGGGTGCGTTGCTTTTTGCCGGTCTGCTGATCCCAGGGGAAGACGAAGGGGACGGATTTGGCAGTCTGCCAGGCGGGGTCGTCCAAATGGCCGTCGATGCGGGGGGCGACTTTGGCCCGTTGGACCTCGTAGGTGGGAACCGGGGCGAGGTCCGGGCGAAGCTGTTGGGCGAGAAGCAGGATGAGGGCGAGGGTCATGATTGGCAATCGATGAGGATCTTCATGACGTCGCCACCGGTGGCCATCTGGTCGAGACCATGGCGGAGTTGGTCAAGCGGCATGACGTTGGTGATGAGTTCGTGACCGGGAATGGCACCGGAAGCGACGATCTCAATGGCTTCGGCGAAGTCCTCACGCTGGTAGACCCGCGCGCCGAACAGGCGTAATTCGCGGGCGAAGATCTTGTAGATGTCTACGGGCGCGGGCTTGGCAAAGACGCCGACGATGACGATGCGGCCGCGGACTTTGGCGGCCTTGGTCATCATTTCGGCGCCGGCGGCAACGCCGGTGACCTCGAAGACGACGTCAGCGCCGGCGCCGCCGGTTTCCTCCATGACGCGATCTACCCAAGTAGTTCCATTGGGGCCAGGCTGACGGGGATCGACCACTTCGAGGCCAAGCCGGCGAAGCATGGCGATGCGGAAGGGATTGATTTCGGTGACCAGGACGCGAGCACCTTTGTGTTTAGCGACGATGGCGATGAGGGCCCCGATGGGTCCGCCGCCGAGGACGAGCGCATACTCGCCTTTTTGCAGTTCGCCCATGCGGATATCGTGGCAGGCAACCGCGACGGGCTCAATGAGCGCGGCTTGCTGAAGGTCCATGGTGCGGGGCAAGGGGAAGAGGAGGTTGGCGGGAACGGTCCAGGAGGACTGCATGGCGCCGGGCGCTTCGATGCCAATCACTTTGAGCTGATGGCAAACGTGATAGTTGCCGGCTTTGCAGGCGGGGCATTGGCCGCAGGAGATGATGGGCATGACCACAACGGGATCGCCCACGCTGAAGCCTTCAACGCCGGGGCCGAGTTCGGCGATGGTGCCGGAGCCTTCGTGGCCAATGACCTCAGGGAGGCGGATGCGGTGGTCCAGATCGCCAAGGTAGACATGGAGGTCAGTACCGCAGATGCCGCAGTGCGAGACGCGCACGCGGACTTGTCCGGCGGCGGGAGCGACGGGAACACATTCACGGATATGGATCTGGCGCGAACCGCCGTAGTAAGCAGCTTTCATCGTCCATAGTCTATCGAAGAGAAGAGGCCAAAGGCAGGGGCAAATCGGAGATCGGCGATCAAGGGTATGATGTAGCTAACATTACGAAAGTGCGAAGGTGAACCGGCGGACTATGGTTGGAAACCCGTTGCCATCGCGCCAAAGCTTACGAAGGATCCGGCATGATTGTCCCCTCAAGTTACGAAATGGCCCTACTGATGGGCCTGCTCAGTTTGTTATGTGGTGCGCTGTGGATTACGACCTACAAGATGGGAGGCAGTTGGCGATTCGAACTCTACTATTTCGATTTTGCTTTTGGCACCGTGCTGGCGACTTTGACAGCGGGATTGACGTTCGGGTCAATGGGCACGGACCTCAGTTTCTGGGACAACCTTTCGTTGACCGCGAGCCGACGCATGATTGCGATCGCCTTTGCGGCGGGTTGCGTTTTCAACCTGGCAAATCTATTGATTGTGGCGGCAGCATCCATCGGGGGCATCGCGATCGCATTTCCGACGAGCTTTGCGGTGGCGTTGCTGGTGGAGAGCCTATGGGCACTGGTGCAGCAGCGGTCGTTTAATTTTGTCTTCCTGGGCATTGGCTGGACGCTGCTACTGGTGGTGATCGGGCTTTGTACGGCAGCCGCGAAGCGAATAGTCGTGGCGCCAGTAGTGGCCGAGATGGTAACCACAGCGGAAGCCGTGCCAAGCGCTCAAGCGGGGGGCCCGAAGTACTACCGGCGCCGCCGCGAGGAAAAGAAGGACGATGAAAGCGACGCGGCGACCTGGAAAAGCATTCTTTTCGCTGCGGTCGGCGGTCTGGTGTTGGGTTTTGTCCCAGGTATCGGAGCGATGGCGCAGGTGACCGACATTGGCTTAGGACCTTACGGTTTTGCCTTTGTGTTCACGATGGGCTTGTTTATCTCGACCTTCATCTTCAACTTGTACTTCATGAACTTACCGGTGCACGGTCCGGCGGTGCAGTTCTTTCGCTACTTCCAGGGTGGCGTGAAGGTGCATTTGCTGGGGATTTTGGGCGGAATGCTTTTCGCGGTGGGAATCCTGGCAGCGGCGCTGATGGCGACCACTCCGGCGGCGGAGAGCCCGGGCACGCTGGCGCAGTACCTACTTTCCCACGCGGCCCCGTTGTTGATTGTGGGGCTGGGATTGTTGGTGTGGAAAGAACTCGGGACAGCACCCGCGGCACGCGGATTGGTGGGGATTGCGGGAGTGGTTTATGTGGCGGCGGTGGCGTTATTGGGGTCGGCGCCGAAGAACTAGCAGTCGCTTCGCGGGACCGGTCGGAAGACAGGTCCCGCGGGACTGTCATTACTCGGCCTTGGTGGCGGTGACGTCCATGTTGCGTTCGCCGAAAGAGATTTGTAACTTCATCTCTTTGCCGGAGACCTTGCCCTTGTACTCCTGGCGAAATTCGTTGCCGTTGAAGTTGCGGACGACCACCCAGGAAACGTCGTCGCCGGCGATCTTGCCGTCGGTAATCTCGGCGTCGCCACGCATGCCGCCCACGGTGCCGGTTAGCTTTTCACCATCGGCCTTCAAGTTCATCACCATTTCTCGGGTATCGCCGTTGGGGGTTTGCATCTTGGCAACCCATTTTCCGGTAAGGTCCGCGGCGAACATTGACGTGGCAGCAAGAACTAGAGCGGCCAAGCTCGAAAACAAGCGAAGTTTCATCTTAGGTATCTCCTTCATCGGGTGATCGAGGCCACCCTTCAGCAGGACGGTACTCACCCCTATCGGGTTACCAGCTTAACCCCCAGGGGCCAGCGGGGATTGTAAAGAAACGTTCTCGGGGTGTGCGATTGTGGAAGGATGAAACGCATGAGTGCGATTTTTGGCCTGATCGGGATGGCCAGCAGCTTGGTGGCCGGGGAGATCGAGAGCAAGGTGGAGCATGGCTTTGCCGACTCTGGCGGGGTAAAGATTCACTACGCGGCGGTGGGGCCAAAGTCGGGTCCGGTGGTGGTGATGGTGCATGGCTTTCCGGATTTCTGGTACAGCTGGAGATCGCAGATGGAGGCGCTCTCCGAGGCCGGCTACCGGGCAGTGGCGCTCGATTTGCGGGGGTTCAACTTAAGCGGCCAACCGGCGGGTGCGGAACAATACGACATGCGGTTACTGGTGGGGGACGTGGTTGCCGTGATCAAGGCGCAGGGCGTCGCGAAGGCGACGGTAATGGCGCACGACTGGGGAGGAGCGATTGCCTGGCAAGTCGCGTTTCATGCTCCTCAGATGGTGGAGAAACTGATTATTGTGAATCTGCCGCATCCGCGTGGGCTGGCCCGCGAGTTAGCCCGCAATCCGGAGCAGCAGAAGGCCAGCGCGTACGCGCGGCGGTTTCAACAAGCAGACTCGCACGAGAAGCTGACCGCGGAGGCGCTGTCCGCCTGGGTGAAGGATCCGGAAGCGCGCAAGAAATACGTGGAAGCGTTTTCGAAATCGAGCTTCGACGCGATGATGAATTACTACCGGCGCAACTATCCACGCGAACCCTATCAGGAAGCGACAGGACCTGTGATTAAGCCACAGTGCCCGGTTCTGCAGATTCACGGACTGAAGGACGGCGCGCTGTTGCCCGCCGCGCTCGCCGGAACGTGGGAGTGGGTGGACGACTGGACGCTGGTGACGATCCCCGAGGCTGGCCATTTTGCCCAGCAGGACGCACCGGAGAAAGTGAATCGCGCGGTATTGAGTTGGTTGAAGCGCTGAGTTACTTGACGCGTTTGGCTAGCCATTCAAACGCTTGGCCCCCGCCACCCTGGGCTTCGGACGTGAACTTAATCTCGCCAGGGTTGACGACCTTGCCTTTGTAGGTGAGGACCATCTCGTTGTCCTGAAACTTGGCGCGAATGGTGAACGAAACGTTGTCGCCCTCCACTTTGCCATCTTCAATCGTTGACTTTCCAACAAAGGAACTAACGGTTTCACCGGTCAGCTTGGAACCTTCGACTTTGAACGAAAAGGTGCGTTCCATCGCCCCGTTGGGGCCTTCCGCAGTGGCCTTCCATTCGCCGGTGACATCGGCGGCGAAGGCGGCAAGCGCACACACAAACAGGGTGAGGAATTTCATAAGCGGGTCCTTTTCTAACGGCGGGTGCCGGCGATCTCATTCGGGAAGGAGTAGAGACCTTTGCCGGCAGTGATGTAGAGGGTCTTCCAATCCGGGCCACCGAAGGTGCAATTGGTGATGGTGTCTTCTGGAACGGCGATAAAGCGGGCGAGTTTGCCCTCGGGAGTAATCACGTGGACGCCAGCTTTGGTGTCCAGAGTTTCGCTACTGCCACGGCGTTGGTGAAGTCCGGCGGCGGCATAGAGGTTATTCTGCGTGTCCATGCAGAGGCCGTCGGCGCTGCGGCCGGGATAAAAGCTGTAGTGGATCCGCATGTTGGTGAGGCTGCCATCGGACTGTAGATCGTAAGCGCGAATTAATCGTGCGCCGTTTTGGGCACCATTGGCCTCGACGAGATAGAGGATCTTGTCGTCGGGGGTGATGGAGATGCCGTTGGGACGTTGGATCTCCGGGGTGGCGAGCAGACGGGTGAGTTTCTTGTCGGGATCGATGCGGTAAACGGCACCGCCGGTGAGGTCAGTAAAGTAGAGCCGGCCCTGGCTATCGAAGGTGACGTCATTGGGTCCGTTGAAAGGCTTGCCGTTATAGCCGTCGGCGAGGACCTCCACCTGGTTGGTTTTAAGGTCAGTGCGGGTGACGCGAGGTTTGAGCGCCGTGCCCGCTGCAAGGTGAGACTTGCCGTGGACGCCGTTGCCTTTGATGCCGGCACCTTCACAGGCGATCAGGCGGCCCTGAGCGTCGATGATGAGCCCGTTGGCGTTGTTGCTGGGCTCACGGAAGATGGAGACGCTACCGCCGGGGGCCATGCGCAAGATGCGCTGGTTCATGATCTCGGTGAAATAGACGTTGCCGTTGTCATCGGCCGTGGGTCCTTCGGTGAAGGCGACGGTAGTGGCGACGGTGGCTTCGAGGGGCGCGGGAGCGGGAGGGCGGGCCGACTTGGTCTGAATCTGGCAGGAAGAGAGCAGCAGGATGGCGGCGAACAGGTTGAGGCGCAGCATGGGCTGGGAGATATGGTATCAGGCTGGCAGGATGCGGCGTCGGATGAATCGCATGATAGCGTGAGAACTGATGAGCGAACTGGACGGACGGGTAATTCTAGTGACGGGCGCCGCCAAGCGGGTGGGCCGGTCGATTGCGTTGCGCCTGGCGCGGGAAGGCGCGCGGGTGGCGGTGCACTACAGCAGTTCGCGGGAGGAAGCGGAGGCGACGGCGGCGGAGTGCGGCAACGCGCCGGTTTTCGCGGCGAACCTCGAAAAGGTGGGCGAGATTGAGCGGCTGTTTGCCGAGGTGCATGGGCATTTCGGGAGGCTGGATGGATTGGTGAACAATGCGGCCCGGTTCACCAAGCTGGATCCGCTGGAGATCACGGAAGCGGACTGGGACTTCATTCATCAGGTGAACTTGAAAGCGGTGTTTTTCTGCTGCCAGCAGGCGGCACGGATCATGCTGCCGGCGGGAGGAGGGCGGATCGTGAACATCAGTTCAGGCGGGGCGTTGCGGCCCTGGCCGTTCCATGCACACTACTGCGCGTCGAAAGCGGGAGTGGCGCACTTGACGCGGGCGCTGGCAGTGGCGTGGTCACCGCGGATCAGCGTGAACTCGGTGGCACCGGGCGTGATTCCGTTCGGGGAGGAAAGCGAGCCAAGCGTGAAGGCGCTGATCGACAAAAGCCCGGTGCAGCGTCCGGGGACCGGGGACGAGATTGCCGGGGGGGTAGTGCATTTCCTGACGGCGTCGACGTTTACGACGGGGCAGGTGTTAGCGGTGGACGGCGGGTTGAGCCTGGTTTAGTCGATGTTGAGGCGGGTCATTTCAGGGACCTTTTCGCGGGCGCGGGTGCGGGCGAGAAGGATGAGCGCGACGAGGCCACCGCCGCCGATTCCGACGACGCCGAGAACGCCGACGAGGCGAAAAATGGCAACGAGGAGGCCCCCGACATTAGGCATTTGGGTGGGAACGGTTTCGCTGAATTCGACGACGGCGTCGTAACGGATCTTGTCGAGAATCGTGGCCGCGCCGGGAGGGATTTGAGGGAGGGCCACGACGATCAGGGCGCCGGAACGGCGGGCATTTTCACCGGCAAATTGCTGAAAGGCGGGCAGTTGCTGGCGGGCGATCGCATGGTTGGGGAAGGAAGCGACGGCAACGCGAAGTTCACCGGTGGGCGTGGGATAGCGGGCCAGGATGATCTCTGAGCTGAAATCGAAAGCGGCGGTGGCGACGGGAAGTTCGCCGAAGAAGTACGCCAGCGACTTCGGGCCGACGATGTACCGAAGCGAAGAGGCGCCCGGAGGTAGAAAAGCCGGGAGCCCGGGCAGCGAACGGTTGCGATAGCCAGGAAAGTGCTCCACCCAAAATTCGATCTCGTTAGCGGACGGGCGGTAGGTGCCCTCAAAGCGAACCAGGTAGTTGCCCACGGCGGCCAGGGTGACGTTCTTGGTGGCGAGTGCGAGTTTCAGCGGCGAAACCGGGGTGCCGCCGGCAGGCGCAAGCCAGAAGAAGACGGCCATGGGTCCGGTAGATTCCTGGAAACGCCAGGCGGTCGCGGTGAGTTGCTTGGCGCCGTTGGTATAGGTGGCGATTTCGCCCTCGACGAAGCCGTACTCCTGCCAGAGTCCGGCAGGAGTCGAGACGTCGGGCGCCGTTACGGCTTGACGCTGATAAGGATCAATCGAGGGCGGCCAGGTGGCGGCTGACGCAGTAAGCGACAGCGCCAGCAGGAGTCCAGTTAGCTGCCATGACATTTCTTGTATTTCTTACCTGATCCGCAGGGACAGGGATCGTTGCGCCCGACTTTGTCCGCCTTGACGACGGGGGTCTGCGTGGCGATCTCGCCGCCGCCCACAAATTGCATAGACTCCATTTCGCGCTCTTTGTTCCGCTGGACGGTACGGGTGAAGTCCACCATGGCGGACTGGGCCGCTTTGCGGTCACCGCCCGCGATGACGGGTTCCGGCTCCTCAGGAATTTCGTCATCCGAGTAGCGGTCGTCTTGCTGGAAGGGGAGTTGGCCGCCTTCGGCCTGAAGGAAGAAGAGGATGCGGATGGACTCGTCTTCGATGCGGTCCATCATGTCCTGGAAGAGCTGGAAGCTCTCCTTCTTGTACTCGATGAGGGGATCTTTTTGTCCGTAGCCCCGGAGACCGATGCCTTCCTTGAGGTGGTCCATGGACAGAAGGTGGTCTTTCCACTGATTGTCAATGACGTGGAGCGTGACCATGGCCTCGGTTTGGCGCATGAACTCTTCGCCGACCATCTGCTCTTTTTCGACGTAGCGCTTCATGACGATGTCGCGTACGTGGTCTTCGATTTCTTCGCGCGTCTGGCCGGCGAGGTCAGACGGTTTGACGCGGACGCCGAACTGGGTGAGCAGGTCAGTATCGAGGCTGGTCAGGTCCCAGGCGTCGGGATTGGTGCCTTCCGGAAGGCGGGAATCGACGAAGGTGGCGATCATGCCGTCGATGATTTCGGTGATTTTCTCGCGCTGGTTCTTGCCTTCGAGCAAACCGCGACGCAGGCCATAGACGGCCTGGCGCTGTTTGTTCATGACGTCGTCGTACTCGAGGAGGTGTTTGCGCGCGGCGAAATTCTGGGCTTCGACGGCTTTTTGGGCGGCGGCGATGCGCTTGGTGATAAGGCCGCTTTCGATCGGTACGTCCTCTTCCATTCCCAGGCGGAGCATGAGGTTTTGGATGCGTTCTCCGCCAAAGATGCGGAGGAGGTCGTCCTGAAGGGAGAGGAAGAAGCGGGCGGAGCCGGGGTCGCCTTGGCGGCCGGCGCGGCCACGAAGCTGGTTATCGATGCGACGGCTTTCGTGGCGTTCCGTGCCAACGATATGGAGACCACCGGCGGCTACGACTTTCTCGTGCTCCTCGTCACAGACCGCCTTGTGCTTGAAGTAGATTTCGTTCCAGAGGGCGATCGGAACGCGGGAATTGTGACCGGAACGCTGGAAGTAGTAGAAGTCCTTGTCGGCAATGAGGGAAGCGATGCCGGGGGGCAGGGATTCACAAATGCCTTTTTTGCCAGCCTCTTCCTGGGCCAGAAACTCGGCGTTACCGCCGAGCAAGATGTCGGTACCGCGACCGGCCATGTTCGTGGACACGGTAACGGCGGCGTAGCGGCCGGCCTGGGCGACGATAAAGGCTTCACGCTCATGGTTCTTGGCGTTCAAGACCTCATGGCGGACGCCCATCTTCTTGAGCACGCCGGAGAGGCGTTCACTTTTCTCAACCGAGATGGTGCCGACCAGGACCGGCTGGCCGGTTTCGTGGCGAGCCTTGATCTCTTTGGCGGCGTTGCGGAACTTCTCATCTTCCGTTCGATAGACCATGTCCTGGCTGTCGATGCGGATGGTCTTGCGGTTGGGAGGAATGTTGACGACGTCGAGCTTGTAGGTCTTGCCGAACTCAGCCGCTTCGGTGTCGGCGGTACCCGTCATACCCGAAAGCTTCGAGTACATGCGGAAGTAGTTTTGGAAGGTGACGGTAGCGAGAGTCTGATTCTCGTTCTCGATCTTGACGCCTTCTTTGGCCTCGACGGCCTGATGGAGGCCATCGCTCCAGCGGCGGCCCGGCATCAGGCGGCCGGTGAACTCGTCGATGATGACAACTTCGCCTTCCTGCACCAGGTAGTCCTTATCGCGGTGGAAAAGGACGTAGGCTTTCAGACTTTGCTGGATGTGGTGATTGATCTCAATGTTTTCGGCATCGTAGAGATTGCCGATGTTGAGAAGGCGCTCCACTTTGCGGACGCCCTCTTCCGTGAGCGCGACGCTTTTGCCTTTTTCGTCAACGGTGAAGTCGCCGGTGAAGTACTTTTCGCCGGGCTCCTTGCCTTCAATCACTTCACCACGGGTGAGCTTCGGAATGATACCGTTCACGCGGTAGTACTTGTCGGTGGAGCCTTCGCTGGGCCCCGAGATGATGAGGGGGGTGCGGGCTTCGTCGATGAGGATGGAGTCGACTTCGTCGACGATGGCGAAGTTGTACTCGCGCTGAACACAGTCCTCCATCTGGAACTTCATGTTGTCGCGCAGGTAATCGAAACCGAACTCGTTGTTGGTGCCGTAGGTGATGTCGGCGTGGTAGGCATCGTGCCGCTCACGGTCGTTCAGACCGTGAACGATACAGCCGACGGTGAGGCCGAGGAACTTGTACAGCTTGCCCATCCACTCCGAGTCGCGTCGGGCCAGATAGTCGTTCACGGTAACGACATGGACGCCTTTGCCACTAAGAGCATTGAGGTAACAAGGAAGGGTGGCGACAAGAGTTTTGCCTTCGCCGGTCTTCATTTCGGCGATGTTGCCGCGGTGGAGAACGACGCCACCGATGAGTTGCACATCGTAGTGCCGCATGCCGATGGCCCGGCGGCCGCCTTCGCGGCAGACAGCGAAGGCCTCGACCAAAATGTCATCGAGAGTGGCCCCTTGGGCTAATCGCTCTTTGAATTCAAGGGTTTTTGCCGCGAGTTCGTTGTCGCTCAGCGACTGCATGGCGGGTTCGAGCGCGTTAATGGCCGCAACAAGCGGCATGATCTTCTTGATCTCGCGCTCGTGCTTGGTGCCGAAGATTTTCGAAAGAATAGTGTCAATCATGGTGAGCGCACGACGCCTAATCATAGGCTAACACCGGCGGCGTAACGCTGTCGTCCCGGCTTTTAGGACGGGGTACCCGCTAGCCGTTAGGCTAGGAGCTTCCGATCAGGATGCTGGTGGAGGCGATGGCCTCCGCGCGGAGACCGGCGAGGGAGAGCAGATCGGGGTCAGTCCGGTAGGAAGCAAGAGCAGACTGATGCGGGAATCGAAGGATGTGAACTTCGTCTGGCAGGTCAGTTGGCGGAAGTGTCGCGATGGGGTGAATCGTGTGCAGCAGTTCGCCTCCATGGCGACGGATGATCTCCAGGGCCTGGCGTTCGAAGTCCTCGAATTGAGTCCGCTTCCCTGCCCGGATCTTCAGGTTCGCAATCACAATCAATGCCATGGCACTGTTTTAGCAGGTCATTCAGTTCAATTAGAATCAGGGCGTGAGCCTCGTACAACTGCTGCTGATGACGCTTCCGATCGCGATAATGGCCTTTGGTCAGAACCGGGCCGAGGAGGCGATCAGGCTGTTGCGGCCGAGCGGGACGCCGCCGGATGGGCGGATCAATGCGACGGACAAGACTTGGGAAGAATGGGTGCGGCGGACGGGAGAACAACCGCCAGACTTTGACAAGTTGCCTTCGTACGCGGAACTGCCGGATCCACTGGTGATCCGGCAGGGGGCAGACGCGGTGAAGGTCACCACGCCGGCCTTGTGGCAGACGCAGCGAGGATTACTCAAGAAGGACATCGAGCATTGGATGTTCGGCAAGATGCCGCCAGCGCCGGACAACCTGCGGGCTTCGGTGACTCCGGACCGGCGGGAGGGGCAGTCGCGGATTCGCGAGGTGAAGCTCGAGTTTGGCCCCGGGCACCGGGCATCGCTGCGAATTGAACTGGTGATCCCGGACGGCAAGGGGCCTTTCCCGGTGTTCCTGACGAACCATGCGCGCAATCGGCCTTGGATTTATACGGCGGTGCGGCGGGGGTACATCGCCTGCATCTACCACGCGACCGATCCGCGCTACGGGAACGGCGATGACTCGGATGCATGGATCGAGGTGTATCCGGAGTACGATTTTTCGGTGTTGGCGCGCTGGGCTTGGGCCGCTTCCCGAGCGGTGGACTATCTGGTGACGCTGCCCGAGGTAGACAAACAGAAGATCGGGCTGGCGGGACATTCGCGCAATGGCAAGCAGGCGTTGCTGGCCGCGGCGTTCGACGAGCGGATCGGCGCCGTGATTCCGTCGAGCGGCAATTCGGGTGAGGTGGATCCCTGGCGCTATACGACCGAGGCGTTTGCCAACGAGAGCATCGAATTTCTGGCTGGAGCACAGTCGCATTGGTTTCATCCGCGATTGCGCTTCTTCTCAGGGCGCGAGGACAAGTTGCCGGTGGACCAGAATTCGTTGCTGGCACTGGTGGCACCGCGGGGGCTGATGCTGTACGCGGGCTATGCGGAGTCGGCGGGCAACCCGTTCGGATTCGAGCAGGCTTACCGGTCGGCGCTGAGCGTGTACCAATTTTTCGGCAAGCCGGACAACGTGTGGCTGCATCTGCGCAACGGCGAGCACGATACGACGGCGGGAGACGTGGAGAACTTTATCGACTTCTTCGACGCCGTCTTCGGACGGAGGCCGCGAGCGAAGCAGGAGACCTGGATCCACGGTTACAGCTTTGACGAATGGAGGCGGTTGAGCGGCGAGACGATCGATCCGCTGCGCTATCGGGAGCGCGCCATCGGCGCTTCCGGAACGCGGGCGGAGTTCCGGAAGAATCTGGAGTGGGCGATGGGTGAACAGCCGGCGGGAGTTCCGCCGCCAAAGGTGACCAAGGTGCCGAAGCCGGTCGATGGGTCGGGTGGATGGCTCGAAGGCCTGTTCCGGCGGCCGAGCGCAAATCCGGCGACACGGGCCAGAGTGGCCGAAGAAGGCATGGGATGGACGGAGTTGCCGTTTGGCGACGGATTGAAGGCTGATCTGTTCTATCCCGCCGATAAGCCGGACGGCCCCTGGCCGGTGGTGATCTGGCTGCATGGGTATTCGTATCAGAACGGCTGGAGCGTGTCGCAGCCGTGGACGTCGACGGGCAACTCGTGGCGGCTGGATCAGCGGCCGTCGTTCCCTTCCCTGGTAAAGCGCGGCTTCGCGGTGCTCACATTCGATCAGATCGGGTTCGGAACGCGGGTGCTGGATGCGCGGGAGTTCTACCGGCGTTATCCGCGGTGGAGCCTGATGGGCAAGATGGTGACCGATACGCGCGCGGCGATCGATGCGGTGGAGGCGCTGGAGGTGGTGGATCCGATGCGGATCTACCTGATGGGCTATTCGCTGGGGGCGAAAGTGGGGTTAATGACGGCGGCGCTGGACAAGCGGGTGAGCGGTCTGGCGGCGGTTGCCGGCTACGACCCGTTGCGGCTGGATACACCGGACAAGGGTGTTGAGGGGATTCGGCATTATTCGCATCTGCACGGTCTGATGCCCAGGCTGGGATTTTTTGCCGATCATCCGAAGCGATTGCCGTTCGACTTTGACGAAACGCTGCGGCTGCTGGAGGGGCGGCGGGTGCTGCTGATCGCGCCGCAACAGGATCGTTATGCGCGGATCGCCGATGTGCGGGCACAGGTGGCGGCGCACAAGAGGTGGCTCGGATTCGAGGACAGCGATGAGTTCACTTTCGAAACGCCGCCGGGGTTCAATGCGTTCGCGCGACCGCGGCAGGAGAGGGTGTTTGACTGGCTGGGAGGAATCAGCCGGAACGCGCAACGGTGAAGCGCGTCGATCGCGACCGCTAACCATTTCACAGGTCATCATGATATAGTCCTCCCACACCTGGTCGGGCGCACTCGCCGGGGAGCGTATTTCGGGAGGTTCAAAATGCAGTACCGGCTGATCCATCGGCTCATTTTTTTTACGAGCGTGGGCGCGCTCTTACTCAATGCCCAATCGGAGCGCGGAACGATTACCGGCACCGTCCGGGACGCGTCCGGCGCGATTGTCCCGGGAGCCAAAGTGCTCCTTACGAATACTCAGACCGGCGTCGCATTTAACGCGCCGACTAATTCTTCCGGGGAATACACTTTGCCCCAACTGCAAGTGGGCGTCTATACGGTGCGCGTCGAGAAAGAAGGCTTTCGCCCTTCGACGGTGACGGGCTTGGTGCTGAATGCTTCCGCCACGGTCCGCGCTGACGCGACACTCGAGGTCGGGACGGCAACGCAGGCGGTGGAAGTATCGGCGAGCGCCATGGCGCTCTCGACGGAAAATGCCAAAACAAGTGTCACGATGAACAACAAGCTGGTAGACGAGCTACCGCTGGTGGTGGGTGGCACGATGCGAAGTCCATTTAATTTGGCCGCGTTGACGCCGGAAGCGAAAAACGTGGGCGGAGACAACGGCTTTATTCTTGGTGGAGGCCAGGCGGCGGGTTACGGCACGAGCCTGGATGGGGTATCGGCGAATACGTCGCGGGCGCTATCGCAAAGTTGGGTGGCAGTCAATGCGCCTTCAATCGAAGCGGTAACCGAGTTCACGGTCGATACGAACGGCTTTAAGGCAGAGTTCGGGCAGGCGTCCGGCGGCATCATGAGTTTCGCGTCGAAGTCCGGAACCAACGATATTCATGGGACCGCTTATGACTTTATCCGCAACGAAAAGTTCGACTCGAACAATTTCTTCAATACGGGCCGCGGCATCGCGCGACCGATCTACAAGCAGCATGACTTCGGCGCGTCAGTTGGCGGGCCGGTCTGGATTCCGAAGATTTACAATGGCAAGAATAAGACGTTCTTCTTCTTCAGCTATGAAGCGTTCCGTAATCGCGACGGCGCGAACGGCACGACGCGCACCGTGCCAACGGCGGAAATGTACGATGGCAATTTCTCGAACTGGGTGAATGCCCAAGGGCAGCAGATCCCCATCTACGATCCGACAACGCAGAGCACCGTAAATGGCGTGCTCACGCGGCAGCCGTTCCCGAACAATCAAGTACCGCGCAACTTGTTCGATCCCACGATTGTGCAAGCGCTGGCAGCGTTCCGTGCGGGTCCGACGCCGCTACCGAACAACGGCGCTGCGCCGGGGACGATCAACTACGTACAGAACAACTACCTGGTGACCCAGGGCACAGAAGTCCGGCCGAACACCAAGATGAGCGTGAAGGGCGACCACAACTTCAGTGCGAAGAGCCGTATCTCCGGCTACTGGGGCTACAACCGCTCGAGCGCCATTCCCGGCGCGTTCGGCGTCGCCGACCTACCCGGCAACTTCGTCAACTACAACGACACCACGCGTAACTCCGACGTCTTCCGCGGAAGCTGGGATTACGCGATTTCGCCCACGGTCTTCAATCACTTCTACGGCGGCGGTAACAACTGGAAAGAGAACCACGATCCGCCCCAGGCGACGATTCGCAGCGGGACGAAGTGGAAGGACAAAGTCTGCATCACGAACGTGCCGGATTGCGACCAGAATCTGGTGAATTTCAACTTCTCTAACGGCTACAGCCAGTGGGGCGGCCGCGCCAACAACGGCAGCGAAAACTTCATCAAGATGTTCGCCGACGACATTACGATTATCAAAGGCAAGCATACCTTCAAGGCGGGCGGGCAGTATCAGGGACAGTTTTATAACGGCTTCGGACGCCAGTGTGTCTCGGGCTGCTTGGGCTTCGATTTCAAGCACACGGCGCGGATTCTGCCAACGGGCCAGGTGGACACGAATTTCGCGACGGCTGGCGGCAGTCCGGTAGCGTCAATGCTGCTTGGGCACGCGAATTCAAGCTCGATCGACACGATCCGCTACATCGGCCAGCAGTGGCCGTCGATTGCGGGATTCTTCCAGGATGACTGGCGCGTGCGGCCGAACCTGATGATCAACCTCGGCGTGCGTTGGGAAACAACATTGCCGCCCACCGGCGAAAACGACCACTGGAGCGACTTCGACCCGAACCTGGCAAATCCGGGAGCAGGTGGACGTCCAGGCGCGCTGATCTATGCCGGCGACTGCAGCGGATGTATCGGTTCGCGCCGTTTGACGGATGGCTACTACAAGGCGTTCGGGCCGCGTTTCGGTTTGGCTTACACGTTCAAAGAAAAGAATGTGATCCGCATGTCGTATGGGTTGAGCTATGGCAACATCACGACGGTAACCGGCTCGACGCACAACCTGGGCTTCACGCTGACCGACACACAGAGCGACACGTCAGGCGGCTTGACTCCGCGTGTGCTCGCACGGAATGGTCACCCGGCTTATCAGGCGCCGCCGTTCGTCTCACCTAGCTTCGGCAACGGCCGGGCGATGCCCTGGTTCCAAGGCAGCGAAGCCTTGCAGCCGCCCGCGTTCCAAAGCATGAACTTATCCCTCCAGCGGCAAATCTCGCCGACGTCGGTGATGGAAGTCGGATACAACGGCAGCTTGGGTAGCCGTCTGCAGGCTGGGATGCTGCAGTACAACGCCCTGAACCCGTCGGTGCTGACGCAGTACGGAGCGCCGCTGTTGAACTCCCGCATCGGTTCGCCGGCGGCAGTGGCAGCCGGCATCGGCGAACCATTCCCTGGCTTCAATCAGCTGTGGGGCAACTCGGCCACAGTCGGCCAGGCGCTGCGTCCCTATCCGCAGTTCCAGAACATCGATACGCGGTCCGGCGGCGGCGACCATAGCGGCCATTCGACGTATCACTCGGTGATGCTCCGCTTCGAGAAGCGTTATTCGCGGGGTCTGCAATTCCAGACTTCGTATGTCTTCTCGAAGATCCTGACGGACGCCGACAGCTATTGGAGCGACTCTTTCGGCTTCGCGATGGATCATTACAATCGCAGACTGGAGAAGTCGATCGGCGCATTCGATTTGCCCCACAACTTCAAGTTCAGCGCGGTTTGGGATCTTCCCTTCGGCAAGGGTAAGGCGTTACTCGGCTCCGCGAGCGGGATCGTTAACGGCTTAGTCGGGGGCTGGCGCGTCTCCGGCATCGCGGTCTACTCGAGCGGCACGCCGCGCAACATCTCGACAAGCAACGGCTTGCCGTTGTTTGCGGGCGGCAACCGTCCGATCATCAGCACTTACGACAACTGGCGCCCGGATCCGGCCAACGGCGACTTCGATCCGCAGACCGACCGCACGGTGCAACCGGCAAGCTTCTTCCCGGCTCAGCCAGCAAACGTGATGGGCAACATGACGCGGTTCAATCCTAAGTTCCGCGAGTTCGCCAACTATAACGAGAATCTCTCGCTCTCGAAGAGCATCGGAATCCGCGAAGGAATCCGGCTCGACATTCGCGTGGAGATGTTCAATGCATTCAACCGCACCCGGTTCGGCTTGGGATCGTTGGGCCTGCAATCGCAGACGTTCGGCGTGCTCAGCATGACGGCTGGCGATCAGGCAAATTCGCCGCGCCAAATGCAGTTGGGCGCGAAGCTCTACTTCTAAGCCGGCCACGAGAGAAAAGGCCCTCTCCGCTCCGCGGGGAGGGCTTTTCTATTTGCGGTAGATGCGCAGAATGGCGACCGGCGGAGTGAGCCGCTGTTCCACATAAGCGGACTGATGAATGCGTTTGACGACGTCGCCGCCGCGGACGACGCGGCCGAAGGCGGCAAAGCCTTGTCCATCCGGATTGCGTTTTCCGCCAAAGTCGAGCGAGGGCTGGTCGCCCACGCAAATGAAGAAGTCGGCGGTGGCGGTATCGGGGCCGCTGCGGGCCATGGAGATCACGCCGTCCTGATGCTTGATGCCGGTGGTGTAAGTCCGCTCCAGGGCGATCGGCGGAAACGCCGGCGCGCCAAGCGCCGGCCCCGCCTGAATCACTTCAATTTTGATGGAGCTCACCGGCTGATTATCCATGCGGACGACGCGATGAAAGCGGCCTTGGTTGTAGCGGCCAGCGTCAACGTAGCGCAGAAAATTGCGAGCCGTGAGGGGAGCATTTTCCGCGTGAACGGCTACCTCGACCTCGCCGACGGAAGTCTCGATGATGACGTGAGGATCGGCGGCAAGGGCGAGCAGGAAGAAGGCAATCACGCGTTGCCCTGCCGTACCGGGACCGGAGACATGATCGCATCAGGTGCCGCGCGTCGAATCATCTCCATGCCAATCTGCGCGCGGCGGATGCGTTCGCGGGAAAGCGCAACGGCCGTGTTTTCGAGATGGGTGCCGCAGGGGTAGATGTCCGGCGAATTGCGAAGGCCGTACTTCAGATAGATGGGCGCGGCGACGCGAATGAGTTCCGGAATTTCGTAGTAGCGAAGGAAGCCGCCGATGTTGTCGGGCGCCTCGACGTAGAAGTCGATCGGGGCCTGGACTGCGGCGCGGATGCTGGCGATTTGGGGAATGGTGAGATCGGAAGGGATGTTGAGCGTGGTGGCGCCGAGGTCTTCCTGCAAACGGGCGCTGGCCGGGTTGGCGGGCGCGATCATGACGGAGGTCTTAATGATGAGATCCGGGGGCAGGTCGCCGGAGCGCTTCATGTCGCCCATGATCTTGAGTAAGCCGAGGTCTGACACCAGGATGCTGCGGACGCCAAGTTTGACGGCGCGCTCGACGTCTTCGATGGCGAAGCGAAGCTGATCGGCGCCGCGCAGGCTGAGGCCGAGAGTCTTGCCGGCGGGGGAGTAGGCTTGGGCGCCGATGTCAAAGGTGGCACGGGGACCGACGAAGAGATTCAGTTCGACGCCGCCGGCGGCGATACATTGCGCCACCATTTGGGTGATCTCGTCGTCGGTGAGGAGCATGATGCCACTTCCCTGGCTGACGCGATGGACCGGAACCTGGCGAGCCCAGGCTTCTTTAAGGACGGCACCCAAACAAGCGGGACCTTCAGTGGAAGGAATCTCGATACGGTATTGGCCACCGTCGGAGAAGCGCAACGCCGAAGTGGGCGCGGGAATGGGATCTGAGTAAGAAATAGGCATGAATCAATCCTCGAAGACTTCGTACCCGCGCAGCGCAATGGTGGCCCGCAGGACTTCGGCCTGATGGCCGTGGAGCTGAAAAATCTGGCGAGCCAGGTCGGCGACGGAATCGGCGCCTTTCTCGTAGAAGACAAGAACGCTGGGTCCGGCACCGCTCAGGCAGCAGCCGAGTAAGCCGGGCGCCCGCAAGCGCAAAATCTCCTCGAGGCCCGGCACCAGGGGCGCGCGATAGGGCTGATGGAAGCGATCCTCGAGCGCGGTGGGAAAGGCGGAGGTGGTGCCGGTAACCAATGCGGCGATGAGGAGCGCCGAGCGCTGAACGTTGAAGATGGCGTCCGCCTTGGAGTAAGTCGACGGAAGCGCGGCTCGGGCCTTGGACGTGGCCAAAGCGAAGTCCGGCACGACGACGGCGCAATCGTATTGCGGAGCCAACTCCAGGCGCACGGCATGGGCCACACCGCCGGAATCGATGGCGCTGGCGACGATGGAGCCGAGCACGCAGGCGGCGACATTATCGGGGTGGCCTTCGATGCGCGCGGCTTCATCGAGAATGCGCGGCGGCTTCCAGTTAAGGCCCAGGAGTTGCTCGGCGATGATGACGCCGGCAGTAAGCGCGGCGGCGCTGGAGCCAAGCCCTTTGCCGAGGGGAATGTCGTTGTCGATGGAGAGGTGGATGGGCGGCAACGTCTCACCGAGGTCGGCGGCAACCTGAAGGGCGGTAGCCCAGATCAGGTTGTCGGCGGACAGGGAGATTAGATCAGCGTCGCGGCCCCGGGCTTCAATGGTGAGCGCGTCGGCCGGCGTCCAGCGGCATTCGAGATACACCGCGAGCGCCAGACCGAGAGCGTCAAAGCCGGGGCCCAGATTGGCGCTGGAGGCTGGAACGCGAACCCGCATCTAGAGGGCGACTCCGGTTAACGGAATCACCTTCCCTTCGCGGCAGCTCTGATAGGTGCCGACGACGAGTTCGAGAGCCCGGTAACCATCCTCGCCCGTGATGGCGGGCGGCGTGCCGGTGGCGATCGCGCGGCCCAGATCGGCAAACTGGCGTTCAAACGGCGTGAGCGAAATGGCCATGGGATCGGAGGCGCCAGAAGCGACGGTGGTCGCCATCGGCGCTGGATCGCTGGGGTCGTCGTCCTGCACGTCCCAGGTGGTGAGTTTGTCGCCACTAACGACGGCGCAGCCCTTGGTGCCGTGAATTTCGAGCCGCTCCGTGTAGCCGGGCCAGAAAGCGGTGGAAGCCTGAATCACGCCGGTGGCGCCGTTCGCATAGCGCAGCATCGTTTGCACGACGTCCTCACTGACGATCTTGTGGCGCGCGCCCAATTGCCACATGCCGAAGACTTCTTTCACCGGCCCGAGCAGATGAAGGAGCATGTCCACTTGATGAATGCCCTGGTTGATGAGCGCCCCGCCGCCTTCCACGTCCCAACTGCCCTTGATCGGACGCGAATAGTATTCTTCACTGCGCCACCATTTCACGTAGGCGTCGGC
Organism: Bryobacter sp.; assembly: GCA_022843605.1. GTDB lineage: Bacteria > Acidobacteriota > Terriglobia > Bryobacterales > Bryobacteraceae > JALHNI01. The sequence continues at coordinate 45,937 of JALHNI010000024.1, forward strand.
TTGCAGAATCTTGCCCAACCGGCCCGCGGCGATGGCGCGCTTCAGGAACATGATGGAATCGTCGAAACGATGCTGGCTGACGACGGCCAAGTGGATGCGCTTGGCGTGAGCGTATTGAATCATTTCACGCGCAGTTTCGAGATTCGTCGCGATCGGCTTCTGCACCTGAACATGCTTGCCGGCATCGGCGGCCAGGCGCAGCGGCACGAGACGTACGTCGGGAAAAGTGCAGAGGTCGATGACATCGACTTCGGGGTCGGCGCAAATGCGCTCGAGCGAATCCACGTAGCGGGCGCCATACTGGGCGGCAAAGGCCTCGCCTTTGTCGAAGTTCTGATTGAAGCAGGCGGTGACGTGATAGCCGATGTTGGCGTAGGCTTGGGCGTGCTTATGGGCGATCGCCCCGGTGCCGACGAGACCGATGCGCGGGGTTTTAGCTGAGGTTTGCGACATGAGCACCTAACAGTTTCTCAGAAGCCCGGAGCGCGCGGGAAAGGAGGCTTATGGTAATCTGAAAAAAGTCCTGCCTTCGCACCGATTCCGTTCGGAAATGACCCGGTAGCTCAGTTGGTAGAGCATCTGACTTTTAATCAGAGGGTCGTGGGTTCGAGCCCCGCCCGGGTCACCAAAACATCTTTTGCCCCAATTGTCGTAGTTCTGCAGCCATTTCCTCATCGGCTTGCAACCTGTAGCCACTATTGTGGGACGCGGAGTCCTATGAATACGCCGTGGCCGCTCAATGCGCTGAATTTAGTCGACCGCTGGATGCGGGTGGATGAAGTGCGCGAGGTTTGGCGCCGTGCGATGCTGCGGCGCGAAGGTTCGATCCATGAGCGAGTGATGGCGGAGATGGAGTTGCGGCTGGATTGGAGCGGTAGGCTCGAGGAGATTCCGGCCAGTGGCCCACTGGTGGTCGTGGCCAATCATCCGTTCGGGATCTTTGAGGGTCCGGTGCTGGGGGCACTACTCGAACGGGTAAGGCCGGACATCAAATTCGTCACGAATTCCTTGCTGGCTGAACTTCCGGAACTGAGGGAACGGATTATTGCGGTGAACCCGTTTGGAGCCGCAGCGGGAGAGAATGCCACGGCGGTCCGAGGGGCGCTACGCCACTTGAGGGAAGGCGGGGCGCTAGTGGTTTTCCCGGCCGGCGAGGTGTCGGCGATGCGGGCGCCCTTGGGCCGCGTACGGGATGCGCAGTGGCAGCCGATGGCGGCCCGGTTGGCCATCAAGACCGGGGCCAAAGTGGTGCCGGTCTACTTCGCCGGTCGCAACCGGCCTCGTTTTCAGTTGGCGGGGTTGGTGCATCCGGCCTTGCGGACGATGATGCTTCCTGGGGAATTGCTCTCGCGCAGGCGGCAAACCATACGGGTCGTGATCGGCCAAACGGTTGACGCGGATCGCTTTCGGTGCGCAAGCGTGTTTACCAAGCACCTGCGAGCCAGCACCTACGCGCTGGCTCGCAGGCTACGGCAGGTGCCGGTGGCGGTTTCGAGGGGCGCGGCGGTATTGCAGAAAGAACTCGCGCAGCTAAGCCCGATTCTTGAAGCAGGCCCCTACCAAGTCTATTTGGAGCCGGCAAGCCGAATTCCCGCGACTCTTGAGGAGATTGGGAGGCTCAGGGAATTGGTGTTCCGCGCGGCGGGCGAAGGTACGGGCCGGGAGAGAGACCTGGATGAGTTTGACCGGACTTACTATCATCTCTTTGTATGGCACCAAGAAGTACAGGGGATTGCTGGTGCGTACCGGATGACGGACGGCGCGGCCAACGGCGGCAGGACTTACTGTCAGACGTTGTTTCACTTTCCACGTAGCTGGGAGACGATCGCGGCGCAGAGCGCGGAACTCGGCCGATCCTTCATCCTATCGAGTTACCAGAGAGACTATCTCCCGTTGCTGCTGCTGTGGAAGGGCATCGGGCGATTCGTCCTGGCCCGTCCACACATTCGCTACCTCTTTGGCCCGGTGAGCGTAAGTGCGGACTACACTCCGGCGGCGCGCGCCGCGATCGCCGGATTCTACGGCGAATGGCGGGAAGGAATTCGGCCTCGTAACCCTCTCACATTCACCTGGAGCTTGCGACGGGAGGCTTGGAAGTGGCGAGGCCAGAAAGATATCGATCTACTGAGCAAGCAAGTGGCGCAATGGGAGCCTGACGGGAAGGGACTACCGGTATTGATGAGGCAGTATACGAATCTGGGAGGCGAGATTCTTTGCATGAATCTCGACTCTCGCTTCGGAGATACTCTCGATGGCTTGGTGAGGGTCGACTTACACCGGGTGCCGCCTCGAATGCTTGAGCGTTACTTTGGCGCAGAGGGCGTGCGGCGTTTCGCATCACTCAGCCAGTAGTTTCCGGGCGAAGACAAGGCTACGCTCCAGATCGAGCCGCTGCTGTAACTTCAGGGCAGCCTGGTATTCGGGAGGCGCGGCGGGACCGCCGGGGATATCGGCGATGATCATGCCGCCTTCGTAGGGACGTCCGTTCTTCACCAAGGTGGCGAAACGGGCGAAGTCAGCGGCGGGGAGGGTGCGGAAGTGTTTCCATAGGTCGTCCTGGTGATAGGCCAGGACCTGCGGGGGACGGCCGGTGATGATTTCCAGATGCAAGGGTGAACGCGGCGCCACCTCCTGAAGTTTGGCGAAGATCTGCCGGACCGGCATGGTACCGTCGCCAAGCGCGAGCCACTGAAAGGCCGCGCCGTGGGGGTGCGGGTAGAGCGCTGAATCGCGTAAGTGGGTGGAGACGATGTAGGGCGCCAGGACTTCGACGGTGAGCAGCGGATCTTCCAGCACCCAGAGCGGGTTGCCGATGTCGAGGCAGGCGCCGACGTGGTTGCCGGCGTCCTCGATCAGACGGCGGGTTTCGCGCGCGGTGAGGTCGCCGTGGTTTTCGATGGCCACCTTCACGCCGAGGTCCTGGGCGAGTGAGCGCACGCTGCGCAGGCCGCGGAGGGTGCTTTCGGCGAGGCGGTCGGCGGAGTGCTTCCGGCGGTCATTGATGTTGCCCAGATAGCAGCGCATACCGCTGGCGCCGAGAGCTTTGGCCACGCGGAGACCCTTCGCGAGGTAGGTGGCCGGGTCGATATCGGCGGCGCGCCAGCCGCCGGCAATTGGACAAATGGAGCCAATGCCGGCGTCGAGTTCGACGTCCTTTTGCGCGGCGAGTTGTTTCACTCGTTCGAGGTAGGCGGGCTCCAGGCTTGCGAAGTCGCCGAGGCTCGAGAGTTGCAACGTGCGTGCGCCGATGCGAGCGGCGTAGTCCACCAGTTCGAGGGCTTTCCATTGGTAAGCGCGGACCGAGTACGAATCGAAGCCAAGGCGAGGGGCCTGGGACTGCGCCCAGGCCATGGCGGGTAAGGTCAGCAACGTGCGGCGAGTCATGGCTTTATTTGATCAAAACTGAGGTTCTCGATGGCGAAGCGTTGCCAGCCCCGGTAGTCGAAGTGCCACCACTCGCTGGGGTTGACGCTGAAGCCCTCCTGTTCCATTGCGGCGCGCAACAGATCGCGATGCCAGCGCTGGAGGCTGGTACCACCCGGATAGGTCGGGTAAGAACGCGACGACATTTCGTCGTAGCCGCCGGGCATCTCGATGGCGCGGCCGGTGGCGCGATCGAAGAGCGTCAGATCGACGGCGGAGCCGCGATTGTGACGTGAACCAGTGGCCGGGTTGGCGACGAACTCATGCTCCCGAGGCGAGGTCGCCTCCCAGAATAGCTTCGTGACCCACCAGGGGCGATACGAGTCATGGATCAGCAGTCCGTAGCCGTGCGGGGCGAGCGCGCGGTGTGCTCGAACCAAGGCGGCAGCGGCGGTGCGTTCCATGAAGGAGCGGCCTTCGCGATAGATGGGTGTGCCGAGGAAGTTGTCGCGGGTGGCATAACGGATATCGAGGCGGATTGAGGGATCCAGCGTAATCAGTTCGACCAGCGCGGGGCGCTCCCGGCCGGACTCGGCGGGCGGGGTGAGTGGCCGGACCTCGGGAATGATCTGGTCCACGGGCCGCTGCGGCACGATGCGGTAAATGGCGTCGACTTTCTCACGGGTCCAGCCGGTGGGTTTTGCATAGGGCCGCTCGCGCTCGCCGTGGCGGATGAGCAGTTGGCCATCGCGTTCAAGCACGAGCAGGGTCTCCGTTTGCCGTTTGTAATCGCCGACTAGCCGCTTCAAACGTGGAGCTATGTCAGACGGTTTTGGAGCAGTAGTGATTTCACCTGCCGCCGGACCCTCGGTATGGAGCGTCAGCAGAGCAAAGATGAGCAAATTCCTCATTTCTTCATTGTGCCTGTGAACCAAGCGAGCGTTGCGCCGATGGAAGGGGAGGACATTTATGCACCTACTGCGACTCCTTTGGATGATGGCGCTCTTCGTGATTACAGCCGTGGCACAAACCGCACCTGCTCTTTCGGTCACCAACGCCACGACGACGTTTACTTACACGATTGGCGCGGCGAAACTACCGGCGGCCCAGTCGATCGCCGTGAAGAGTACGCCGGCGGGAGTTACGTTCTCCGTCGCGGTCTCTGGACCGCTGCCGCATCGGGGTGCATGGCTGCTGATATCGGCGTCCGCCGGCCGAGCGCCGCAGACTCTGAGTGCGCAGGTAAACCCGACGGGGTTGCCGGCAGGAACTTACACGGCGACCGTCACGCTGACCGGCACCACGGGCAGCCCGGCTCCAACGACGGCGGTGAACGTAACCCTGCTGGTCTCGCCGCCGCCACCGACCTTGGCAGTATCTCCAGCGGCGCTCGCATTCACTTACATTACGGGAGAGCCGGTCTCGGGTAACGTGGCGTTGACGAGTAACTTCGTTCTATCCAGCACCGGAGCGGCGACGGGAGCAACGGTGTCGGTGACCGGCGGGACGTGGCTGAAAGTGAATCCCACGGGCAACATCACCTTGGCGGGCTTGCTGAATATGATCAGCGCGACGGTGGATCCGACAGGGTTGGCGCCCAAGGTCTATACCGCCTCCATCAAGATCGATTCGAAAGCGGCATCGAATCCACTCCTGACGCTAGCCGTGACGTTAACGGTACAAGCAGCGAGGCCACAGATCTGGACGACTTGGCCGGGAGGGGTGGGACAGCAGTCACCGCAAAGCGTGGTGACGCTCGCGGGAGCCAACTTCTTCGCAACCTCCGTGGCTGCGGTGTCCGGCTTTACTTCGGGAACCGCGGTGACGGTGACCGACGGCACCAACTCCAGCAGCGAGACATTCTATATTCCGGTCTACACTTCAACGGCGACCGCGTTGCGGGTGGCCATGGGTTCGCCATTGCCGCGAGGGATCGTCGGCAATGCCTACTCCGCCATCAGCTTGGCGGCGGCAGGGGGGACGCCACCCTATACCTGGAGCGCGGTTGGCGCGCTTCCGGCGGGACTCTCGATCTCCGGCACTCAGCTGTCGGGCGTTCCGTCGGCGGCGGGGAGTTACTATTTCATTCTAGAGGTGGTGGACTCCGCCTTGCCGTTCGGTGGGCGAGCGCAGATGCCCATGAAACTGACCGTGTTGCCGACAAGCCCTCCGGCGACACCGCGCATTGCCGGCCCTTCAGCGCCGCTGCCGGCGGGAGTACTGGGCACGGCCTATTCCTCGACGATTACAGTAGATGTGGTGGGCGGCGGCGGTTCGAACTCATTCACCGCCACAGGACTGCCGCCGGGCATCACATTGAACGCGACGACGGGCGCCTTTGCCGGCACCCCGACGTCGATCGGAACGACCGGGACGCTGGCCGCCACGCTGGTAGGCGATAGCGCGCTGTTGACCACGATTCCCGCGGCGTTTCTAGCCAATCCGGGGATCCTGCGAATCGCCGTGACGACGCCGACTCCAGGAGGCGGCATCTCCAACGAAGGACAGTTCCTCGTCTACGGCTCGCAGCCGCAGGTGACGGCCGTGGTGAACTCAGGCAGCTTCCTGCAGGGCACCATCTCGCCCGGTGAGATCATCACGCTCTTCGGACTGGGCCTGGGCCCCGCCACACTCGCACTCTTCGATCCCAGCGTTCCCGCACCGCAGATTCCCACGGCCCTGCCCTCGGCCACACCGAATACGACGGTGAGCATAAACGGAACGACAGCGCCAATTCTCTATACGAGTGCGACACAAGTTAGCGCAATCGTTCCCTATGGGGTAACTGGTGTGACGGCCGACATCGTTGTCAGCTATGCGGGCGTGTCCAGCCAGCCGGTTACGGTATCGCTGGCGGCGACGAATCCGGCCCTGTTCACCGTAGATGCGTCTGGACGGGGCCAAGGAGCGATCTTGAACTACAGCACCGCCAATGGCGACTACTCCATGAACGCGGGAGCGAATGCGGCCGTGCGAGGACAGACAATTGTTCTGTATGCGACGGGGATTGGCGCCACCAGTTCCGCCGCCGCGGACACACTGATTCCCGCGAGCCCCCCGGTTACGCCCACGGCCGCGCCCACGGTGACGATTGGCGGCCAGGCCGCCAGCGTCATCAGTGCCGCTTCGCCGGTTGGATCGGTGCCCGGACTGTTGCAACTGAACGTGACGGTGCCGGCCAACGCCCCGACTGGGGCGGCGGTGCCGGTGGTGGTGACGATCGGTGGCGTGGACTCACAGCCCGGCGTCACCATGGCGATTCGTTAGCCGGACGGACTAAGTAAGCAAACGTAAGGATTCGGGGACAATCACCAGAAGCCATAGCTTGGATGCGGCTTTATTCTGTCGGTACAGATATGTTCCATAGCGCAATATTGCTGACCCTCAGTCTGGCTCAAGATCTCTTTACGTTCTCGGAGAACGGAACGCCGCACAGTTACCGGTTGGCTGACTCGAAGGGGGCTCCTGTCTTCTATGACCAGTCGGCACTTCCCACCGAGGAGCGCTTGAAAGCGATGCCACCCGCAGCGCGGGCCGCGCGGCTCAAGACCGCTCAGCGTTGGCTTTCCCCGAAGGTGTTAGTCCGAAACGGCCAAGTTACTGAGAAACGGACGATTCGCCCGCGAAAGGACGAGCGTGCCGCCATCGAGGGCTGGACACTCGAGACTTATGCCGATCCCCAGGAGGCACTACGAGCGATTCAGTGGATGGCGAAGCAACAGTGGCACTTTATGCCGGTCTTTGCACGTCAACAGGTGAGTAAGCAGGCTACGCAGTTCAGCGGAACGCGGCAGAGAGAAGTGAATGACCCATTGTTTCCGAAGCAATGGCACTTATCGGAGAGTGCTGAAGCCGGCGGCCTCAACCTGGGTGCGGCCTGGGATTACGTCACCGGCAAGGGCACCAACGTCGTGGTGGTGGATGACGGCCTGGAGATCGGGCACACGGACCTGAAGGAGAACGCGTATCCGCTGGAGTCCCGGGTGCATCGCAACTTCAACGATGGGCCCGAGAGTGATCCGAGTCCGACGACGGCGAAAGCCAGCCATGGGACCTCCTGCGGTGGCATTGTGGCGGCGAGGGGCTTCAACAGCGAAGGGCTGAGCGGCGTGGCGCCTGAGGCGAAGTTGATGGGCATTCGCCTGATTGCCGGTCCGTCGACGGATGAGGCGGAAGGCCTCGCGTTCGGATGGCAGCCGGAGGGGACGCGGGTGCACGTGTCGAGCAATAGTTGGGGCCCGAATGACGATGGGATCGATGGCGGACGCCAGGGAGTGCTGGCCGCGGCGGGAATGGAAAAGGCGGCAACGAAGAATCGTGACGGGTTGGGGACGGTGGTGGTGGTGTCGGCGGGCAACGGCCATAAGAAGGGCGATAACTCAAGCTATGACGGCTATGCCAGCTCACGTTTCGGTATCGCTGTGGGAGCGGTGAACCGGAGCGGGCAGCCTTCGTCTTACAGCGAGCAGGGAATGAATGTAGCCGTCTCGGCGTTTGGCGGTGAGTACCATCCGCCGGACGTGATCTGGACGACGAATAACTCGGGTGCCGAGGCGAACGCGATCCTCAAAGAGCCGGGAGCCAGCCAAGCTCCGGTAGACTACACCGACTCCTTCAATGGCACGTCGGCGGCGGCGCCGCAGGTTTCTGGCGCCATCGCGTTGCTGCTGGAGCGCAATCCCCGGTTGCACTACCGCGACGTGAAGGAGATCCTGATGACGACGGCCCGGCGCAAGGGGCTGAAGGAGGGCGATCCATTCGTGACGAACGGGGGTGGCTTCGCGTTCAGCCACTCGTTTGGTGCCGGCGTTATTGATGTCTCCAAAGCCTTGGAATCCGCGGATGCGTGGACGAGCCTGGGTCCGTCGGTGGAAGCTTCACGCGGCCAGGAGAATCTGGAAGTTGCGATCCCGGACGGAGCGGGAACCAGCGAAGGAGTCAAGTTCGACTTCGGCGACTCGAACCTGCGCGTGGAACATGTCGAGGTCACAGTTACCGTGACGCATGCGTTGCGGGGCGACGTGGGCTTCGTTCTCCTATCGCCTTCGGGAATGCTCAGCGTCGCAGAAAGGCGTCCCAACGACGACACAAAGGACTTCTCCTCCTTCACGTTCACTTCCGTTCGGCACTGGGGCGAGCCCAGCACGGGCGTCTGGGAGTTGCGCGCGGCGGATGGGGCGGCCAACGGAGCGCAAGGGATCCTGAAGGCAGCGTCGGTGAAGATCTATGGGACGAGCCGTTAGGACATCACAACTTGCGTGGGCGGATTGTAGTAAATGATTCGTCCACAGGCTTCGCAAAAGAAGATCTCGTCGCGCACTTTGAGGTTTTGGTAGTGCTGCGGACGGAGGGCGATGCGGCAGGCCGTGCAGCGGCCATCCACCACTTCGGCCATCACTTGCGGCGAGTTGTGTTTCTTGCGAATCCGCTCACAGGTCTGCTTGATCTCTGGCGGCATGGCGGCGAGGAGTTGGCGTAACTCGCCGGCGCGGTCGCTGATCTCTTTCTCGTCAGCGGCGGTCTGCGCCTTGGCCTTCTGCTTTTGGGCGTCGACCTCTTTGCGCTCTTCCGCTAACGCGATCTCAGCCGCTTTCACGTTCTTCTCGAGAGGCTCGCTCTCCTCCATCAATTGGAGAATGCGCGTTTCGCTCTGGCTGATCTCGTTCTGAGCGTATTCGATCTCGTGCTGGAAAGCGCGGTACTGCTCGTTGTTCTTCGCCTGCAACATCTGATCCTTCAGTTTGGAGATCTTCTGTTGGGCGGTCTGGATATCGAGTTCCTTCTGCTTCCGCTCACGCTGATTCGCGGAGAGGACGCCCTTTTCGGCGTCCAGCTTTTTGGTGTGCGCGTCGAGTTGCTTCTCGATTTCAGCGATCTGCTTGGGCAACTGAGCGACTTCCCGCTTCAATTCCAGAATCCGCATGTCGAGGTTTTGAAGTTTCGAAACTTGCTCAAGGGCTGGTTTCATAGAGTCCGCCTGAGTTTAACATGCGTTCAGAGGCGTTCGGCTCTTCGCCGCGCAGCCGCGACGCAAAGTCCGTAAGATGAAGCCATGATGACCCGACGCGCCGCCCTCGCCTTCTCTCCTCAATTCGAGAAGATCTTCCGTGGGTGGGGGAAGCCCAAGGACTCGGACAAAACCAGCCTGGGGCTCAAGGAGGCGCTCACCGTCGGCATCGCCAATGCGGTACAGTTCCTCGGGAAGCCGGATGGGTACTTCCGGAACGAGCTCGTCAAAATCCTGCTGCCACCCCAATTCAAGAATGCAGAGCGAGCCATGCGCATGGCCGGCCTGTCGAACGTGATGGACCAATTCGTGCTCTCCATGAATCGGGCCGCCGAGACGGCCGCCCCTTACGCGAAGGAGATCTTTGTCGGCGCCATCAAGGAGATCACCTTCGACGATGCACGCCGTATTCTTACCGGTGGAGACACCGCAGCCACTGAGTTCTTCAAGGGTAAAACGACCAGTAAACTCACCGACCTGTTCAAGCCGATCGTGCAGAAAGCGATGTCTGAGGTTGGGGTCACGAAACAGTACCAGACGCTCGTCAGCCGGTTGAAGATGATCCCGTTCGTGAAAACTGAGACGCTTGATCTGGACCACTATGTCGTTGGCAGAGCCATGGACGGACTCTTTTACACGCTTGGCGAGGAGGAGAAGAGGATTCGTCTCAACCCGGCCGCGCGTGTAACATCTTTGCTGAAAGAAGTATTCGGCAATCTGAAGCGATAAAATCGAGGAGATCCGCTTCCCGCGTCCGACTGGAGGTTGTTCTTGCTCAGAACCATGCTTTTGGGCGCTCTCGCGCTTAGCCTAGACGCTCAATTGACGGACGAAACCGCGCTGTCGATCGACGCGAACTTACGTGCCCGCCACGCGCCACATGGCGCCGTGCTGGACCCGATTTTCGAGTCACCAGACAGCGAAAACATTTCGCACTACACACGTTGCGGAGATTCCGCGATCTGGACGGGGCACTATCTTGCCGCCCAGAGTTTCCGCTATGGCGCCACCCGTTCACCGGAAGCGTTGGAAGGGGTGTACTTCGCGCTTGAAGGGCTTCGCCGCCTGATCGATGTTACCGGCACCGACGTACTGGCGCGTTGCGCATTGCCCGCCCATTCGCCGTATGCCGCGAGAATCGTGCAGGAGGATGGCCACCACGGTGTCTTTTCCGGGATCGTCTACGATGAGCAGTGGATCTGGATCGGCAACACTTCGCGCGACCAGTACCTGGGGGCCTTCTTCGGACTCACAGCGGCCTGGAATCTGGTAGAGGTGCAGGAGGTCCATGACAGGGTAAGCTGGTTAACAACTCGGTTGCTTGATGAGCTAATCGGCCACTCCTGGCTGGTGAAGATGCCAAACGGCGACATCTCCACAACGTTTATTGGCCGGGCAGATCAGCAACTCGCACTACTGAAACTCGGCCGCCGCGTGAATCCGAAGCGTTTTGAGACGGCCTACAAACTACTGGCGAACTCGGTAGCACCCGCGGCTATCGCGCCGATTGCGCTTGAGGCGCTGGACAGCCACGGATCATACTTCAAGTTCAACTTAGCTGCGATCTCCTTCTGGAACTTACTCACGAGCGGTGAGAACTGGTGGATCAAGCGCTCCTATGAGAGCGCATATGACATATTCCGGCGCACGACGGACGATCACGGAAATGCGTTCTTTGACCTTATTGACCGAGGCATCAAGGGGCCCGAGGCCACCAGGGACGCTCGGGCGTTAGTACTGCTCGAAGCCTGGCTCGAACGCCCCAGGAGAGACTTCAGCGTCGACCGGCGTGGCCAAGTTGATGCATGTGGTGAGGACCGCGCGTGCCAACCTTTGCCGGTAAACCAACGCGTGGCGACGGACTTCCTCTGGCAAAGAAGTCCGTTCCAGCTCTATGCGTTGGGCGACGGCTACATCGAATCCGCAGGAATCGATTTCTTGCTCCCGTATTGGATGGCCCGATACTACGGGCTCATCCAGGGAAACTAAAGCGGCAGCTTACTCGCACCCATCAACAACTTGTCGATGTGATGCGCAACCTTGCGTCCCTCAGCGATCGCGGTTACCACGAGCGTTGCACCGACGCGGGCGTCGCCGGCGGCGAAAACACCGGGAACGCTGGTCTGGTAAGTAGCGTCAGTGGTCACGACGCCCCGCGCAGTTGTTTCCACGCCGAGTTGTTCCAGCAGGCCTGACTTCACCGCGCCATTGTAGCCAATCGCAATCAATACTAAGTCGGCATCGAGCGTCAACTCTGAGCCGGGCACGGGTTCGAACTTCGGCTTGGGGCCGACTCGGACGCATTGCAGCTTTCGGACACTCCCCGTCGAATCTCCCAGGAAGGCCTGGGTTTGGACGGCGAACTCCCGCGAGCCACCCTCCTCATGCGCACCTTCGACGCGCAATTGGAGCGGCCATTCGGGCCAAGGTGTAGAGGGGTGACGGTCATCGGGCGGACGCTGATTGTGCTGCAGCATCGTGACGCTCTTGCACTTCTGGCGGTGGGCGGTACCCAGGCAATCGGCGCCAGTATCTCCGCCGCCCAGAATGACGACGTGCTTGCCAGCGGCGCTGATGAGTTCGGCCTCGGGAACCGGTTCACCCGCCACGAGCTTGTTCTGCTGAGTGAGGTAGTCCATCGCCCAATGGACGCCATCGAGGTGACGGCCCGGAATCCCCACTTCCCGAGGAGCCTCGGCACCCACGGCGATCAGCACGGCCTGATACTCACGGCGAAGAGCCTCGACCGCATGAGTGCGCCCGATGTGAGCATTCAGAACGAACTCGATACCTTCAGCGGTGAGTTGCTCCAGGCGCCGGTCAACGATTTGTTTTTCCAACTTAAAGTCCGGGATGCCATAGCGAAGTAAGCCTCCCACACGGCTGGCCTTTTCGAACACGGTGACATGATGGCCCGCACGATTCAACTGCTGCGCCGCCGCCAGACCGGCCGGTCCGGAACCGATAATCGCGACGCGCTTTCCAGTGCGCCGCTCAGGCTTCTCGGGCTTCACCCAGCCTTCCTGCCAGGCTCGCTCAATGATGGCGTTTTCCACCGACTTGATGGAGACTGCCGGCTCGTTGATCCCCAGAACACAAGCCGCTTCGCACGGTGCTGGACAGATGCGGCCCGTAAACTCCGGGAAGTTATTCGTCGCATGTAATTGCCGGATGGCGTCGCGCCAGCGGCCATGGTAAACCAGGTCATTCCAAT
>JALHNI010000025.1 GCA_022843605.1 Bryobacter sp.
GATCGGCAGCACAAAGCCGTCCTCGGCCAGATGACGACGCTCGCGGATCACGACGTCTTCGACAACATCGTCGAGTGAGCCGGAATCGATGCAAACCCGGCGCAACGGAATGCTCTCACCGCGCCGCGCACCATTTTTGTCGATTTCAAGGACGTCGCCGGAATCCATAATGAAGGTCTTCTCGAGACCCTGATTCAGCAGGTGCTCCGCCAACGAAGCGTGCTTCGAAAGCTGACGGTACTCACCGTGGACGGGCATAAAATAGCGGGGCCGCACCAGATTCAGAACCAGCTTCAATTCTTCCTGGCTGGCGTGTCCCGAAACGTGAACCGGCGGATTGGTGGTGCCATAAATGATCTCCGCGCCGCGCCGCGCGAAGTGATTCAGCATCCGGAAGATGGGCTTCTCGTTACCCGGAATGATGCGCGCGCTCAGTACGACCGTATCGCCCTTTCCAACGCTCAGATGCCGGTGGTTGTCCACCGCAACCCGCGCCAGAGCCGACATCGGTTCGCCTTGCGTGCCGGAAACCAGAACGCAGACCTTCGAGGGGGCGGAGTCCATGATGTCCTGCGGCCTCAGCAGCAATCCATCCGGAATCTCGATCAACCCAAGGGAATGGCAAATCTCCGTCGTACTCGTCAGGCTGCGCCCCAGGATGGCAACCTTCCGGCCATATTCCTTGGCGACTTCGAAAATCTGCTGAATCCGCGGAATCGAGCTGGAGAAACAAGAAATGATCAGCCGTTTTTCGGCGTTCTTGAAGATCGATTCCAGCTTAGGCCGCACCGCGCGTTCGCTTTCGGTGTAGCCAGGACGCTCGGCGTTAGTTGAGTCAGAAAGCAGAAGCAGTACGCCGCGCTTTCCGTATTCAGCAAGCGTGTGAAGGTCGAACGTCTCGTTGTCGATCGGAGACGGGTCCACCTTGAAGTCGCCCGTATGGATGATGACGCCCAGCGGGGTCGTAATCGCCAAAGCCAGGCAGCACGGCATGGAGTGCGTGGCGTTGATAAACTCGATCTTGAAGGGGCCAAGTTCAATGATTTGGCGCGCCTTCACCGGAATCAGCTTCGCTTTATCCGAGAGGTCGTGTTCTTCCAGACGCCGGTTCACCATTGCCAGGGTGAGCGGGCTTGAATAGACGGGGATGTTGAGGTCGGCCAGCAGAAACGCGGTCGCCCCGACATGGTCCTCATGACCGTGAGTGAGAATCAAGCCCCGGACGTGCTTGCGATTCTCAAGAAGGAATGTGAAATCAGGGATGACAATGTCGACCCCGAGTAAGTCTGATTCGGGAAACATCATCCCGGCGTCGACGACGATGATGTCGTCGCCATATCGGATGGCATGACAGTTCATACCAAAGTCACCCAGTCCACCGAGGGGAATGACTTGCAGCTTTTTATCGGCCATGTTCTTGGAAATAGATACCTTTATTTCAAGGTAGCATGAGCTAAGCTCGATTCCGGCCCGAATCGAAGGTGCCCAATGCCTGGTGCGGCCATTTGGTCGGGCCCCTGCTGCGTGCGATGGGCTTTCCGAGCCATGACGCCGAAGCCCAATAGCCAAGAAAAAAGGCCGCTAGCCTGACGGCTACCGGCCCTAGAGCGAAATTGATTTGGAGCTATTGGACAGCCGGCTTAGCGGCAGCGCGCTTCTCTTGCAACAGCTTGGTCGCGGCCAACTTCTTTTGGAAGCGGTCCACGCGGCCTTCGGTGTCGATCAGCTTCTGGCGGCCCGTATAAAACGGGTGACATACCGAGCAAATTTCGAGGCGCAGTTCGGGTCCCTTATAGGTGGAGCGGGTATTGAACGTCGATCCGCAGGCGCAGGTGGCGCGGACGTCGTGGTAATTCGGATGAATCTCGGCTTTCATGACAGTGAAAGTCTTCCTTTCGTGACACCCTCAGGGTACCACGCCGCCCGAAATCACGCAAAACCCACGATTCTTCCTCCCCGTTGGCTGCAGCTTGCTAAGATGGCAACTGATGCAGGTCTTGCAGGCCGGGCAGCACAAGCTGCTCCTCTTAGAACTCGACAAAGATACCGTGGTGGAAGTCGCGCGTCAGGCGGGCTTTGCCCCGGAAGTCACCGACGACGAACGACGTCTGATTCTCGACCTGGAAATGCCGGATCGCGAGGTCCCGCTTCTCCTGTTCGACGCCGCCGACCCTGGAAACCTCGGCTGGTTTTCCCGCTGTCACTTCTATGTCGAGGCCCGTTCTGGCGCCGTGATGCAAACCCCCATTAGCCTCGCCAATCAGCGCGACGGGGCCGGCCGCGTGCAACCCACGTCCGTACGCGTACAGATCTCCAAGGAATTGCCCGCTGATTTCCGGCTGCCAGGCAAACAGACCGTCACAGAGCAGATGGTTTACGCCGTGCTCTTCAATTTCCTTTCCGCGCTGGTCAATGTCGGCGTCGGCGTCTGCGGGCAAGGCGCGGTGAAGCCGCTTGCGGGCCGCACGGAAGTCATCGGCAACCGGAACTAGCTTTCCGAGAGTGCTTCAACTGCCCGCATCGCTTCAATCGCCGCCCGCACTCTCGCCACGCCAAGTTGGCTCTCAATTTTCGTCTCCAAGGCATTGAAACACTTCATCAGCCGCATCGCACAGCGCCGGCCCTCCGGGCGAATCGTGATCCGGAGCACGCGCGCATCCTCCGGGTCGATCTGACGCTTTACGAACCCTCGGGCTTCAAGCGTGCTGAGTCCATGACTCACGTTGCCGCGCGTTGTGGAAAAGCTACTGGCGAGTTGCGACGGGCTCACCTTGCCCGCCTCCTCCAGTGATACCGCCACCAGTAGCAATCCTTGAAAGAAGCCCAGCCCTTCGCCACGCAGCGCCCGATTGAGATTCGTCTCCACGGTGCGGGCCGCCTTGGCTATAGCAAAAACGGGACTCTCGGCGAGAAATTTGTCGATCTTCATTTAGTTGACTTACTCAATTATCTTACAAGTGAATTGCTTTATTCGATATCAAAGTCTGCTTGTGCAAAGCCCTTCGCCAATGGGACCATCCCCAGTGAATGATCGCCCTGCTCCTACTCGTCCTGGCCCAGGAGGTGGTCGTCACCGGCACGTACACGCCCATTCCTCTTGAGGAAGCCGACCGCAACATTCGCGCGATCGCCGTGGAACCGATCCGGCTCACCAGCAACACCATCGCCGACCTCATGAGGCTCGATCCGTCCGTCGATCTGCGCCAGCGAGCCGGCAACGCCCTGCAAGCCGATATCTCCATCCGTGGCGCCAGTTTTGGCCAGTCCCTGGTGCTGTTGAATGGCCTGCGACTGAACGACGCCCAAAGCGGCCACCACAACTTCAACCTGCCCTTGCCGCTCGAGGCCCTTTCCCGCATTGAAGTGCTGAAGGGCTCGGGCTCCACGCTTTATGGCTCGGATGCTGTCGGCGGCGTGGTGAACTTTATCACGGCTGAGCCGGAAAGCACCGAGGTTCGCCTCCGCGGCGCGCTCGGCAACTTCGGCACCAATCAGGAACGCGCTCTGATCAACTATCGGAGAAACAAACTCACCCAACAGTTCAGCGCCTCGCGTGACTTCTCCACCGGCTTCCAGCCCGGGCGTGACTATCGGAATCTCTCCGTGGCATCAATCAGCCATTTCCGTTCCACCGGACTCATCTTGGCCCACAACGACCGCCCGTTTGGCGCTGATCAGTTCTACGGCAACGCCAATTCCTGGGAACGTACGAAATCCTGGTTCGCCGCCGTGCAGCAATCGCTGGGGGAGAAAACCCAAGCCTCCTTCGCCTTCCGCCGGCATACGGACCTATTCGTTCTGCACCGCTACCGCGAACAGCCCGACACCTTCACGAATCGCCACGCCGTCGAAAGCTTCCAAGGCAACCTCCGGCGCGCCGAGGACCTCGGCCCCAACATTCGCTTGCACTATGGTGCCGAAGCCTATCGCGATGCCATCGACAGCAATAACCTGGGCCTTCACCAGCGCACCCGCGGCGCGGGCTACGCCGCTCTGGATATCCGCGCCCTGCGCCGCTTCTCTTTATCGCTCGGCCTGCGCGACGAGCTATGGGGGAGTGCGAATCATGAGCTAAGTCCGAGTCTCGCGGGAGGCTTCTGGTTGTCAGGCCAGTGGAAGTTGCGCGCGAGCGCCACCCGTGCCTTCCGCCTTCCCACTTACACTGAACTTTATTACCGTGATCCGTTTACCCAAGGTACGTCGACTCTTCGGCCGGAGCGCGCCTGGACTTACGAAGCTGGCTTAGACTGGACGCCAAGCGAAACTTTGCGCGCGGAGTTCACAGTCTTCCAACGGCGCGAACAGAACGGCATCGACTTTGTCCGGCCGACACCGGCCGACCGCTGGCGCGCGGCGAACCTGGCCCGTTTACGATTCAGTGGAGTGGAGGCAGTTTCGCGGATGAAGTTACTCCGCCATCACGAACTGACTCTAAGCTACACGGGTCTGGCTGGTGCACGCGAGGCCCTGGCCGGAATGCAGTCACGCTATGTATTCAATTACGCCGTGCATCAGGGCATCGCGGGTTGGCAGACAGCGGTGAAAGGCATCGCGCTGCGGACCCGTATCGGCGCCCTCCAGCGCATTGACCGGTCCCCCTACGCCGTGTGGGACCTATATGGGACCGGCACTAAAGGGCGCGTCCGACCCTTCGTCCAGTTCACCAACCTGACTGCGGCGCGCTACCAGGAGATTCCGGGCGTCAACATGCCTGGCCGCGCCGTCGTCGGTGGCCTCGAGTGGGTCGTCTACCGGTAACTCACGAGAGCGAGCGCACCGAGCACCCCGGAAAGATCTCCCAATTGCGGAGCCGTCACTTTCGGCAAAGGTGCATAGCCGCAGTTCATCTCCCGCATTCGCTTCGCCACCCGGGCACGGAGTTTCGGCGTCTTCATCACCCCTCCACCCAACACGATGCGCAACGGAGAGTAGGCGTAACTGAGGGCGAGTAACCCACCCGCGAGATACTCGACGGCGAAATCGTGCTCGCCCGTCTTCCGTCGAGCGGCGATCGCCAGTCCGCTGGCCATGCCTTCGAGACAGTCGCCGTGGGTCGGACAAAGTCCTGGAAAGGTATCGCCATCCGCGCGGCGCAGCAATAAGTGCCCCATCTCAGGATGTAGTTTTCCGTGCAATAACTTGCCATTCACCACACCACCGCCGCCAATACCGGTACCGACGGTCAGATACAGGAACGGATCCGGAGCCTCACCAAAGCAGTGCTCCCCCCAGGCCGCCGCATTGACGTCAGTATCTAAGACTGCCGGCGCGCCTAGCGACTCTTCTAGCGTCCGCTTCAACGGGTAGCCGCGCCATTCAATTTTTGGAGTAGTACGGGTGATGCGGCCCTCCGCAAGATTCACCGGCCCAAATGACCCCACGCCCACCGCCCGCAGCCGGTAAGGCTTGAAGAAGGCCAGCACCTCGGCGAGTGTCTCGCGCGGAGTCGTCGTCTTAATCGGCGCGCCGACCACTAAGTCATCCGGACCAGTGCCCACCGCGCAGACGAACTTCGTTCCCCCGGCTTCAATCGCTCCAAACATAAGGACGCTCCCCGTACTTAGGGCTTCACGCCCACTCTTGCCAAAACGCGTCGAATGCTCGCCGTCAGTACATCTTCCACGTCCGGGGCAAACGGACCCGGCATGCCATAGTAGATCATGCTATCCACCGCCTCGTATCCGCCTTCTTGCAAAATGCGCTTGTTGGAGATGTAGCACATCACGTCGTTCGAGTAACCCGCAACGACGATGCGTTCCTTGGGGAACGCGGCCTTCGTCTGCAGGACATAGTCCACCACTAACTCGCCGCCCAGGGGCACATAAGTCGCGAGTTTACCGAGACGGATCGCCTGTACCGGATAAGCTACCTTACGCACCGGCAGTTTGGCATCGTAAGCCTTCAGCATCTCCTTCGCCCGGCGCACTTTGTACTTATTGGGATCGCTGAGTTCCTTCTCGAAGTCTTCGCGGGAATGCGGAGCCAGCGGCAAATCCACCATCTGGAAAGCAACCCGCAGATCACCGGACAAGGCCAAGCCCGGTTGCGCCATCGCTTCCTCAGTCGCCACCGCCAGCGCCTTGCCATGCTGCGCCGCCAGTTCCAGCTTGGAACGCGGACTCGGATTCTGGTCTCCACCGCCCAGCATCAAAAACATGCCTACGGTTCCCGGATGGGCACGCTCAAATTCGGCCTGCGCATAGCCGGCATAGTCGCCGGCGATCTGATAAAACTCACCAGTCAACGTGGTGTTGTGGCACGAGTACCCAAACATCGCGCCAAGCAACTTGCCATTCAGGTCAGTCACCCGCAACACCGGCACGCTATGGTCGATCGGGCCGCCCGGATTACTGCCGAGCACGACCCCTTTGGCGCTGGCCTGCCTCCGATTGATTGCAAACGTCGCTTTGCCCTCGTGATAAGTCACCTTTGCCGGCGCAAGTTGCCCCAAGGCCCCCCCGATCATGGTGAGGATCGTCTCCGTTAACTGCTGCCCGTAACGGTCAATCTTCGCCCATTGCTCGGGTGGCAGGTCGTACATCGTTTCCAGATTCGGCCGCACCACCGGGCCACTGTGAGTGTGCGACGAGTTGAATACCAACTGTGCGCGCTCCAACCCGTACTGCTTCAACGCCTGTGCAGCGACGGCATCCGTAATCCGTCGGGGAAAGCCGATCAAGTCGCTGGTGACAAACACCACCCGGCGGCCCTTGGGGTCCTCAAGCGCCAGCGCCTTCACCCACAGATCCTGCAGGACACCTTCGGAAGGGCGCGTGCGTGCGGCGTAGCCCGACATCCAAATCGAGCCCTCCGGCGTGATTTTGCCGCGGCCCATCGCCGCCTTCCATTCCGCCGCCCAGACCGTGGGCTGGGCGAACACAGCCAAACAGCAAACGGGTAGCAGAAACTTCATCGCGTCACCAACTGGCGGATCCGGATGTTGCGATACTCCACGCGCGTGTTGTGCCCCAGAAAGCCGATGTAGCCGCGCGCCCGAGTCAAGCCGGGGTGCTTCTTCAGAACGTCGGCCTCACGGACGTTGTCCAAATTCGCGTCCATCGTAATGACGCCGTTCAGCGTGATCTTCACGCGACGGCCCTCCACGTGAATCTCCTCTTCGTTCCACTCGCCCGCAGGCTTTTGAAAGCCCGTCCGTGCAGGGAAGACGTCGTAGATCGACGCCGTGTGCTGCTCCGGCCGGATTTTGCCCTTGTACATCGCGTGCTGATCGTCCAGCACCTGAATCTCCATGCCCTGGTAGGCCGCATCACCGGTCAAGGGTGTACGAATGCCGATGCCGTTGTTGCCGCCGGGCGATAGCTTGTACTCCAGCCGCAGCACGAAATCGCCGTACTCCCGGTCCGTCAACAGGTTCCCGCCGCCGTCCGCCGGACAAACGATCGTCCCGTTCTCTACCAGATAGCCCTGACCGTGCCCGGCCACCAACTGCCACCCTTTCAGACTCTTTCCGTCAAACAAAGGCACAAAGCCGGTTTCATCGGCCATGGCAAATAGCAAAGTGAGCATCGTCAGCATGGAAGTATTGTAGCGCCGCGACGGAGAAACGACTCCGGCACAGCGTAAACTGAAGTACTGTGACTCATTGGTTCACGACCGAATTCCTGCTGGCGGCGCTCAATATCGTCTTTATCGATATTCTGCTGGCCGGCGATAACGCCGTCCTGATCGCTCTTGCCGTGCGCCAACTCACCCCGCGTGACCGCCGCATCGGCATTTTGGTCGGTGCTGGCGGTGCCGTCGTCTTGCGCATCGTCCTCACGTTCTTTGCCTCCAAAATGCTGGCCATTCCGCTGCTGAAGCTCGTCGGCGGCGTGCTGATTCTGTGGATCGCCGTAAAGCTGCTGAAAACTGATGCGGAACAGCACGGCGGGGGAAAAGAAGCCAGCACCCTGCTCCAAGCGATGTGGCTGATCCTGGTGGCCGATCTCACCATGTCCCTCGACAACATCCTGGCGATCGCCGGCGCCTCCAAGGGCCACATGGAATTGGTGATCTTCGGCCTCGCCCTGTCGATTCCCTTCGTCGTCTTCGCCAGCAACTGGCTCTCGGGCCTGATGGAACGCTATCCGATTATCGTCATTCTAGGCGCCGCCATCCTGGGCAAAGTCGGTGCCGAGATGATCCTCACTGACCCGTGGATTACCGCCCGCTTCCATGTCTCCGCGCCAATCGAGTGGGGGATTCAGGCTCTCAGTGCTGTCGCCGTCGTCCTCGTCGGAAAGTACATTCTCAGCCCGAAACCACGCACCTGACCGCTTGCCCCTGTCAACTCGGAAAATAACGACTACGCACTCTCGCGGTCCACTCATTGCTCGATATACTGCTTGAATGCCCCAAGTAGGTTCGGCAGTACCCACGTTTGACGCCATCGTAGTCGGATCGGGAGCCACCGGCGGCTGGGCCGCCAAGAAACTCACTGAAGCTGGTATGCGAGTCGCCTTGGTGGAAGCTGGCGCCGCGCTCAACAAGAAGGATTTCACCGAGCACACCAGCCCCTGGCAAATGCCCTATCTCGGTATGTCGCCCAAGGTCCTGAAGGATCGCCCCATCCAGGGTCGCTGCTATGCCTGTACCGAGTACAACTCCAAATGGTTCGTGTCGGATGTCGAGAACCCTTACACCCAGGAGAAGCCTTTTTGGTGGATCCGTCAACGCATCGTCGGTGGGCGGTCACTCAGTTGGGGACGCCAATCCTATCGCATGTCGGCGCTTGATTTGGCCGGAGCTTCGCACGACGGTTATGACGTCGATTGGCCCATCACCTACTCGGAGATGGTGCCCTATTACGAGGAGGTGGAACGCTACGTCGGGATCTCCGGCCGCGCCGAAAACCTGCCCCAATTGCCGGATTCCATCTTTCTGCCCCCCATGGAGTTCACCTGCGGTGAAACCAAACTGCGCGATGCGGTGAAGGCCAAGATGAACCGGACCGTCACCATGGGCCGCACCGCCATCCTGACGAAGAACCACAATGGCCGGGCCGCTTGCCACTATTGCGGACCCTGCGAACGCGGCTGTAACACCAATTCCTACTTCTCGTCTCCCGGCACCACCATCGCCGACGCCCAGAAGACCGGCCGCATGACCCTCTTCACCGACGCGCCCGTGGCCCGCATCCTGATGCGGGATGGCGGTAAAGCGCAGGGCATCGAATACATCGACGCCCGCACCCGCGAAGCTAAACGCATTCACGCCAAGTTCATAGTGATGTGCGCTTCGACGCTCGAGAGCACCCGCCTCCTGATGAATTCCAAGATCGCGAATTCTTCGGGAGTGCTCGGCACTCATCTGATGGATCACATCTATCAGGCCGGCGTCTCGGGCATCATGCCCATCGCCGAAGCGAAGCCCTGGGCCGGAATGCCCCGCCGGCCCAATGGCATCTACATTCCGCGCTTCCGCAACCTGAAGGAGAAGTCCACCAACGGCTTCATCCGCGGCTACGGCTACCAGGGCGGCTCTTCGCCAGGCTTCAACTTCGGCGCACCTGGCTTCGGCCCCAACTACAAAGAGGCCGTGCGCAAAGGCCTCTGGTCAATCAATATCGGCGCTTGGGGCGAGTGCCTCGCGCGTAAGGAGAACCGCGTCGAGATCGACACCACGCGGGTCGACGCCTATGGCATACCGGTGCTGAAAATCAATGCCGAGTGGGGCGACAACGAAAAGAAGCTCTGGCGCGACGCGGTGGAGCAAGGCGCGGAGATGCTCGCCGCGGCTGGTGCCACCGAGATCAGGAAGGCGGCTCCGGACAACTTCTCCGTGCCCGGCTTCTGCATTCATGAGACCGGTACTGCCCGCATGGGGAATGACCCGAAGACGAGCGTGTTCAATAAGTATTGTCAGTCCCACGACGTCGAGAATGTCTTCTGCACCGATGGTGCAGTGTGGGTCTCGTCGGGCTGCCAGAACCCGACCCTCACCATGATGGCCATCACCGTCCGCACTTGTGACTACATCGTCCGGGAGTACGCCAAGAAAATCGCCTAGCGAAGTCTAGAAGAAGAAACTGACCCCGCCGCGCAGAGCGCGTGGCGTATGGATTAAAAGCATGCGCCGGCCAAGCGGGGTCTCGAGCGGCAGATAGCCCTGAGCTAACATGTTCCGCGCTTCGGCATGAATCTCCATGCGGCCCGGCATGCCAAAGACGCCAGGAACCGGTTGGCGCAAACTCAGGTTCAACCCTGATTCCGGATAGGTCCGCTGCGTGAGGTACATGTGTCCCGGCGTCAGCGAGCGGTAATCCGTCCATTGGTAACTAGCACTCATCTTGGTGCCCAAATTCGGCATGGTTCCGTTAATGCGCATCGTCACGTACAACTGCTGTGCGCGCCGCAATGCCGCGCGGATCTCGTGCGGGTCAACCACCGCCAACTCGCGTTGCTCGGTACGCAACACGCCGCCCCGGCCAATCGTGATCGAGGCGGAGAGGGAATCGTTCACCTTCTCGGTGATCGTCCCCGAGTAACCAGTTCGCTTAAACGCGCCAACGTTGAACACGGAACTGTTAGAACTCAAGTCCGGCAGGAGTTCTGCTTGCGGCAAGAGACCATTCGCCCCCGCCATTGTCAACGCACCGTTGCTGACACTCTCCCGGTACGCAGCCAATGAAATTGTCCGGGTACCAATTACCTTGTGATAGCCCAGCTCGAAGTTCTCCGTCCGCTGCATCCGGGTCGATCCGCCCGCCAAAGTCAGTCGAGGGAACATACCCAGCGCAGCAAGATTCTGCGACAAGTCCGCATGCCGGTCCTCGCGTTGATCCAGCAGTTCGATCGGAGGCGCGCCGGAACTAAAGCCAAACTCAATGGCTCCGAGCGAACCCAAATCGTAGGTCGCACGGGCATAGGGGCTGAAATAGTTCAGCCGCTCGATAAATGTCACCGAGTCGAGGGAAAAGCCATACTCCATCAGGAGTTCATCAGTCAGTTGCTTCTTCTCCGCCACGGCCAACGACAACGTCCGCAACATGGGGGCACCCGAACCAGCCAGAATGCCGCCAGACGCCCGCATAGGAAGGTGAACCTGACGCATGGTCAACGTGACTTCCGGATTCAGCAGCGCCGCGTCGGTGGTGCCACGCCGGTAACTGGTCAGGAAACCAGCCATGGGCGAGCCATTCACCGGCGAATAGCCGACATTGCCACTCACTCCGAGTTGATTCGCCCCGAACAACGAAGTGGCCATCGCGAATGCCGTGCCGAGATCCTGCTGGCTCGAATAAGCAGCCGACTCTCCCGCTGAAACCTTCACCAGTCCTCGGGTATCGGAAAAAACGCTAGATTCGTGATGTGCCGCGGGTTGAGTAATGTCGTAGCCCGGCAGCAATCGCAGGACAGGGCGGGTCGTGGACGCTCCGCGAAGAACCCATTTCCATTCTTCGCTCATCAGCTTGGCCGCACCTGGAGCGGATATGAACAACTCCACTGAACTCAATAAGCTCGCCAAATGAATATTCAGGAAGCTGGCCCGGCCGGCCTGTACCTGAATATTGCTCTTCATTGCCGGCACGAAGCTGGCCAACGTCACCTTAATGCTGTAGATGTCGGGGAGGACTTGGTCGAAAGCGAACTGGCCCCGTTCGTTGGTCACGGCGCGAACGATGGGCCGGTCATAACGATTCAAGAGCCAAACCGTGGCACCCATTTGAGTGCTACCCGCCGCGTCGGCGACTACGCCCAGGACTGTACCCGGGGTGAACGCCACCGGCACCGCGAGACGGCGAGCCTCAGCGGCCTCAATGGCACTGACGGACGCTCCCGCGGCGAGGAGACTAAGAACGAAGGGACGCAATAGATCCTTCACCGGCTGACCTGCCCTCCAATGTGGCAGGAATACTGACAAATACTACGATACCGTAAATATGGCAGACGGAGTCAGAATCTGGTTTGAGTTCTTGTCCGTTACCTTCATCTTGAGCGTGTACTGTCCCGGTTCCAAACTTTGAAGCGGCAGTAGTTTTTCGATCGTCACTTGCGTCGCCGATGCGCCGGCGATGTCCTTCACTTCTTCCGAAAACTCGAACACCTTCTGGTTTGAGCCGTTTCGCACCACTTCGTACTCGATGGTGCCATTCGGCTTCTTGGTCTTTTCATCCGGCGAGAAGTTATAGAAGTTGGCGAAAATGCCCATCTTTTCGTCGCGGCGGAAGCTCTCGCCTACCCGCGGCCGGACCTTGGAGGTACCGATCACAAATTGGCCCGCGCCAATCTGCTTCGTCGGCACCTTCTCGATCATGTCGGCGAGAATCATCGAACTCATCCCGAGCTTTTCGTCGTCAAAACGAGGCACATCCAGCGCCATCTCGAAGTTGTTCATGTTGCCACCGATCACGTCCTTGGCAACAACATTCAGCCGGTAGCGGCCGGGAGGCAGAGGGATCGCATTCTGGTAGATCGACTTGCCCTTCGACGCCTCTCCCAGCATCTCCGTCGGCACTTCGATCGAAACCGGATGCTCGAAGACGTTCGCTACGCGGCGCGTCATCGTGGTGACCCGGGCATAGATGTTCACCATGGCCTTCGACAGATTCGCCTCCTGCTTGAACTGAAGGTCCTTCCGCTCGAACTGAATGGTCACGTAGGAGTTCACCGTGGCGTTAGTCATCTTCACGAAATCCACCCGAACTTGCATTGGAAGCACGTTGAAGGTGATCTTCGAGTTAACCTGCGCTTCCAGGTCGCGGAACTTGATCTTCGGCGCCTTCTGCAGGTTGGCGAACTGCTGCAAGCGCTCAAACTGGTTCATGCGCATCGGCATGGCCTGATTGCCCGTACCGAGACGCGTACCGTCCGTGCGGCTGAAGCGATCCGTCTTGCTCGACAGACCCATCTGCTCGTATAGCGTCAAACCAGCACCCGGCACCATCATCAGAGCGTCTTTTTCAGACGGATCCATGGTCATGCGGAATTCGCCGGTCATCGTCGTGTCAACAAACTCGATGTTGATGTCCTGTCCGATGCCCTCAATCCAGCGATAGCGCCATTTTTGGAAAGGGTAAGTGGACGTTGTACCGCCACCTTCTTCGATCGGGCGCTCATAGGTACCACCTGACGGGTGATCTTCAAGTTCATCCGGCGGACCAAAGGTGATGTAGATCCGGCCACGATCACTCTTCCATCCGGGGATACCCGAAGCAAACCGCTCATTCGTATAGGCGATCCGGCGGTAGTGCTCTTCCTTGTATTCGTTTTCCTGAGAATCCGGGGACGGGTCACGACGCAGCCAGAACTGCTCAATAAACTGCTCGCGCTCTTCGTCCGTCGCCAAGCGCTTCCAGGTCGTCCGCTCTTCATCGGTAATGATGTAGGTGACGTCCTCGTTCAGCCACTTGCGGAACGGGGTTTCGAGTTCCTTGCGCAGCTTTTCTTCGCGTTTCCGCTTCTCTTTCTCAGAGAGCGGCTTCGCAATCGTTTCCCGCTGACCGTTTTCCGCGGCCTTCTTGTCGGCCGCCAGTGCCGCGCCGGTGAGCGCGATTCCCGTGATGAGCAGTCCAAGCGCTAGATGTCGCATGTCTCGTCTTCTTCCCGTCCTTGCGTCAGATTTCTACGCAATTAGACCTAGTTTGATTCTAGGCCTGTCAGCGAAACACAGTCAAGGCTCATCTCGCCGTCGCGTCACACGATTTAACATTCTTTCTTTCTAATAACTTAACTGTCACTGGCCTTCACAGGTGATCGCACACTGTGGCGTTCCAGCCACACCCGCTCTCGCCATCGGTGAGCAGAAATCCGTCGCCCCACCTAGTTTATTCCCCCACCGAGGTCGATATACTGTTGATTCGGAGGACTTGGACCTAGTGCGTGTTCTGGTATGCGGAGGAGCCGGCTACATCGGTAGCCACACGGCCAAACTATTGGCGCAACGCGGGCATACGCCCGTTGTCTACGATGACCTATCCTACGGCCACGATTGGGCTGTAAAGTGGGGCCCGCTCGAACGGGGTGATCTCGGCGATGCCGTTCGGCTCAAGGAAGTCATCCAGCGCCATCAGATTGAAGCCGTCGTGCATTTTGCCGCCTTCATCCAGGTCGGGGAAAGCGTTCAGCTGCCCGCCAAGTACTACCGCAACAATTTCGTCAACACTCTTACCCTGCTGGAAACCATGGTCGAAACCGGCGTGCGCGACATCATCTTCAGTTCCACCGCAGCCACCTACGGCATGCCGGAGCAGATGCCGATCCCGGAAAGCGAAAAGCAGTTGCCGATCAACCCGTACGGTGAGTCCAAGCTCTTTGTGGAGTATGCTTTGCGTGCCTTCGCCAAAGCGCACGGCATTCGCTGGGTGGTCTTCCGCTACTTCAATGCCGCGGGTGCCGACCCCGACTGCGAAATCGGCGAGGACCATACTCCCGAATCGCACCTGATCCCCTTAATCATTCAAGCCGCCCTTGGACAACGGCCCCACATCAGCGTTTTTGGTACCGACTACCCCACCAAGGACGGCACCTGTGTGCGGGACTACATCCACATCTGCGATCTGGCCGAGGCCCACGTCACCGCCCTGGACTATCTGCGCAAGGGCGGCGAAGCGACGGCGCTGAACCTGGGCACTGGCGAAGGCTACACGGTGCGAGAGGTGATTCAAGCCGTGGAGCGCGTCTCCGGCAAGCCCGTGCCGGTGGCCGATCATCCGCGCCGCGACGGCGACTCCGCCAGTCTGGTGGCCGACGCGCGCCGGGCTCGCGAAGTCCTGGGCTGGGAACCCAAACTCTCCCACATCGACGACCTCGTCCGCACCGCCTGGCGCTGGCACTCCAGCCGCCTGCCCGAATCAAAGTGAGATCCTAGCGAGTCTCGGCAAAGCGCAGAGAAAACACGTCTGCGTCCTTCAATTGCAGGCGCAATCGCACCGTTTGGCCCAGCAGCGAGGAGAGTTCCCCGCCCTTCCAACTCACGGTCCTCGAGATGCGGTCGCCAATCAGTTCGCTGCACTCTTGCAAGCCGAACCCTGGCAGCGCCACGCCGCTCGGGCTCTGCAGTTCCGCCTGCACGAAGCCCGCCGCCGATGTCGCGTAGTTTAACTCCAACTGCCGGCCCGTAAAGCGGAACGGCTTGGTCACCATCTCACCCCCCTTGTAAGGTGCGGACAACGACGAAAAGCCATCCAGCCGCAGGCTGTAGCGCGCCAGGTAAGCCGCCTTCTGCCCGTAGCGCCGGTTGACGTAGAACGACATCTCACTCGCCGAAGTCGGCACAACATTCAGCCCTGGATAGTTGTCTCGCGACACCCAATGCTCCACGCCCACGCCCGGCCGCAGAAAGCCCTCGAGAAACGTACGGTCATAACGCAGCCCGCCCCGCGTCGTCATCAGGATGCCGTCGGCGCAATCCTTGAAGTACTGCGGGTGTACGCCAATCGCCGCAGCCTCCTCTGCGCTGATCACCTGCCGGCCCGGCATAAAGCGGGCCGCAATCGAAACGGAGAGATGCGGCGCCCGAAAATACGGGCTCGTCTGATTCGTGTAGATGTGCTCCGGCGGAGCGTCGCCAAAGTTCATCTCTTCTCCTGGCGTCCACGTCAGGAAATCGTCGCTCGTCGCTCGCGACACCCAGCGTACCCGGCCCATCCCCGGCACCGGCTTAAAAGTGCGGTAATAGCACAGATACTTGCCCTCCGCCGCGGACCAGAACGCCAGGTTCTGCGAGTCATACACCGAAGCCGTCTTCGCCGGGGGCAATAGCGGCTGCTCGCGAATCTTCGTCCAGTGCACGCCATCGGCGCTCACGAAGCCAGCCAAACCACTGTCCCGCGTGCCACCTATCGCTTTGAAGCGCTGTGCTGCCGGCACTCCGGGCCGCGCATCCAGAAACGGGCAGAAGTTGTGCGAGTACGGCGCCTGGCGCGCCAGAATGACGCTATTCTGCTTCGATCCTGCAACTTCATGCAGCCCCAGATTCGGCCGTGTCCAATGCAGGCCATCGCGAGAATGCGCGTAGCAGGTGACTTCCGCCTCCTGGCCATCGGCCCCCGCGGTCGGAATTCCGCGGTAGTAGAGATGGTAATCCCCGCCGTCCTGAATCACGGTGAAGTAGCCGGAGAAAGATCCTTCCCAGGGCCGATCCAGAAACAGCGCGGGCTCGCGTTCAATCGGCACGTGCAACCGCAGGTCTGCCCCGTCGAGACGGTCGATCAACCACCGGTCAACAAACAACTCACGGCGTGAGCCCAGGGAGAGCGGAGATGCATCAGGCGCGGCCGCCCACGCGGTGGCCCTGGCGGCGGCAAGAAAGGTTCGGCGTTGCATAACTTACTCATCGTAGTCCGGCTGGCAGGCCGTACAATGAAGCCTTGCAGAACAGCCCCCATTACAAATGGATCCTCGCGGGCACCCTGTTCTTCGTTAGCGCGCTCAACTACGCTGACCGTACCAGCGTCACTTCGGTCTACGCGCTGCTCAAGACCGATATGGGTTTCACCGACGTCGCCCTTGGCGCCATGGGCTCGGTCTTCCTTTGGAGCTACGCGCTCACCTCTCCCTTTGGCGGATACCTCGGAGACCGCTTCGCACGCGGCCGCCTGATCATCTGGAGCCTGGCCGGTTGGAGCCTGGTGACGCTGCTTACGGGCCTTGCCGTTCTGCCCTGGCAGTTGCTCGCCATGCGGGCCTTGCTCGGCATTGTGGAGGCGTTTTACCTGCCTGCCGCCTTTGCGCTGGTTGCCGAGTATCACCAGCAGGAGACCCGCGGCACCGCGCTCAGCCTGCTCACCCTGGGCAATACTCTCGGCATGGTAGGCGGCGGAACCCTCGCCGGTTACCTCGGACAAGCTTACGGCTGGCGAACGCCGCTCGTCGCCCTCGGCCTCGCCGGACTGCTGCTCGCCGTCATCTGCCGCTTCATCCTGCCGCTCCACCGTGCGCCACTCATCGCCAATCAGCCCGCCGTCTCGTTTGGCACCGCCGTCACCACTCTCGCCCGCGTCCCCACCATCCTCATCCTCACCGCCGCCGGCTTGCTCACCTCCATCGGCAGTTGGGTCTTCATCAATTGGCTACCGCTGTATTTTCACGAGAACTTCCGTTTATCCCTCGGCCAAGCCGGCTTTCTCGGCTCCTCACTGGTGAACGTCAGCGGCGCGGTCGCGTTAGCCACAGGCGGCTATGTCTCTGACCGGGTCGCCGCTCGCGGACCCCATCGCCGCATGTGGATGCAAGCCATCCTCATCCTGTGCGCCGCGCCCGTCCTGCTCGTCTTTCTCATCACCAAGAACCAGACCGCCGTCATGGCTGCCCTGGTCGTGTACTCGCTGCTGCGCGCCAGCGCGGACCTCAACATCATTCCGCTGCTGTGCGACCTCGCCGGCGCGGACAAACGGTCCACCGTCATCGGCCTCACCAACATGCTGAATACGATGGCCGGCGGGGCAGGCGTCTTTGTTGCCGGAGCGCTCAAAAGCACCGCCGGACTGGACGGGGTCTTCGCCAGCGTCGCCGGTATTTTGGCGCTGGACGCAGCCCTGCTCTTCACCGGCTGCGTCCTCTTTCTGAAACGAGACTTGGCTAGGACTTGATCTCGAAAATCGCCTCCACTTCCACCGCCGCGCCCACGGGTAACGACGCAAAGCCCAGCGCGCTGCGGGCATGGAAGCCATCCACTTCGCCGAACACCTTGTGATAGAGATCGGACGCGCCGTTGATCACCAGATGCTGCTCAATGTAGGCCGGCTCAGAGTTGACGCATCCCAGCAACTTCAACACCTTCAGGCCGTCCAAAGTGCCGTGGGCATTCCACACCGAATTCAGGATCTTCTCCGCGCAATTGCGCGCCGCCGCGTAGCCTTCCTCGGTGCTCACGCCCGCACCGAGTTTGCCCTTCAGGTCACTCACGTGACCGGACGTAATCAGTAAGTTGCCGGAACGAATGCAAAGATTCAGGTATCCCGGTTGCAGCTTCTCGAACTTAACGCCAAGCTGCTCCGCTTTTTCTTGAGGGGTCATCCTGACTATGCTAGCAGCCCGTGGTAACCCGCCGGAGGCTGATGCCCAGTGCCGGTGCTCGCGCCCGGTCTAATACAAAATTTGCCAACTAGTACAAAAATTTACTATTATCGATCGCATGGCGCGAACCCCTGTCAGAGATCCCGGCAAGTTGCTCCCACTTTCGCCCTTGCACTTCCACATCCTCGTCGCCTTGACCGAAGGAGAACGGCACGGCTACGCGATCAAAAAGAGCATCTTCGATTCTTCGGCCGGTACGCTCAATCCAGGCGCGGGAAGCCTCTACAACGCGATCAAAGGACTGCTCGCCGAAAGCGTAATCGAAGAAGCCGGCGAACGGCCCGATCCTCATTTGGATGATGAACGACGCCGCTACTACAGGATTACCCCTTACGGACAAGAAGTAGCGCGAGCTGAGGTCGACCGGCTCGGAGCGTTTTTAAAACGAACCAGGAAGCTGCCAGGCTTCGCCTCGGAATAGGAGGACCGCCGAGTCGTGCTAGAGATCCACCTGTTTTTTCTTCGCCTAGCCTGCCTCGCGCTCCCGGCCTCATTTCGGCGGGACTACCAGCGGGAGATCGTCCTGTTCTTCCGGGAAGAATTGCTTGGCCGATCCGGAGCCGGGGTGATTCGAGCTTGGCTCTCGATCTTGCCGGACCTCATCGAAACTGCAATTCGCGAACATCTCGAGCTGTTAAGAAGTGACCTGCGTCTTTGGCTTAGATTTGTGGGGCAGCGAAAAGCATTGTCCGCCGGTCTGATCGGCAACTTCGCCGCGTCCATCGCGCTCACGAGTGCGATGTTCAGCGTGACCCACGCGCTGTTGCTGCGATCGCTCCCGTACCATGACCCCGATAGAATCGTCAGCCTCGAGAATTTTCCGACCGCCCTAGCGCAATCCAACCCTGGCATAGTACGCGACTGGTTGAAGACGCAGGAGGTCTTCGATGACCTCGCCTACTACAGTCCATGGGACGGCAATCTCGACGGCGCGGACAATTCGGTCAGAGTAAAGGCCGCCAGCGTCTCGGGTTCGTTTTTCGGCGTCTTCGGCCAGTCGATCCTGCTCGGATCCGACTTCGGCGAAAGTCGCGGAGACTTCGCAGTGCTTAGCGAACCGGTTTGGCGGGATGTGTTCGGGGGAGATCCAGCAATCGTGGGAAGGACTATTCGGGTGAACGGGGAACAACTCCGGGTTAACGGCGTGATGCGGCCCGGATTTCGATTCCCGGAGAGCGCTCAGATTTGGACATACACCCGCGGAGACGAGATCTTCTTGAAGTTGCTCGAAGAACAACAAGCGGTGTCCACGTTCGTTGTCGCTCGTCTCAAGAAAGGCGCTACCCAGAGCCAAGGCGCTTCGGCGGCGATGGCACTCAGCTTGACCTTGGTTGGAGAGGAAGCCAGAGACTACCCCAAGTCAGTCGTCCCGCTGCAGTCAGCTCTCACCGCCGACATTCGCAGGCCTGTACTCTTCTTGACTTTGGCCGCCGGAATGCTTCTTTTGCTGGGCTGTGCGAGCGCCGCCGGTCTGCTTATTGCGAGAAACGCTCAGCGGCGCGAGGACGTTTCCATCCGATTCGCTCTGGGGGCGAGGCCCGAGATAATCAGGCGACAAGCGACAGTCGAAGGCCTACTATTTTCCCTCTGCGGCGGTGTAGCCGGAGTTTGGGCGGCCTTCCTTCTGGTTCGCCTGATCCCGCGTGGCGCCGTTCCATCTGGGATGCTTGACGTTTCACTCGATCAATCTGTGCTCGGGGTTTGCGTGATCACGGCGCTCTTCTCGGGTGCCCTGACGGGCTGGGTAGCGGGATGGAACGCAGCCAGAGCGCATGGCGCACCACACAAGTCGCGGACGTCTGGTGACAATGCGGATGTCACCAGGTTTGGCCGTTGGCTGCTTTGCGGACAAGTCGCGATGACGACTGCGCTGCTTGCATGGGCGGGGCTGCAAGGCAAGAGTCTGTACGGTCTCATGCGCGCCGACCCTGGCTTCGATCCGCAGGCCCTGGCTGCCGCGACGATATCCTTCAAGGGTTCGCCCTATCAGACCTCGGACGTACGTCGTCAGCTCATTGCACGATGGCAGCATCGGATCGAGGCGACTATTCCTGGCGCCATGGTGGCAGCGGCATCCAAGTTACCGCTGAGCCGGGATTCGGCGTCCCTCGTTGCAGTCCAACTCGAGGGTACCGCTTCTCCCATCAGGGCTCGATATCGAACGATCAGTGAAAAGTACGTGTCTACCGCGGGCGGCGTGATCATCGCCGGCCAGGACTTTAGCGCCACAGGTGTTCCGGCAGGCCGCCCAGTTGCCCTCGTGAACGAGCAATTCGCGACGAGCCTGGGCCTGCCGGCTGGGGAGATGATTGGCCGGCGTGTGCTGGAACCCGGCGGCAAAGGAGGGAAGTCCAGGCAGATCATTGGAGTGTACCGTCGGGAATCGAGCGCTGCCCTTTCTATGGACTCGAGGCCAGAGATTAGCTACCCGCTTGCCGAGACGCCACCTGGATTCCTCAGCCTCCTGGTGCGCGTGCCCAGAAATCCGATGGGGGTCTTGCGGCCGATTCAGCAGGCAATCCGGGATGAGGCTCCCCACGCGACGGTGTTTGATGTGCGGCCCATGACCGCGTACGTTGCGGAGAGTTTGACGATGCATCGGCTATACGCATTGATTCTCGGCACGTTCGCCACACTCTCGGCCGCCACGTCGATCGCTGGCCTGATATCGGTTGCGTTGTTCTACATGTCCAGCCGGCGACAGGAACTGGGAATCCGACTGGCGCTCGGGGCGACAACGTTGCAGTTGATGTCCCCTGTCGTAAGGCAAGGAACATCGCTCTTGTTTGCGGGAGTTGTGGCCGGAGAAGCCCTGGCCTGCGCCGGCAGCAGGGGCATCGCTTCACTATTGGTCGATGTCCGACCCCTTGACCCAGCAGTCCATCTTACGGTGGCGATCACTTTGTTGCTCGCCGGCCTTCTCGCGATCCTTGCCTGCGGCTTCAGGGTGAATCGGCTGGAACCCGACCTAAATTTGCGCGCGCAATGAACACGCTCTGTGGCGCATCCGAAACGCCAAGATTCAACGCCGATCACTCTTTCAGGCGGATATGGGAAGGTCAGCGCTTCGATGGGGATTTTGGCTGCGCACCGCTCTTCGAAATCAGCTCCGTCAACAATTCGACGGCCTTGTCGATGGGCAGAACATCGGCCAGATCAATCGGCGTGCGGCCAGCTTTGTTGAGTTCGTCCAGCGGTGCGCCTTTCGCCGCCAGGAAGCTCACCACTTCGCAAATCCGCAGTTGCGCTTCGAGCGCGCCGCCATTGGCGGTACCACTCACCGAGGAATGCATCAGCGTAGTGCCGTCGCGCGTCACCACCTTCGTGTCTGGATCGAACTGATGCGCGAACTTCACCACCTCCACGTTCGCGCTCCCCACCGCGGCCATCAAAAGGGAGGCGCCATCGTTCGCCCTCAACTTGGGGTCACTCCCCGCGTCGAGCAAGGCGCGCATTGCCGCAATGTGTCCAGCCCGCGCGGCCAGAAAGAGCGGCGTCTGCCCCCCGGCCGGGGCGCGAAAGAATCCGCGTGCCCCCGGAGGCGGATCGGACGTGCGCGCATCTTTCTGTGCACCCTTCGCCAAGAGCTTACCGATCAGCGGCAAGTCGCCCGCCTGGGCGGCGAGATGCAGCGGCGTATTGCCCATTCGATCGGCGATGTTGGGGTCCGCTCCTGCGTCCAGCAGCGCCGTCGCCGCTGCCGAACTGCGATGCGATGCGGCGGTGAGCAGTACCTTCGTGCCATCCTTCAGCGCCGAGTTGGCATCCGCGCCTGAGGCCGTCAGAGCCTTCACGGACTCTCCATCGTTCTTCACGGCCGCGAAGAACAAGGCGGTAAACCCGTTCTTCGATGCCAACTTCGCATCCGCGCCCTTCTCCAGCAATAGACGCACGACGTCGCTGTGCCCCTCAGCGGCCGCCCACATCAGAGCCGTCTGACCTTTCCGAGTTTCGGCGGCATTCACCTCGGCGCCAGCCTCCAGCAGAGCGCGCACGGCTTCCACACCGCCCGCACCCGCCGCCAGCATCAACGCAGTCTCGTCATTGCCCCGAGCCACCTTCGCATTGGCCCCCGCCTTCAGCAGCGCAGTCACCAACGCACCGTCGCCATTTGCCGCCGCCAGCGTCAACGGCGATTCGCCGTATTCGCTCACCGTCTCCACCTTGGCCCCGGCGGCAATCAGCCGCTCCGCCAACCCACGTTCCCCCAGGTGAACCGCCCACGCCAGCGGAGTGCCTCCGTCGGACGCCGTAGCGTTCACCTCCGCCTTTTGTTTCAGCAATGCCTCTACCGACTGCGCATCGCGCCGCTTCACCGCGTCCACCAGACGAAGATCACCCGCCAACAAACCAGCCGCGCAGAGATAAACCAGACAAAGGCGCATACGAGTTAAACGTGCGCCAAACGGCCCGTACTGTCGCCGAAACTGGTGCAAGGCACTCCCGCCGCGTCAAACATGTTCAGGAACAGGTTATTCAGCGGCGTCTCCGGCGCAAAACGCAGATGGCGATTGCCGGCGAAGTAGCGTTTGCCCGCCAGCAGCGCGATCGGCAGGTCATGATGCGTGTGAATATTGCCGTCGCCCAGGCTGCTGCCGTAGCAGATCAACATATTGTCCAGCAAAGTGCCGCCCACGCCGTCGGGCGTTGACTTCATCTTGTCGAGGTAAGCGGCAAAGGTCTTCACCAGATGCGCGTCAATCTGTGCCACCTTGTCAATCTTCTCGGGATCGTTCATGTGGTGGGTGAGCGAATGATGGCCGTCCGAAATGCCGATCGAACGGTAAGCGCGATTGCTGCCCGCGCGGCCCAGCATAAAGGTGATCACCCGCGTCATGTCGGTCTGATAAGCGATCGCCTGCAACTCAATCAGCAGCTTGGCGTGCTCCTCAAACGATTCTGGCGTCGAATCCGGCTTCTGCATCTCCGGCAGCTTCACCTCCGCGCTCTGCAGTTCCGCCTTTTGAATGCGGCGCTCCAGATCGCGAATCGAATCCAGATACTCGCTCAGTTTGCGCTTGTCACGATTGCCCAGATCGCTCTGCAACCGGTCAATGCTGCCCGCCACGTAGTCCAGAATGCTGCGCTGCTTGTTCAACTGCAACTTGCGTGCCGCCGGATCACTGCTTCCGCCCTCGCCGAAAAGCCGCTCGAAGATCACCCGCGGACTGGCTTCCATCGGCAGCGGAATCGTCGGCGTCTTCCACGAGACGGTATTGGTGTACGCACAGCTGTAGTTCTGGTCGCAGGCACCGGCCAGGCCCGGCGCCTCCAAAGACAACTCGAGCGAGGCCAATTGCGTGTGCTTGCCCAATTCGTTCGCCGCTATCTGGTCGGCGGAGATGCCGCAGCCGATATTCGTCTCGGACCGTTTCGGATGCACGCCCGTCAGCCAAGTGGCGCCTTCGCGCGCATGGTCTCCCGGACCGTCACCCAGCGCCCGCCCCTGCACCTGCGCCAAACCGGTCAGCACGGTCATATTCTCGCGAAACGGCTCGAGCGCCTTCATCGAAGGCGTCAGTTCAAAGCCCGTCCCCGTCCCCTTCGGCGTCCAACGATCCAGGATCATGCCCACCGGATGGTAGACAAACGCCAGCCGCGTCGGTGGCGTGGGAGCCGCTCCCACCAGCGCGGGCATCATCGCATCCAATACCGGCAACGCCAACGCCGTCCCGGCTCCGCGCAGGATCGTCCGGCGCGAAAGAGCTTTCTTGGTGATGATCATGGAGTTCTCCTCATCTGAAATGGCGCACTTTCCACTATGGCGGTTACAATCGTCGCCATTCGATACTCATCCGCCGCGGCTTTGCGCGCAATCATCCGCACGGTCGGCTTGTCTCGAGCTTCCAGACCGCGGCCCAGCGCATAGGTCAACAATTTTTCGACAATCGTCTCAACAAATTCGTCTCGATGACGCGCCAGCAGCAGCTTCTTCAAACCACCCGGCCCTTCAAACTCGCTGCCGTTCGGCAACTTGCCCTTCGCATCCACCGCCACCCCGCCGTCGTGAGTCCGCCACTCACCCACCGCGTTGAAGTTCTCCAGAGCAAAGCCAATCGGATCCATCCGGCCATGGCACGACGCACACACCGCATTCGCGCGATGCATCTCCATCGACTCTCGCAAACTCAGCTTCCGCCCATCTTTGGACTTGGCCTGCAATTCCGGCACATCCGGCGGCGGGGGCGGCGGCGGCGTCCCTAACAAATTCTCCAGAATCCACTTGCCGCGCTGCACCACCGAAGTCCGATTCGGATAGGAAGTTACCGTCAGAATGCTTCCCTGCCCCAACAATCCGCCGCGCCGCGCATCGCCCAACGTCACTCTCCGGAAGTGCGAACCGTACACATTAGGAATTCCATAGTGCTGCGCCAACTGCTGATTCAGATAGGTGTAGTCGGAATCCAGGAGTTCAAGCGCGCTCCGTCCATTTCGAAAGATATTCGCCAGATACAGTTCAGTTTCCTTCTGGAAAGCCTGGCGCAGATTCTCATCGAAGTTCGCGAAAATGTCGGCATCGGGCTTCGCATTGGCCAAAGTGCGCAGAAACAGCCACTGACCTCCGAAGTTCTGAATCAACGCATCGGATTTCGGGTCCTGCAGCATCCGGCTCAACTGCGCCTGCAACATCGCCGGAACCCTCAGCTTGCCGTCCCCAGCCACCCGCAGCAACTCATCGTCGGGAATGCTGCTCCACAAGAAAAACGAAAGGCGTGAAGCCAACTCGTAGTCGCTCAACGGATGTACCGTACCCGGCGCTAAGCCTTTTGCATCCCGCTCGATCCGGAAAAGAAAATCCGGCGAAACCAGCATCGCCTCCAGCGCAGCGCCAATTCCATCGTCGAAGTCCGCGCCTTGCTTTCGGGCATCAGCGTAAAAACGCAGCAACGGCCGCGCGTCCGCATCCGTCACCGGACGGCGAAACGCTCGCTTCGACAGCGATGCCAGGATCGTCCGCGCACAGCCATCTTCTTCGGCCATCTTGGCCGGACGGCAAACGAAGATCTTCTGGCGGCTCGGTGTCATGCCACGCCCGGTTGGGGCATGCGGACCGGCGATGGTCGTCAACGCCGCATCCGGCGGCGTGCCGCGCTGCGGCACCGGCCACCGCTTCACACTCACGCCGTCGATTCGAAGATCCATGTCGACCGGCTTTTCCAACGGTGCCGGACCCGCCGCCGGAAAACGCCCGAAAGTCTTCAGCGCCACTTCCGGCCGGGACGTTTCGTTAAAGAAGGTCACTACCACGGAATGCAAGCCGGCCTTCACCGGAACCTTCAGCTTGTAGGGCGTAGGCGGCGCACCCTCGCCCATGGATCCCGCCAGATTCACGCGAAACTCATATTCGCCGTCCAGGGGAAAATAATGCCGGAACGCCTGCCCACGCGATGCGCCAAGCGGCAACTCCTCTGTGCTGGGCGACTTCTTCTGGCTGCGGACTGTCGTGCCATAAGACGTCTCCTCGGATTTCATCTTGAGGTCGCCGATGGCCTGACGGCTCACGCGCCGCGCCGCGGAAAGATAGCGTTCCAGCAACGAAGGCGACATCGACAGCAGGTCCGCCATGTTGTCGAAGCCGAACCCGGACTCATCCACCGGCAGCGACATCCCGGCCTGAGTATCGAGCGCCAGTAAGTCGCGAATCGCGTTGCTGTACTCCATCCGGTTCAGCCGGTGCGGCATCGGCGCACCCGGATTTGGCTTTGCCAGTGCCGCCTTGTCCAAGGTTGCCGCCAGTCCCTTCGTGAAGCTTTCCACCGTGGCGGCATCCGGACGCGGCAAACCCGCCGGCGGCATTTGCCCGGACTTCACCTGCCGCAGTACCTTCTCCCAGGTCGCCGCATCGTCGCCGGCCTTAGCAAAATCAAGGCCGGCGAGCACCAGCCCGCCGGCCTTCATCTGTGAACTGTGGCAGCCCACGCAGTACTTAGTCACGACCGGACTCGGCTGGGCCAACGCCAGTATGCCGAAACCTAGGAAAATGAAGAAAACATTGCGCAAGGTAGTCGCCGAAATTATATCACCCGGCTGAAAGCGAAGGGGCGCTTCGAAAAGCGCCCCTTCAATGGCGGTCTTACCAGAGGAACTTCAAACGCACCTGCATCGTGCGCGGGCTGAAGTTCTGGTTCGAGGTCAACGCCGGGAACAAGGTCCCGAAGTTCGCATCGTTCGGATTGGTGTTGAAGTTATCGTTGCGGCCGAAGTAGTACTTGTTGATCGCATTGAAAGCTTCAAAGCCAAACTGCATGCGGTAGCGCTCGCCGAAGCGGGTCGTCTTCAGTAGCGAGGCGTCCAGCGTGGGGACGCGATGCTTTCGCAGCGTGGGCTGCCGGTTCGGGGTCTGACGGCCAGGGGCGGTCTGGCCCGGCGAATAGTCGCCAACCCAAAGCCAGTCGTACGTATTGAGATCATTGCCACAGCCTGCGGCCAGCGAGTAAGGCATTGCGGTGCGCGTGCCGTTATTGTTCTGGCGAACCACGCAGTTACCCCAGCCGCGCACCTGGTGCGAGTTCCACTGCACGTCCTTCACGGAGGAATCGCGCAATGGCAGAACGTTGGCCGGATAGTCGGTTGGCTCACCCGTCGCCCACTGGAAGAAGCTGGTTACCTGCCAGCCCCCGATGAACTTATCCGCCAAACTGCTGGAGCCGCTGCCGAACTTCTTCCCCCGGCCGAACGGCAGGTCGTAGGAGCCGGTGAATTTGAAGACGTGCGGACGGTCGTTGAAGTAGAGGCTGCGCTGCTCCACACGGTTGAACGGATCCGTGAAGCCCCACTGCTCCAGCATCCGCGACCAGGTATAGTTCGTCGTCACCGTCAAGCCAGACAGACGCACATTGTAGTTGATCTGCATCGAGTGGTAGTTGATCTGGCCGTCGTTCAATCCCTGTTGAAGCAGGTTGCCGTTGTATTGGGGAAATGGCCGATTGAGCTGATAGCGGGACAACGTGGACGCAGTGAAGAACGGCGTGCCCGTAAAGGCCGTGTTGCCACGGAACGGGTTGGGCAATTGCTGGTTACAGAAATCCGGCAACCCACCCTGCAAAGCATCGCACTGTCGCATAAAGGCGGCGTTGGGAATATTGAGCGGAATCTCCGTTTCATGATTGCGCGTTACGCTGCCAATGTAAGAGACATCCAGCACCGAACGCGGATTCACCTGATACTGGAAGCCCAGGGAGAACTGATCGATCCCCGGCAGCTTGAAGTCCGTCGTCCAGTGGTTAAAGTCGCGGCCCACGAAAGTGTTGGCCCCGAGGCCCGAGCCTGCGGGCCGGGAAAAGCCATTCGGGAAGGGATTGCTCAGCACTCCCGAAATGGGCGTCCGTCCGTCATCCAGACTGGCCACGATCGGCGTATTGGTTTCGAAACCGAGGCTCCGCAGATTATTGTTACTCGGGTTCATGTAGTAGCGGCCAAAGCCGCCGCGGACGACCAGTCGGTCATTCACTGAATAAGCAAAACCAATTCGAGGTTGCCAGGTATTCTTGTAGAGGGTTCCGGAATTAGCCGGATTGCCGCCGACTCCCGCAAACTGCAAGCCACCCCTCAGATTCATGCCGGGAATCTGAAGCGGTGAAGCAACATTCGGATCGAAGCCACGGTTGATCCGGTCATACTTTTCACTCGCCGGTTGATTGATGTCGTAGCGCAAGCCGAGGTTCAGCGTGAGGCGACGATTCACCTTCCAGTCATCCTGGAAGTAAAGCGCCGTATACCAGTTCTGATAGAAAGGATACAGCGGGAAGAATTGCTGTCCGCCGAGCGTGCGATCGCCATTGAAGTTACTCGGCATTCCCAACAGGAAGCTGGCGAACGAGTCGCCAGAATCGGCCTCTGCCTGATTCCAATTGCGACGAGTCCATTGGTCGTTAAATTGGAACGACAGAATGTCGCCGCTGTTCTGCTGAATGAAGTGAATCCGACGCAAGTCGACGCCTCCCTTCAGCGTATGCGAGCCCCAGTTCTTCGTCAAACTCCCCATGATTCCGTAATTATTCGTGATGTTGATGCTCTGGCCGCGCCCCAACGAGCTGTAGCCCGCCAAATTCCAGCGCCCGAAGTATGCGGGCGACGGCAGCTGACTCACCAACGACGAAGGCAGCCCCAGACTGGTCAGGTCAAAATTCTCATTGTCCCGCCCGAAACCCTTCTCAATAAACCGGTTATACGAAGCGCGTACGTTAAAAACCGTCGTCGGATTGATCGTCGACACCCAATCGATCACGTACGCGTCGTTGATCCGCTGGAAGGGTTGCTGACCGTCCATGCCCGGACCCGAGCAGATCCCGTTGGAACATCGCTCTTCCGTCCGGTCGTTCGACGCATGCCGGATAAACGTCCGATGCTTATCGCCAAAATTCCAGTCGAACTTCAAAATCAGGTTGTAGAAGTCATCCTGATTCACATACGTGGGAAGAATGAAGTTTGTAGTGGAATAGCGCTGGCCAGGCTCAATGTTATTGGGCGTAGGCATAAAGGCCATCACCCTCCGGGCCACCGGGTCAATCCGGCTTGCCGGAATCTGGTTGTTTGGGAACTGCAACCGGACCGGGTTACCGCTGGCGTCGGTGGTCGTACTGATCGGATCGAAAATCCCGATCGCCTGCCCATTTGGCTGCGTCAGACGGCTGAAGTCACCAGTCCGCATTTCCGGCTGCGCGAAGCTATTCCGCAATGGATTCGGCGTGCCCTCACGGTACCCTTCATAAGTACCCATGTAGAACAACTTCACCGGCGCATCTTTCTTCAGGAGCTTTGGGAAATAAATCGGCCCGTCCACCTGAAAACCATACTGGTCCATATTGCCGTTCGGCCGGGGAGCGTTCTCGATGCCGTTGGTCCGCCCGCGCGCATTGTTCTGAAACGAGTTCGCATTCAAAGGCGCGCGCCGCAGAAACTCCCACGCCGCGCCATGATGCTTCGCACCACCTGACTTCAGCACCACGTTCACCACACCACCACCCGTGCGCCCATAAGCGGCATCGTACGAATTCGTCTGAATCGTGAACTCCTGCACCGCGTCCACCACCGGCACGTAAGCGATGTTGTTGCCGCCCAACTGCGCGTTGTTCGGCGCACCATCCATTAGGAACTCATTGCGCGATTGCTGCCCACCATTAATGGACCATTCAGCGATGGCACCATTGTCGAATGGCCGCTGCCAGATCGCCGCACCGCGAAACGTCACGCCAGATTGCGTCGCACCCAGCATGAAAGGATTCCGCGCATTCAGCGGCAGGTCCGCAATCGTCTTATTGTCGATCACGCCGGACCGTGAAGCGGTCTGCGTCTCAAGTACCGCCGCATTCGCTTCCACCGTCACCGACTCGGTCAACTGGCCGACTTCCAGAGCCACATCCACACCAGCCACCTGGCTGACATTCAACGTGATGTTGCTGCGCACCGCCGTCTTAAATCCCGATTGCGTCACCGTCAGCGTATACTGCCCAGGCCGCAGAAACGGAATCGAGTAGACACCCGAGGAATCTGTGGTTACGGTATTGGTTTCTTGTGATCCGGTATTGACGGCCTTCACCGTCGCTCCGGCGACCAAGGAACCGGTGCTATCCAGCACCCGCCCCGTTAGCGTGGCACGAAACTCCTGCGCCCCGAGTGAAAGACAGAAAAATAGCATCATGGCTATCGCCATGCGCAACATGCTACGTGACATGCGCATCCCCTTTTCCAAAGACAAGACATGGTGTTTGGCCCCATTCTTGGGGTAACTCACCCACCGTGCGAGAAATCTTATCACAACCAGTCGGCGAGTGCATTACGAATCTTGACAAAATTAAATGTGGTTTTTTGACATAAACTAACAGCCGTGAAGCGTTTCATCCTGCCTTTGCTGTGCTTCGCCTCCCCCCCCACCTACACGCCCTTTCCGCACCCACTGCTGCATTCGCCCACACCCGAAAAACATCTCATCCAAACGATGCCTGGTGGCCTGGCCATCTTCGACTTCGACAACGACGGCCGGTCCGACCTCTTCATCACCAATGGGGCCAACCTCCCCACGCTGATCAAGTTACCGGCCCAAGCCAATCGCCTCTACCGCAACCTCGGAGACCGGCAATGGCAGGATGTCACGGCCCAAGCCGGCCTCGCTGGCCGCGGTTACTCCATGGGCGCCGCCGCCGCCGACTTCGACGGCGACGGCTTTACCGATCTCTTCGTCACTGGCGTACGCGAAAATTTGCTCTACCGCAGTCGCGGCGACGGCACCTTCCAAAGCCTGCCGTTCCCCACAACCGGCTGGTCCGTCTCCGCCGGCTGGTTCGACTATGACCACGACGGCGACCTCGACCTTTTCGTCGTCAACTACGTCCAATGGGACCCCACCAAAGAACCCTACTGCGGCGACCGCAAAGCCGGCTACCGCACCTACTGCCATCCCAAGCACTACGCCGGCCTCGCCAATTCGCTCTTCCGCAACGAGGGCCAAGGCCGCTTCACCGATGTCTCGCAGGCATCCGGCATCGGGGCGCACATCGGCAAGGGCATGGGCCTTGCCTTTGCCGACTATGACCTCGACGGCTGGCTCGACGTGGTCGTTACCAACGACGCCGTCCCCAATTTCCTCTTTCACAACGAGCGCAATGGCACCTTCACCGAGCGCGGCATGACGGCAGGCATCGGCCTGAACGACGACGGCCACGCCCTCTCCAGCATGGGCGCCGACTTCCGCGACCTCGACGGCGACGGCCGGCCCGACATCTTCATCACCGCCCTCGCCAACGAGACGTTTCCCTTGTTCAAAGCCCTGCCCCAGGGCCTTTTTCTTGATCTCACCTACCCGTCTCGCATCGGGGCCGCCACGCGCGCCCTCAGCGGCTGGAGTACCGGCATCTACGACTTCGATCACGACGGCGAGAAGGACATCTTCACCGCCAACGGCGACGTCAACGACAACACCGAAACCTTCTCCAGCCGGCAGTCCAGACAACGGAATCTGTTTCTCTGGAATACCGGCCAGGCCCGCTTCCGCCCGGAGCCAATCGGCGAAGCCGCCCGCCACCGTGGCGCCGCCTTCGCCGACCTCAATGGCGACGGCGCCATCGACATCGTTACCACCCGGCTCGGCGAGACACCCACCGTTTGGCTCAACGACCGCGCCGAGGGCCGCAACTGGCTCACGGTCCGCACCGTGCTCGGCGCCGAGGTCATCCTGCGGGCCGGAGGCCGAACCCAGTACAATCACGCCACCCAGGCCGTGGGCTACGCCAGTTCCTCTTCGCCTGACGTCCACTTCGGCCTTGGCGCCGCAACCGTCATTGACGAGATCGAAGTGCGTTTCCCCGGTGGAGCGTCCCGCACGTTAAAACAGCTATTGCCGAATCGCCGGATCAGCGTCCAACCTTAGTTCCGCCGGCGCGCTCGCTCCAAAACCACTCCGACCCACTCAAGGTCAGGCCGCAACCCGGCCGCGCGCTCTAGCAGAGGAATCGCCTCCT
Organism: Bryobacter sp.; assembly: GCA_022843605.1. GTDB lineage: Bacteria > Acidobacteriota > Terriglobia > Bryobacterales > Bryobacteraceae > JALHNI01. The sequence goes on from JALHNI010000025.1 coordinate 31,475, forward strand.
TTACTCGCCCCGCCTGGTAGTAGATCCGCCCCAACTCCCCCATCGCCTCTCCGAAGTTCTCCCGCTGCGCCACCGCCGTTTCCAGCACCTTGGCCGACTCTGGCATCCGTCCCGCGCGATAGAGAAACTTCCCGTACCGCAACCGCGCTTCGTCCAAAGCATCTTCCCGCTTCAGCGCTTCACTGAAGGCCCGCTCCGCTGCCGCCTCTTCGCCCAGAGCCTCATAGGCCTGCCCCATCGCCACCCACGCTCGCCCCGGCCGCCGATCGCTCGCCAACCCTTTCTGCAGAACCGCAATTGCCGCCTCAAAACGATTCAGCGTGTACAAGCTGCGCGCATGGTAGTAGCAGACATCCTCCAACTTCGAGTCGATCTGGCAGCCGCGCCGCAGAGCCTCCTCCGCCTCCTCCGCATCGCCGGCCTTGCCAGCCGCCACACCCAGCGCCTTCCACGCCAGGGCGTTCTTGGGCTCTGCTTGCACCGCTTCGGCAAACTTCGCGCGTGCCTCGGCCCAGCGGCCCAACTGGCTCAGCCGTACCCCGTCTTCAAACACCCCCGCCCACCACAACGCCCACACGACCATCACGGCAGAAACTCTTTCAGATAGTCCGCATCGCCCTGCCCCACCGTCCGATAACGATAACCTTCGCCGGCATCCACTACCTGATTCATCCAGTTCGTGGGATCAGTCCAGAAGATCCGCCGCTCGCCAATCAAACGCACCAGATCCGGAAAGTCCCAATGCAACGCAAAGCCGGGAATCATTGCCTCAAACAGGTGGCTACTCAGTGGCGATTCCAGTGCCGCACTCAGGCGCCAAGGCGTACGGTCCAGCCAGATCCGGCTGAGCCGCTGGTCGACCCCGGCCGCCAGCATCAGCCAGAAGCCCTTCACTCCTCGCGCATAACCGCGTATGCCAGCCGGGTTCACATCCGCGCGCGCCGACAAAACGTCCACCGCCACCACGATGTCACGCGCCCGCATCGCCGCCAAATTGCGCCCCACCAGGTCCGCGCGCTCATTCGTCAGCCAATTGCCCAGAAACGGCCGTCCGTCCAAGGCCGCCGGCGAATCTCGTGGTTCCAACTCCAACACCACCTGGCCCGCCTTCACCATCGCCTCCACCACCGCCGCCGTCGATTGGCTGCGCTGCACAAACAGCGGCACCGGCAGCCGCTTCTCCTCAAGCACCACCACCGCGCCTCTCCGGTCCGTCCCCGCCGGAAGGTACAGCTTGCCAAGAATCGTCACGCCCGGCTCGCTTTCGAATCGCACTCGCTCCGTTCGAAAGCCGTCGCCTATCGCGCGCTCCAACACCTCAAGCGCCGGGGCCGGCCGCATTGAAGCAATGCCCAGCCGCCTGAGTTCAGCTTGCAGGTCCGGCAAACTACCCAGCCGCTTCCGCGACTCAAACTCCTCGCGAATCACCTGATGCAGTTTCCGGCTGCGCGGCTCATCATCCACATGACCACTCGCCGTCACCTGCAACTCCCGATTCGTATACAGCCGCACCGGGACATCCTGCGTGGCACCCCTGCCCTCGCGCAACCACCGATTCATCCAGCGATAGATCTCCTCACGGCTCTCTTTCGGCGTCCCATGTGGCCCCTTGCCGACAAAGAACCGCACCCGGTCTGCGAAACCATAGAGGCCATACCAACGATGCACCTCTTCATAAACCGGCTTGGCGCCGGCCGGCGTAAAGTAGTCCTCTGACGTAGCCAATAAAAGCCAAGGCATGGGCGCGGACAATTCGAAGAAATCCGCCCAGTCCAGTCCGTTCGAGAGTAACTGCGGCAGGCTCATCTCGGAGTCAGGCGTCGGCCCTGTTAACAGAGTCCGAAAGGAGTTGATGTGGCATCCTGGCGCCGCCACTTTCACCCGGGGATCCAGCGCACCCACGTAAGTCGTAATCGCGCCCCCGCCCGAGCAACCGGTCACGCCGATGCGATCCGCATCGACATCCGGGCGCGAGATCAGGTAGTCAATCGCCCGCTGGGCATCGAAGATAAAGTACCTGGCCACGCTCTGGCCAATCAACATGCTGCGCGCCCCGAGTTCAAGGTGCTCATTCCCCCCGCCACCCGACAAAGCCCTACCGAGTTGAGGAAGATAGGTCTGTTCGCGCTCACCTTGTCCGATTGGGTCATAGGTCAGCGCGATATAGCCCTTCAGCGCCAGGTTCGCCGCCAGCACCTGCATCTCGGGCTTGCCTTCCTGGGTATGTCCAGCCGGAACTAACAGCGTGGGATACCTTCCGGTAATCTCCGGACGATAGAGATTTCCGGTTACATAAAAGCCGGGCAGGCTCTCGAAGATCACTTTCTCAATGACGTAACCCTCGGCTCGAAGCTGCCCCATCACCCGCGCGTTCAAGGGTCCGCGATAGGCCGGCAATCCGCCAAGAATTCTATCCAGTTTCTCCCTCACCACGCTCTTGCGGGACTCGGCTTCGGCCTTGGTCCGAATCGCGGCGATGGCCCTCTCCCGCTGGTCAAGATGCGCTTGTGCCTGACGGTCCAGCCAGGCAAGCAAAGGATCCGGCTGGGCCTGCAGCCACGCCGACCCCAGCCAGATCGCAAGAAAGCAACGCGCGCTCACGGCTAAGCCTTAGTGCGCATGATCCACCGGACGGCATTCTGCTGTAGCTTGACATAGTGGGGGTGCCATAAGTCACTCAGCATATGCCCGGGCGACAGATAACATACCCGGCCCTTCCCGTAATCGTAGGACCATCCTCCAGGCGCCGTCGCACTACCCTGGTAGATCAGTCCGTCCTCGTTCACCGTCTGCAAGAACTGGAACTTCGGATCCTTGTCGTAAGTCATATAGTGCTGCTCATCGGTCACCACAAAGTCAGTTACGCCTTGGGTGATCGGATGATCGGGATTCGTCACTTTCACCTTAAACGTGCGGATCGGCGGATGGCCAGTGTAAGCAGCGCCCAGCACGTGGCGGAAATCCGGATCCGTCAGCCCGACGTGGGTCGTATTGTGCAGGAACAACGCTGAACCGCCCGACTCCACAAACTGCCTGACCGCTTTTCCTTGCGATGGCTTCATCCAGAATTGCGGCTTCGCCTTGGCCATCGCCAACGGCGGATCGAAGGTCAGCTTCGGGCGTCCCGTCGCCACCCAGGCCGCATTCGTGCTTTCATCCCCTCCATAGCCTTCCGGCCAAATCATTCCGTCGCGCAGCACGATCAGTACCTTGTAGCCATCCAGCGTCTCCGCATTCAAGAGCGACGTCTCATCCGTGAAGTCGACCGAGACGCCGAGTTGTTGAGCGATCGTGCGTGTAAGTCCGATGCGAATGTAATCGGAGTTATGGTAGCGATCTCCAATCAGCGCGAAGGCCGTCGCTTTCTTCGCCCCCTTGCCAGGAAAAGGCGCCAGCGCCGTCGCGCCGAGCGCGGCCAGCATCGAACGACGATTGATGTTACTCATGGTTCATCCTCAATTCCCCCCGCGCCTTAGGGCCGGGACCTCGATACTATCCACACGACGCGTATTGTCGCGCGACACTCCTACGATCAGAAACTCTAACGGTTGCTGACCCGTGTTAGTGAACGAGTGCGCCTCACTCAATTGCACCGGCACCGCATCGCCTCCATGAATGGCCGCCGTCTCTGTAGCCACGGTAGCCGTCCCGTCGCCCTTCACCACGTAATAGAACTCGGCGACCTCGCGATGCAGATGCGGCACGGAGGATGCGCCGGGAGCCAGCACCAGATGGTCGACGTATGCCCAAGGGCTCGTGAACACGGGCGTATCCAGGGCGCGGCGATACAGGGCACCGTCCTTCACCGAGCGCAACAGTGCCTGGTCCAGGCGCATCGTCATGAAGACCGGGATCGGGTCCAATGGAACATCCACGCGAGGATCGCCCAGATCAAAGGCATCGTAGGTGCCCTTCATCGCCGAAACGTTGATGTTCATCCACTCCACTGGCTTGTCCGTCGGATTATAAATTGCATGGGAATGGCCCATCCGGCAAGGCGCACCCGCCGGACCTTTCAACAGCGAAGTTCGTCCGTCGATCGTGAACTGTGCCTCTCCGTCAAAGATCACAAACATCTCTTCGCACTGATTATGAAAGTGCGCGCCAATGCCGCTCTTCGGCTGAATCACGCCGCGATGCAAAAAGAACAGGTTCGTATCGAGGCTATGCGCATCCAGCAGCGCCATGTAGTTGAGTTGGCCGGCGCCACCGTGAACTGACTTTGCCGTCCGGTACTTCGCCGGATCGGTATGCACAATCCGTTGCGCCAGTGGCTCACGAGCCACCAGCGGGAGAATCCAAAGAGCCGCGATTCGGAGTAGCATCTTCATGGTTGCCATTCTCCTGCCAGCTCTAAATCAAATCGAACAGCATCACGGTGTAGTTCTTCGTGGCCAGAGTGTTTTCAATCGTCGGCCAAACCTTCTGATGAATGTCCGAAGCCACCCACTTCTGCCGTAACTCTTCGCTCTGATAGGTGAGGGCGAAACGGTAGTTGATTCCGGCCGGGGCCTTGCCCATCAGCGTCGAACGCAACTTCAGCATCTTCACCTCGATATAGCCGGGTTGCTTGGCGGCGGCGGGACGAAAGATCGTCTCGAAGTTCTTCAGCATCTCCTTCTCTTTCGCGGGGTCCACCGTCAGGTCGACATGCAGTTGAATCGGGCGCCCGGCTGCCGCGCCTTGCGCGGGAACGGAGGCCACCGCGGACGCGGCACCAGCGGCCAGCAAACTTTTCAGATATTTTCTGCGCTTCATCATCTTTCACTCCTGGCAAAAATGCACGGCACCCATGTTGACACAGTTCACGCCGGGTTACCGCTACAGTAAAGGCATGCCAGCCTTGCTGCTTGCTCTCCTGCTTTTCTCCCAAGAGCCGAAACCCAAGATCGACGATCCCACGTCAGTCCGCCTCCCGGATGGCAAACTGCAATCCGAAGAGATTCTGAAAGCCGAACACAAACGCACTCTCAAGGACGCCGACGACCTTGTCCGTCTCACTCAGGAAGTTCGCCGCGAGCTCGATCAACATGAGCATCACGTCCTCTCTCTGGGCCTCCTCAAGAAGCTCGAAGAGATTGAGAAGATCAGCAAAAAGATGCGTGGCCGGCTAAAGCGTTAACATAGAAGAAGCATGTTCTTCCGGCGCGAAAAACCCACCGTCCACACGTTCGATAGCCACGTAGCCGATCTCCGGTCAAAAGGCTTTTCCGTTGCGGTCAAGAGCACGGGCACCGCGGTTGCCTTACGCAACGATTGTGCGGCCGTCCTCAAGGAGGCTGGCGCCGAAGTCACCATCGAGAAGACCGGTGTTCTTCTCGGTAGCGAGATTGGCGTGCTCACTCACGGCGGCTATCAGGTTTATTTTGAAACGTCGCACGGCATCCGGCGCGCCGCCACCGCTGAGCACCTTAAGGCGCTCCACGCTTTCGACGAAGATCTTCGTGAGGCGCTTGGTCTCACCAGCAAGTACAACGAGGGCTTGGGCACCACGAACGGTCGCCACCTCTATGACCGGGTTCGCAATCGCGATACCGGCAAAAAGCCCGTCTTTTCGGCCTAACGCAAGGCTTCGATCGCGGCCCGGAGTTTGGCGAGATCCTCGGCATCCGCCGCGTCGAAGAATCCGCGGATGCGCATCTGCGCGTCCACCAGGATCAGGCGCGTGGAGTGCGTCAGATCCGCCTCAATATCACCAACCTTAAACACCGTACGGCTCAGGTAGTTCAGTTGCTCGATGGTTCCGGTCAAGAAAGTCCAGCGGTTGCTTTGCGCCCTGTACCGTCGCGCATACTGCGCCAAGACCTCCGGCGTATCGCGCTTGGGATCGACAGTGAAGGAAACCAGACGTACTTGCGTTTCATCCTGCAGCTTTTTCATCTGCGCACTCATGCGCAGGCAAGGCCCTGGGCAGTGGGTGAAGATGAAATCCGCCACCCACAATTGGCCCTTGAGTGAAGAGCTGGAGAAAGTTTGCCCCTGCTCCGAGGTCAGTTCGAACAGCGGCACATCGTAGAGCACCGGCAGATCCGGGCCGCGCTGACAGCCGGACAGGAGCAACATCACGAGCAGCAGCCGCTTCACTCGCCCTCCCGCGCCAGCCGCACGGCGCCGGCAAAGAGCACCGCACCCAGCACCAGCGTCACCGCCGCGCTCACGGGTACCGAAGGCAGCAGTGCATCCGCCGCCGGATTCAATAGCCGTTCAATCAGCGCCATCGCGTAGGTCATCGGATTCAACCGCATCGCCCACTGCAGCCACGCATCCGCCGTCCGGATCGGAAACAGCGCACCGGAGGTCATCCACAGCGGCACCAGCAGCAGGTTGATGATCGCGTGAAAGCCCTGCACGGAATTCAGCTTCCAGGCAATTAAAAAGCCGAGCGCGGTGAAGGCGAAGGCAATGGCGAACAGCGACGGGATGACGGCCACCACAGCGGTCCAGGGTGGACGAAACGCCGTAAACGGCAGAAAGGCGAGAAACATCAAAGCCTGGCTCCAGGCCAACAGCGAAGCTCCCAGGATCTTACCCGCCACCACGCTCCATCGCGGCGCCCGCGTCACCAGCACGCCCAACAGGAAGCCCTCGCGGCGATCTTCAATCAATGACATGTTGGCGAAGATCGCCGAAAACATCAGCGTGAGCGCTAATGAGCCCGAGAAAAACCGGTTGAAGTCGCCAAAGCCGGAGCTGGTCACGAACCAGAACAGCAGCGGCGCCACCACAAACCCGGCCACCCGCGTACGCTCTCTCCAGAAACGCAGCAATTCCCGGCGGGCTAACGCCCTCATACGATCGGCGCTCCGGTGGCCGCGAAGAAGACATCCTCCAGTGACGGCCGGCGGAACTCGACACTCTCCACCAACTCCGGCTGCCGCTCCACCAATTCCGCGGCGAAACGGTGGGCATGGGCCACCTCCACGCGCACCGCGCTCCCGAACATCACCGGTGAATTCGCCGCCAGCAGTGACATCAGACGCTCAGGCTCACGAGACTTCAGCAGCACCACCTCCCCGCCGATCGCCGCCTTCAGTTCTGGCGGCGTCCCCTCACGAACGCGAGCCCCCTCGTGAAGCAGCAGCAGCCGGTCGCAGCGGTCCGCCTCATCCAGCAGGTGCGTCGTCAGCAGCACCACCATCGGGCGCGAGGCGCGAATCTGATCCACCGTCTCCCACAGGCGCCTGCGGGCATGCGGATCAAGCCCTGTCGAAGGCTCATCGAGCAGCAGGATTGACGGCCGGTGCAGCAGCGCTTTGGCGAGTTCAGCCCGTCGGGCTAACCCACCTGAAAGCTCCTTCACCAGATCGGCCCGGCGTTCCACCAGATCGAGTTGCCGCAGGACGTCGTCGACGCGGCCCGGCAATTCCCGGGATGAGAGCCCTTGCAACTGGCCTTGTAGCTTCAGGTTCTCTTCGATCGTCAGCTGTTTGTCCAGCGAGTTGGTTTGGAAGACTACGCCCAGGTGCCGCCTCACTGCATGAGCCTGCTCTACCACGTCGAAACCAGCCACCCGCGCTCTGCCCGACTTCGGGCGCAGCATCGTCGCCAAAATGCGAAACAGCGTCGACTTGCCGCCCCCATTCGGACCCAGCACGCCATACAGCATCGGTCCATCGATCAACAGATTGAGGTCGCGCAGCGCCGAACGGGTCTCGCCGCGCCGGCTGTGATAACTGTGCGAAAGCGCTTCGACCGAAACTTCCATTCCGGGTTTACTGCCGGTCAAGCAGCATCAGGCCGTAGAGCACGGGAAGGTAGACCACGGAGGTGAGCAATACGCTACGGGCCAGCGGAATTGTCCGGCTTCTGGACACGCGAACGGCCGCACGCAAGAAGACCAAGCCCATAATCGCCGCGCCAACGAAATACACCGTGCCGGTCATGTTCAGCCAACTCGGCAAAAAGCTCACCGGGATGAGCAGAATGGAGAACAGTAGAATCTGACGTGCCGTCGAGTCGCCGTTCGGCTCCACCACGGGCAGCATCTTGATGCTTGCCTTGGCGTAATCGTCGCGGTACATCCAGGCGATCGCGTAGAAGTGCGGGAACTGCCAGACGAAGAGGATTGCAAAAAGCGCCGCCGCCTCCCAGTTGATCACGCCGCTCGCCGCCGCGTAGCCGATCACTGGCGGCATCGCCCCTGGCACGGCACCGATCGTAGTTGCATGCCAGTGCTGCTGCTTCATCGGAGTGTAGAGAAACAGGTAGGTCACCAAGGTGAACAAACCGGCCATTGCGGTAAGCGGATTTACCCCAACCCAGAGCTCAGCAAAGCCGGCGACAGAGAGCAGCAAACCCCAAGCGAACGCCTGTCCCGGAGTCACCAGACCGCTCGGGATCGGCCGACCCTTGGTCCGGTTCATCAAGGCGTCCGCCTTGTGCTCGTACCACTGGTTGAAAGTCGCCGTACCGGAGGCGATCAGGGCGGTGCCCATCAGAGTGTGCAGCAGCAACACCCAGTCAAACCCTGCTTGGCTACCGAAGAAATAGCCGATCGCCGTGCTCATGAGGATGAGCCACGTGATCCGGGGTTTGGTCAATTCGATATATGGCTTCATGCCACCACACTCTTCCCTATCGGGCCGTCATTCATAGGATGCTGGGCCGCACCCGTGCGGACGTGATAAAAAACTTGCATTCCATAAAACACCGACGCTCCGAGCGTCATGGCGCCAGTCACAACATGGGCGGAACGGGCGGCCGTCATCCACCATTCGGGATCCAGTCCGTCACTGGACATCACACGGCCGAGAAAAGCAGCCAAGCCCAGGGCGATCTGGGCGATGGTAACCGTCAACAGAGCCTGCGCCGCGAGGCGCAGTGCCGGATGCTGACCGTGCGTTTCGAGAACCACCATTCCGGTATAGAGCAAAAGGCAGCCCACCAAGAGCGAACCCAGAATGTGCGGCCACACCGGAAGAGCCACATGGCGATAAATCGCGCCCAGGAAAATCTGCAGAAACACCGCCAACGGAACTACCACGCTCAGTGTTCGCAAGGAGGGTGATCCGGTATCGTCGAGCGCTGCCGAAGCTTGCCTCCAAGCCGAAGAACTGCCAACCAGTAAAGCGACGCTTCCCGCAAAAAACACATGCGAAAGGCACCCATGCAAAACAGTCACCCACGGCGAAGCGTTGGTCAGGAACCCCGAACCCGCGAGAGCCAAAACCGCTACTACGCAGCCGAGCGCCACCTGCAGCATCCAACGCCGCGGATTGCCAAGGGACGCGAGCAGAACTAAAACAGACAGAATCCCGGCGATCCCGGAAAGGCCGCGATGTGGCTCGCCAGCCGCCTCGCCGAGTTGCATGGCGCCGGACAAGATCACGGCCAATGTGCTCACAACGAGCGCCAAGGCCAAGGAATGAAGGTGTCGAGACAGCATGCGGTCCTGCTCCCATTGTAACTGAGTCGAATTCTCCCAGGACAAGAATTTTTCCGGTGTGACGATATCGAGCGAACAGGCGGTTCTGGTGGAAGTCCTTTGTTTTTAGCCCCCGAAGGTGCGACAATCAAAAAACTCGGGTGGGTCGGTCCTGAATCCCGTACCCGCCGGAGCACTTTAAGCGTCCGACCCATGAAAATGCTTCGCCGAACCCTCCACCTTTGCGCGCTGGCCGCGCTGACTCTTACTTCCGCTCTCGCCGTCACGCTGGGCGCCGAGGCCAACCATACGGCCCGATTCCTGGCCGGGTTGCCGTCGCTCGAAGGCAGCCCCTACAAGACACTCGAAAGCGATCCGGCCTGGATCGAGCACAAGGCGAAATTGGACGAGATCTTCGCCAAGATCGAGGGGCCCCGCACCGGTCCGCAACGCGAGTTCCAGAAGACCGAGGTCGGTCCCTTGGACAAGGCCAAGAACGTTTTCTATCCCTTCGCGGGAGCCGATGCCTGGAACGTCTACCTTTTCTTCCCCAAGGCGGACACCTACACGATGATCGGCTTGGAACCTCCCGGAACCCTGGCCGGCGCGGACGCGCTGCTGAAGAACAGCGCGAATCTTGACAAGAAACTCGATAGCATCCGCTTCACGCTCCGCTCCATTCTGGAGTTGAGCTTCTTTGTGACCCGCGAAATGGACCGCGAATACCGCGGCCAAATCACCGACGGCTTGCTGGTCCCGCTGCTGGTGCTGCTTGCTCGCCACGACGTGACGATCGAGAGCATCCGCTACGCTCTGGTTTCCGACACCGGCCAACTGATTGACCGCGACCCGAAGGACCCGAAGCTGCCCCGGAACAAGAACAAGTGCGTCGAAGTGAAGTTTTCAAAAAACGGCAAAACGCAGACCATGCGTTACCTCTCCGCCGACCTGGTCGCGCTGCAGTTCAACACCGGACTGTTGATGTACCTCGACTCGTTGGGCCGGGTGAGCACCTACCTCAAGGCGACCAGCTACATGCCGCATCACGAGTCCTGCGACATCATCCGCGCGAACATTCTTTCGCGCAGTGACCTGATCCTGCAAGACGACTCCGGCATGCCCCTGCGATACCTTAAACCCACCGATTGGGACGTGCGGCTTTACGGCAAATACGTCAAGCCGATTGCCATCTTCAACTACCGTTCCCAGCCCGATCTCCGCAAGGCGTACGAGGAGCCGGGCCGGGCGAAGGAACTGAACTTCCCGATTGGCTATGGTTCACACCGCACGCCGTCGAACCTGCAACTCTCTGTACGCAAATCAACGCTCAAATAGATTGAGCGGCATTGAGCAAAGCTCAACAAGGCGCCTTCAAGTTTCACTTGAAGGCGCCTTCTGTTTTCATAGTCGTTTCATATTGTTAACGATGGTTATTTCAAGTTAAGTCAGGCGCCAGCAACCACGGTCAGCTATCATGAAGGGGCCTATGAGCTACCGTTTTCGCCAGTCCATCTGTAACGAGGTCTTCGAGGGTTGGGAGTTTCGCCGGACCTGCGAAGCGGTAAAAAAGGCAGGCTACGACGGCATCGAAATTGCCCCGTTTACCCTGGCTGAGACGCCCGGTGCCATCGCCCCGGAACGCCGGCGTGAACTGAAACAGATCATGGCCGACAACGGCCTCGCTTTCGTCGGTCTGCACTGGCTGATGGTCTCGCCGAAGGGTCTTCATGTGACCACGCCGGACGAGGAACTCTACCGCCGCAGTTGGGACCACATCCGCGACCTGATCGACCTGTGCGCCGACCTGGGCGACCAGCGCGTAATGGTCTTCGGCTCTCCCTTCCAGCGCAACTCCACCGGCGGGCTGACGCCCGAGGAGGCGACGCGCCGCTTCGTCGAGGGCCTCAAGTCCGTCGCCGGTCACGCCGCCGGCCGGGGCGTTCGCATCCTGGTGGAGGCCCTGCCCAAGGCGCAATCGGACATCGTTAACACGGTTGCCGCTGCGGCGGCCATTGTCGAAGAAATCGGCAGTCCGGCTATCCAGACCATGTTCGATACTCACAACGCGGTGGACGAAACCGAGCCGCACGCCGTCGTGCTCGAGCGCTTCTACGACAAGATCTTCCACGTCCATGTGAACGAACTGGACGGCGGCTACTGCGGGAGCGGCGACTACGACTTCAAGCCGATCTTCGAAGTCCTGCGGCGGAAGAACTTTCCGGAATGGGTTTCGCTCGAAGCCTTCGATTTCAAGCCGGGTGCGGAGTTCATCGCAGACCAATCGTTGCGGCATCTCAAAGCAGAGATCGCTCAACTTTCCTAGCCGCCCTGCCGAAAGAGACGAGAGAAATCATGAAATACGTTGTGACCGGCGGAGCCGGCTTTATCGGTTCGAGTGTGGTGCGGCTACTGGTGGAACAACCGGGGGCGGAAGTGTTGGCGATCGACAACCTGCGCTCAGGTAAGGAGGAGAATCTGGCGGGCGTGCCCGGCAAGTGGAACCTCGCGAACGCCGATATTCGCGACTACGAGGCAATCGCGCCACTCTTTGCCCAAGCCGATTACGTCGTCCATCTCGCCGCGATTCCGTCGGTGCCGGTGTCGATCAAGGATCCGGTGCCATCGCACGAAGTGAACATCAACGGCACCTTCAACGTGCTCCAGGCGGCCAAGGTGGCCGGCGTCAAGCGCCTGGTTTACGCGGCATCGTCGTCGGCGTATGGCGACACCGAGGTCCTGCCCAAGGTGGAAACGATGCGGCCGTTGCCCAAGTCGCCCTATGCGGCACAGAAGTTGATGGGCGAGCACTATTGCTCGGTCTTCCACTCTTGCTTTGGCCTGGAAACCGTTGCATTGCGCTTCTTTAACGTCTTTGGACCGCGTCAGGATCCGGGCAGCCCCTATTCGGGCGTTCTGTCGCTGTTCATGACCTGCCTGCTCGAGAAACGTCCACCGACGCTGTTCGGCGACGGCGGCCAGACCCGCGACTTCACCTTCGTCGAGGACGTCGCCGGCCTGGTGCTGAAAGCGCTGCAGGCGCCGGCCACGGCTTGCGGCAAGGTCTTCAATGCGGGCAACGGGAATCGCTACTCGTTGCTGGAGACCTGGGAGATGCTGCAAAAGATCGAGGGCGTATCGCTGCCACCGAACTTCGGGCCACAGCGAGAAGGGGACGTGCGCGACTCTCAAGCCGATACGCGGGCAGCGACGGCGGAACTGGGACACGATCCGCAGTTCACGTTTGAGGAAGGTCTGCGCCAAACCTTAGCCTGGTATCGCGACAACCGTTAAACCACTCAATTTCATTGAGATATGGACTTTACACATCTGGAAAACGATCTGGAAACGCTGTTGAAAAACTGTGTCCGACTAGATGTTAAACCCCTTGTTTTGTTCGTCTCCAGCGAGAATTCGCTACTCAGGAAGCAAGGGTTAGCTCGCAAATCATCTATTTTCTATAATTTACAGATTCATCTCGATCACTCAGCGAGTGATTCCCCGGCAAAACCGCTTAGACTGAAGGTATGACTTTGACCGCCTCGGAAGGCGTCTATCGCTCGTCCCTGCTACTACAATTTCCCTGGCTCGACCATGGCTTCGGCGGACGCAAAGCTGCCAAGTGGCCACCAGAACGGCATGCCGCCCTGGTACAGGTGCACGGAGCGACGGTGGTGACGGCGAGCGAACCCGGCCCTCAAGGCGAAGGCGACGCCCTCGTCACCTCGGTCCCGAACCTCTACGTCACCATCCGCACGGCTGACTGCCTGCCGCTGCTCCTGGTCGACCCGAGCCAGCGGAAAGTGGCAGCGGTCCATGCCGGCTGGCGAGGCACCGTGGCTGGGATTCCCACCAAGGCCATTGCAGCGATGGGCAGCGATCCAAGCGATGTTTGGGTCGCGATCGGACCCGGTATCGGGCCCTGCTGCTTCGAAGTGGGCGACGAGGTGGCGCGCGAGTTTGGAGCGAGCGGTCGCCAGTGTATCGATTTATTTGCGTATAACCGGCAACGGTTGATCGATTTCGGCGTTCCCGCGTTGCAGATTGCCGGCGAAGCTCCCTGTACGAAGTGTTCTCCGGACGAATTCCACTCCTTCCGCAGGAGCCGGGAAGCCGCCGGACGGATGCACGCCGCAATTGCGATTCGCCCCTAGGATTACGAAACAAAGCCAATTTCTGACAATTGCTTTTGCTGCAAGCAGTTAGGGGCTCAGTTTCAGCATAGCTCCGACCGTCAAGGCGCAAGCCGAAAAAGCGGTCCGCGACAGGCCAGAAACATAGCCAGGTCAGCCAGTTAGCGATATTTCGGGGTGCGGTGAACGGTTTGGCAGAAACAGGTACACGCCCCGAGCCTGGCGAGCGTCATATCTGACAGCGCATGGCCACCGAGCGAGTTCGCATTCACGACGCCGAAGAAGAAATGGCGAAAGCGCGTCAACTCGCGCTCCGCTACCGCTACGAATTCGTGGACCTCAAAGAGGCCCGGATCGACCATGAGCTCTTCAAGAACGTCCCGGTCGACCTGATGTTCCGCTACAATTTCGTGCCGCTGGCGGCGAACGAAACTAGCCTCGACATCGCGCTGGCGGATCCGCGCAACCTCAACCTGATCGACGAGTTGACGATCCTGCTGGGTAAGAAGCTGCGCGTGAAGGTAGCGACGCTCGGGCAGATCGCTGACCTGCTGAAGAAGACCGAACAAAGCCAGCGCGTCCTCGAAGAGGTGACGGAAGGCTTCGCGCTGGACGTCGTCGGCGACGAAGAGAACCCTGACGAAACGCTATCCATCGAAAAGCTGGGCTCCGACAGCGACATCGCCCCGGTGATCAAGCTGGTGGATACGACGCTCTTCAACGCTTTGGAACGGCGCGCCTCGGACATCCACATCGAAACTCGCGACCAGGAAGTGGCCATCAAGTACCGCATCGATGGCGTACTGCAATACGCCATGCCACCGATCGCCAAGGACTGGCACTCGACGATTCTGTCGCGCATCAAGGTGATGTCGGAACTGGACATCGCCGAGCGGCGCGTACCGCAGGACGGCCGTTTCCGCGTGCGCTACAAGGGCCGCCTGATCGACTTCCGCGTCTCCATCATGCCCACCGTGCATGGTGAAGACGCCGTGCTCCGCGTACTGGACAAAGAGAGCATGAGCGAGAAGTTCTCGAAGCTATCGCTCGACGTAGTGGGCTTCGCCGACGCCGACATCGTGAAGTTCCGGCGGTACATTCGGGAGCCGTACGGAATGGTGCTGGTGACCGGACCGACGGGTTCCGGCAAAACGACGACGCTCTACGCCGCGTTGAGTGAGATCAAGAACGACGAAGACAAGATCATCACCATCGAGGATCCGGTGGAGTATCAGATCAAAGGCATCACGCAGATCCCGGTGAACGAAAAGAAGGGACTCACCTTTGCCCGCGGTTTGCGTTCCATCTTGCGGCATGACCCGGATAAGATTCTGGTGGGCGAAATCCGAGATCAGGAGACGGCGCAAATCGCGATCAACGCGGCGCTCACCGGCCACCTGGTCTTCACCACCGTCCACGCCAACAATGTCCTGGACGTGCTGGGCCGATTCTTGAACATGGGCGTCGAGCTCTACAATTTCGTTTCGGCGCTGAACTGCATTCTGGCCCAGCGGCTGGTACGCAATATCTGCGAGCACTGCAAACATCCGGTGAAGCATCCGGACGAGTTGCTGGTGACGAGCGGCATGAATCCCGACGAGTGGCGGGACACGGTGTTTTACGAGGGCGCCGGCTGCTTCGAATGCGGCGGCACGGGTTACCGCGGCCGCAGCTCGATTCACGAATTGCTCGACTTGAGCGAGCGGATCCGGGAAATGATCATGGATCGCCGGCCGACGTCGGCCATCAAGCAAGCCGCCCGTGAGGAAGGCATGACGTTCCTGCGCGAATCAGCGCTCGATCGTGTCCGGCGCGGCATCACGACGCTCAAAGAGATCAACAAGGTGACCTTCATCGACTAGCGCCATGGCCAACTTTGTGCAACAGATTCGCCGGCTGCTGGCCGACCCGCCTCCTTCCTACGTCTTTGAGATCTCCGAGGGTGGCATCGCCTGGGCTGCGCCTTCAGAAGACGGCCCGCCGCGTAGCGGCTTTGAGCGCTTCCCCGGCCCAGTGCTGGAGGTCTCGCCGCTGAAGGACAACATCCTTGACGCCGAACTCTTCGGCGAAACGATCGAGCAGATCGCCGTGTCCGCACCGGCCAAACGCCGCACCGCGGCGCTGATCCTGCCCGACTACTGCGGGCGCGTGATGGTGCTCGATTTCGACACCTTCCCTTCTAAGACGGAGGAGCGCGAGGCACTGGTGAAATTCCGGATGAAGAAGAGCGTGCCTTACGACATCGATACGGCAGCCGTGAGCTTCGCCGTGCAGCACCAGGACGGCAAGCGTTTCGAGATTGTCGCCGCGGTGGTGGCGCTGGAGATTGTCGCCCGCTACGAGACGGTCTTTCATGCCCGGGGCTTTCATACGGGGCTGGTAACGACCTCTTCGATTGCCGCCCTGGACCTGATTACCACGCCGGGCGTCACCGTGGCCGCCCGCCTCAATGGGCGGACGCTCAGCGTCTCGGTGGTGGAAGACGGGCGCATTAAGCTGGTGCGCTGCGTGGAACTGCCGGACATCACCCGCGCGGAGATGGAAGGCGTGCTGATCCCGACGCTCGCCTACATTGAGGACGAACTGAAGGCGAGGCCGGAGAAACTGCTGGTTTGCGGCTTCGGAACCCACGATGACGAAGTAAGTTGGCTGGGAGAGTTCGGCTTGCAGGTGGAGCCATTGCGCAGCCGCATGGGAACGCCCACCCAACAGAATGCCGGCCTGCTGGGCTATCTGGAACGATCGGAGGCTGCGTAATCGCGATGGCCAAACGACTGGACATCAATCTGGCGAGCCAGCCCTTCCGGCGCGACCGTGGCGTGTTCGTGTTTTCTGTGGCGCTCTCCGCCATCCTGTTTTTGCTGCTGATTACGCTGGTGAGTCTGGCGATGCAACAGCGCAGCCAAGCCGATGACACGCGCGCGGCGATCGAGAAGCTGGATCGCACCACACGGACGCAGCAAGCAGAGTTGACCCGCCTGGAGGGCCTTTTGCGTCAAGCCGAGAATGCCGTCGTGCTCGATCGCGGCTTGTTTCTGAATCAGTTGATCCAGCGCAAGTCAGTGAGTTGGACGCGCATCTTCTCTGATCTTTCGAACGTACTGCCGGGCGATGTGCGGCTGGTGGCGGTGCGTCCGCAGATTCTCGGGAACAATCAGGTGGTGCTGGATATGACGCTGGCTGCGACCACCAGCCGGCCCGTAGTGAGTTTCCTGATGAAGCTGGAACAATCGCCCATCTTCGGCGCGACCACGGTGCTCAGTTGGCGCCCGCCCTCGCAGAATGAGAATTTCTTCGTCTACCGCGTAACGGCGAACTACGCGCAGAAGCTGTGAACATGAATCTGGAAGCCCTGAAGAACCTGAACTTTCGCGAGCCCCGCATCCTGATGCGGCTGATTCTGGGCGTGCTGTTGCTGGCCAACCTGGTGTCCTTTTACTTCGTGCTTTATCCGCTGGGAGGCTCGCCGGAAGAGTTGGAAGAGCAGTTGCAGACACTGAACCAGCGGGCGACGGCGCAGCGCCTTTCGCTGGATCGTCTGCGCATGCTCACCACCAAGGTGGAGGGCGCACGCAGGCAGGCCGGCGATTTTGAGATGGCCAACTTCACCGATCGCCGGGTGGTGTATTCGACGCTGGTGAACGAGATTACACAGGCGGCCGACAGCGCCGGAATCAAGCTAAAGGATCACGCGCTGCAGAACGAAGAGATCGAAGGCTCGGACACGCTGGGGATGATCACGGTGAACGCGAACTACGAAGGCACGTACGGGGACCTGTTGAACTTCGTCAACCGGATGGATCGCTCGGAGCGGTTCGTGATCATCGACAGTCTGGCCGCCACGCCGCAACAGGGCACCAACCAGTTGAACGTAACGATGAAGATGAACTTGTTCGTCCGCAATACAGCGGACCTGCAGTTACCAAAGGCTCCGGCCGCGGTAGCAGCGAAGGGGGCGAAGCTATGAAGCTGGGCGCCGAACCGCAGAAGATCGCTTTGCTCGCCGTGCTCGGCCTGGTGTTGGGCTATGTGGTCTACGACAACCTGATCGCGGGTCCGGATGACCCGATTCCGGCCCGGTCCGGCGCGGCAGCCGTGCCGCCGCCATTGCCCGTGTTGACCAAGCAGATGGCCCCGCCGACGATCGCTAAACGCGGCCGCACCGCGCAGGACTTCCGCCCGTCGCTGCGGCCCCGCACCGACGAAGTCCGCGATCCCGCCACGATTGACCCCTCGCTGCAGATGGAATTGCTGGCGAAAGTGCGGACCGTCACGTACACCGGCGCCGGACGGAATCTGTTCGAGTTCTCCGGCTCAGGACCGGTGGCCCCGACGACGCCCGACCCCAAGATCATTCCGGGCCGCAAGCCGGAAGGACCCAAGCGGCTGCAGGCCATCTATCCGCAGTTTCAGCCGCCCGCTCCGCCGCCGCCTAAACCCCGGGCGCCGGCAATCACGATGAAGTACTACGGCTTCGTTTCGAATTCGGGCCAGCGGAACGCCGCGCGCAAGGGCTTCTTCCTGGACGGCGAAGAGATTATCGTGGTGGGTGAGGGCGAAATCATCAAGAGCCGCTATAGGGTGTTGCGCATCGGCCTGACGTCGGCGGAGATGCAGGACACGCAGTTCGCCGATGACCGGCAGCAATTGCCGCTGGTGCCGGAGCCGGCTGGAGACTAAATGGCACGACCTGTTCATCAACGGCCCGGCGAGCGTGGTTTCGCGCTGCTGATCGTCTTTGTGATGGCGGCGGCCATCTCCATCGGCTTGTATATGGAACTGCCGCGCGCGGTCTTTGAGTCTCAACGGGCGAAAGAAGAATTGCTTTTCGATCGCGGCGACCAATACAAGATGGGCATTAAGCGGTACTACACCAAGTTCCAGCGCTACCCGAACACCATCGAGCAACTCGAAGAGACAAACGGCGTGCGCTATCTGCGCCGCAAGTACAAGGATCCGTTCACCGGCAAAGACGACTGGAAGATTCTGAAGTTTGGCCCGAATGGCGAGATCGAAGGCTCGGTCCACAACAAGAAGAAGACGGGGCTTGAGAACGAGAAGGACCCCAAGTCGAGCACCGGCTCCGTGATGGCCGGCCCTAGCCTCGGCGACATCCCGCAAGCCGGTGAAAGCGGTAGCCGCACGGGACGGAATGGCGAGGACACGAATCCAGCGCTCAACCGGCGGCCGAGCGATACGGGCATCGGCGCGCAACTGGCGTTGGGTGCGCAGAATGCCGCCGCCAATCCGACGGCGGGTGGAGTTGGCCCGATGGTCGGGCCGATGCCGGCCCCGAATCCGAATCTGCCGAATGCCAGCGCGGGAACCCAGCAGAACGGGGCGGCCAATAGCCTGATCCCCGGGCAGATGACGCAGCAGCAGTATCAGCAACAACTGTTGCAGCAGTATCAACAGCAACTGGGCGGAGTCGCGGGCCAGTCGGCGAACCGGCTACCGGGCGGCGCGGTATCGATGCCCTTCCCCGGATTGCCGGGCCAAGCGGCCAATTCGCAGACGGGCGGCCAGATTGGCACACCGATCGGGATCCCCGGCGCGGGTAACACCGGCGGCGGTCTCGGCAGCAATCCGGGGGCGAACGCGCAGAACGGGCAGAACCCCGCGTTGCAGATGATCAATAACCTGCTGACCCAGCCGCGGCAAGGCGTGCAAGTGGGCCAACTGACCGGCGGCCAACTTGCCGGCGCGATGCCGACGGGCATTGCGGGCGTAGTGAGCAAGCATCGGGGGCAAGGCATCAAGGTTCTGGAAGAAAAGACCAAGATCCACGAATGGGAGTTTGTCTACGACGTGCGGAAAGACAAAAGCCTGAACAAGGGCGGGATGCCGCAACAGGGCGGCCAGTTGCCAGGGACGGGGCTGACGAATTCCAGCGGCTTCGGTTCGTCAGGCTCAGGCATGGGCTCAGGCACCAGTTCGCCGACCGGTTCGCAAACCAGGCGCTAGCGGCGCGGGGTTCCTTCAGCGGGCAATTGCAGTAAAATGCCCGGATGACCACGCGCCGCAATCTGATGGCTTCTCTTGCCGCCCCCATGTTGGCTTTCGCCGCCAAAGGCAAACCGCTGGGCGTCCAGTTGTACACGATCCGCGGACTCGTCCCCGCCAAAGCCCGCGAATCCATTCAAGCGTTGGCGCAGATCGGCTTCAAAGAAGTGGAAACGCTGCGCTCGATCCACTCCACCGTGCTACCGCTCTGCAAAGAATTCGGCCTCAAGCCGGTGGCGGCCCACTTTGAGACGGCGCTGATCACCGGGCAATTCGAATCCTGGAAAGGATCTTTCCCTAACGGCAAGCCCGCCGGTTACACGTGGATGAAGGCGATTGAAGAGGCCCAGGCCGCAGGCATCAAGTACATGGTGTTGCCCTATGTGCAGGTGGCCGATCGTGGCGGCCCGGACGTCTATCACCGGCTCGCCAAGCAGATCAATGAAGCCGGCGAGCAGTGCGCCAAAGCCGGCGTGCAACTTTGCTATCACCACCACGCCTTCGAGTTCGGCGAAGTGCAGGGGAAGCGTCCCTGGGACATTCTGCTTTCCGAGACGGACGCACGAACCATGGCAATTGAGTTGGATGTCTTCTGGGTGTCGGTGGCCGGGCTGGATCCGGCGGCGCTCATCCGCCAACTCAAGGGACGCGTGAAGACGATGCACTTGAAGGACAAGGCCCCCGGAGTGCCGAAGCAGTTCAGCGAAGTGGTGACGCCAGGGGCGTTCCGCGAAGTGGGACTCGGTACCCTGGACTTCCCGGCGATCCTGAAGGCGGCTGCCGAGATGAAGGTGGCGCATTACTTTGTGGAACAGGATCAGGTGGCCGGGGATCCAATTGAGAGCGTGCGCATGAGCTACCGCAATCTCACAACGAAGCTGGGCTTCTAGGGTGAGCGTCTTCCGGGAGCAGATCCTGGCCGGTCGAGTGGCTTTCGTCACCGGGGGATCGAGCGGCATCGGGCTGGGCATTGCGAAGATGCTGGCCAGCCAGGGCGCGCGGGTGATGATCAACGGCCGCAACGAAGAGAAGCTGGCGGCAGCCGTGAAGGAGATCGAGGACTTGGGCGGTACGGCCACTGGTGCCGCCGCCGACGTCCGCAACTACGACGCGATGGCGGCGGCGCTGGCTGGGTGCCGCGCCAAGTGGGGCGAGATCGACATTTTGATTTGCGGCGCGGCGGGCAACTTCCCCGCCCCGGTGACCGGGATGAGCGCAAATGGCTTCAAGGCGGTGATGGATATCGACGTCTTGGGCACCTTTAATGCCTGCCGCGCCGCGCACGAGCATCTGCGCGCGCCGGGAGCGTCGATCGTCGCGATTTCGGCGAATCATGCGAGTGTCGCTTACGCTTGGCAGGCGCACGTTTGCGCGGCGAAGGCTGGCGTAGAGCGGCTCTTGCAGGTGTTGGCGCTCGAATGGGGTCCGCAAGGGATCCGGTGCAATTTGGTGAATCCGGGGCCGATCGACGACACGGAGGGCATGCGCCGCCTGGCTCCGACGGAGGAGGCCCGTGCCGCGGCGGTTCGCACAGTACCCTTGGGGCGCTTCGGCACCAAGGACGACATCGCGAATTTGGTGCTGTTTCTGTGCAGCGAGGCGGGAGCCTTTTGCAACGGCGCGGTGTTCGTTTGTGACGGGGGACAGGCGCTGATGGGCGCGCGGGCGTTAGGGTGACGTGGGATAATTAAGAGGTGCGAAGTCAACTAGGAACGGTGCGCGTTTTTCGGAGCTTCGCAGATGCCGAACGCGCAGATCGTGACGAGTATCGCGCCATGACGCCCGATGAGCGGGTCGACTTGGCCCTTCATCTCCATCACTGGTATTGCAGGAGCCTCTTCGATGGCGGGAAATCTGGAGTACCACCGAGATTGGCGCGAGTTTGTCGAGTGTTTAAACGCCAACCACGTTGAGTTTCTGATTGTCGGCGCTTTGGCTGTTGCCCGTCACGTCCGCCCTCGCTACACCAGGGACTTAGATGTTTGGGTAAACCCAACCGTCGCCAACGGCGAACGTGTCTTGCAAGCGCTTCGGCAGTTTGGGTTTCCGCCGGTGAACATTGAAGCGGTCGAGTTTGCGAGTCCCGATCTGATCCTCAAGTTCGGGGTGGAACCCGTGCGAATCGACATTATCACCGGCATCTCTGGAGTGCCGGACTTCGCGCAGGCGTGGGAGGATCGATCTCCGGGGCTCTTCGCTGGAATCCCAGTGAACTACCTTGGACGCGAGACGCTGCGACAAAACAAGGCGCCCACCGGACGCAGCCAAGACTTAGTGGATCTGCAGAATCTCAAGATTGATGACGAGGAGAACAGCGGCGTAGCGTAGAATTTTAAGGAACATGCCCAAAACAGTTTCTCTGGCCCGGCAATTGGGTTTGGCGAGCGCTACGGCACTCGTCGTCTCGAATATGGTCGGTACCGGCATTTTCACCACCACTGGCTTTTTGGCGGGCGATTTGGGCTCCGTACCGCTCGTGCTGATGATCTGGTTTGTGGGGGCGCTGGTGGCGATCGCGGGCGCGTTCTGTTACTCGGAACTGGGCGTCAATTTCCCGAGTTCAGGCGGCGAGTATGTATACCTAACTCAGGCTTACGGACCGGTTTGGGGCTTCATGACCGGTTGGATCTCCTTTATCGCCGGCTTCTCTTCGCCGATCGCCGCCGCGGCCCTGGCCTTCTCCAGCTATTTGGGGTACTTCTTTCCTGCGTTGCGCGAAGGCACACCGTACTTCACCATCGGCACCGCACTGCGGTTTGGCCCGGCCGAAGCGGTGGCCTGCTCACTGATTATCGCCATGACGCTGGTGAACCTGCTGGACCTGAAGATGGTGGCGAATTTGCAGAATCTCTTCACCAGCTTCAAGATCGGCGTTTTGCTGGTGCTTTGCGTCGCGGGTTTCCTGGCCGGCACCGGCGACTGGGGCCATTTCTCGATGAACGCCGTACGGACGTCCACCGGCAACGTCTGGGCGCAGTTCTCGGTGAGCCTCTGCTTTATCTACGCGAGTTACAGCGGCTGGAACGCGGCCACCTATGTCGCCGAAGAGATCGACCAACCGGCGAAGACCCTGCCGCGTGCGCTGGCGTTTGGCACGGCGATTGTCGCCCTGCTCTATCTGGCGCTCAACATCCTGTTCATTTACGCGATGCCGCTGGAGCAGATGAAGGGCGTGATTGCAATTGGCTCCACCAGCGCGGCCAAGCTCTTTGGGCCGGGAATCGCCGGCACGTTTGCCGCCCTGATGGCCGTAGCGCTGTTTTCCACGGTAAACGCCATGGTCACGATCGGTCCCCGCGTCTATTACGCAATGGCCAAGAACCGGGCCTTCTTCAGCTTCGCCGGCGTGCTCTCCGAGCGGACGCGCACCCCGATCAACGGCATCCTGGTGCAGTGCGCCTTCGCCATGATCGTCACCATGACGCCGCTGCCGTCGCTGATGCTCTTTATCGGCTTCACGCTCAATATCTTTACCGTGATCACGGTGGCGTCACTCTTCTTCTTCCGGGGGAAACCAACCTGGCAGAAGCTGCCGGTGGTGAGCTTCCTGTGGCCGCTTTTCCCGGTTTTCTACATCATCGTCGGTTTGTGGATCGCCTACTTCGGCCTGACCATGGAACCGAAGATGTCGCTGACCGCCTTCGGCATCATCGCCCTCGGCGCTCTCGTTTACTACTTCCGCATTAAGGACGGCGTCTCCACCAAAACGGTGGCGCGAGGTTAACCATTGGCTCTTATTCTTGACGGTATTCAGATTCGTGATCAGATTCTGCAAGAGGCAAAACCCCGCGTCGCGGCCCTGAAACGGCCACCTGGTCTAGCTGTCGTTCTGGTCGGTGAGGACCCCGCCAGCGAAATCTACGTTCGCAACAAGATCAAGGCGTGCCATGACCTGGGCATCTACAGCGAGAAGTACGCGCCGCCCACCAGCGTCACGACGGCGGAATTGCTGGCGTTGATCGATCAGTTGAATCAACAGGACACCATCGACAGCATTCTGGTGCAGATGCCGCTGCCGGCGCACATTGACTTCAGCGCTGTGCTACAGGCCATTCATCCGTCGAAGGATTCCGACGGCTTCCACCCCTTCAACATGGGCCAGTTGGTGGCGAACGGACCCGGGCCTCGAGCCTGCACTCCCGCCGGCGTGATGGAGGTTCTGCGCCGCCATCAGATCCCGATCGAGGGCAAACGCGCCGTCGTGGTGGGCCGCAGCGAGATCGTCGGCAAGCCGATGGCCTTGATGCTGCTGCAGGCCAACGCTACGGTGACCCTCTGCCATTCGCGCACTCGCGCGCTGGCTGATGAGTGCCAGCGGGCCGATATCCTGGTGGCCGCCATCGGCAAACCAGCTTTTATCACCCGGGAGCATATCCGCAAAGGCGCCGTTGTCATTGACGTCGGGATCAACCGCGTCAGCGACCCGGTTCAAGCCGCCGCCATCTTCCGCAATGACGAAAAGGCGATGGCCAACTTGAAGGTTCGCGGCAGCCTGGTGGTCGGCGACGCCAATCCGCTCGACATGGCCGAACTCAGTTCGGCATATACGCCGGTCCCGGGCGGCGTGGGTCCGCTGACGATCGCCATGCTGATGATGAACACAATTTACCTATCCGAGCGGCGTCAGGCTTAAATGCTCCGGGTCGGGTTAACCGGCGGACTGGCCACCGGTAAGTCCTTTGTGGGCCAAGCCCTGGTGGCGCAAGGCTGCCATCTACTGCAAGCCGATGCGGTGGGCCATGCGGTGCTCGCCCCGGATGGCGAAGCTTACGGGCCGGTGATCGCCGAGTTCGGACCGGGCATCGTGGATCCAGACGGCAGCATCGCTCGAAAACGGCTGGGAGAGATCGTCTTTCGGGATCCAGCGCAGTTGGCCAAACTGAACGCCCTGGTGCACCCGGCCGTTTTCGCCCGCCAGGAAGCCTGGTTCGCCGCTGTCGCGGAAAAGGATCCGCATGCCATCGCCGTGGTCGAGGCGGCGATCATGATCGAGTCGGGCAGCTACCGCCGCTATGAGCAGTTGATCCTCACCGTCTGCCGCGAGGACCTCCAGATCGCCCGGGCCATGGCGCGGGATGGGCTGTCCGAAGCCCAGGTGCGTGACCGGCTGGCGAGGCAAATGCCGGAGAGCGAAAAGCGAAAGTACGCCCACTACGTGATCGACACCTCCGGCACCCCGGAAGAGACACTTGAACAGACGGCCCGAGTTTGCGCACAATTGAAGAGAAGCGCACTATGAAATCGAGAATTGCACTCCTCACGGTCGCCTTGGTGGGGGCCTTCGTATTCATCACCTCGCGATCCGCGATGCCGGACTCCTGGCTTGGCCAACTTATTTACGGTAAACCCGGCGCGCCGGGAGGCTTTTCGCAGATTTGGAGTGGCCCGGAAGTGGCCCGCACGGCCGGCTTGAGCCCCGATGAGCTCAACAGCATTGAAATCTACAAAGCGGCCAACGCCGCTACGGTGAACATCTCCGCCACCACCTACCAATACGACTGGTTTAACCGCGCCGTCCCCTCGGGCAGCATCGGTTCCGGCTTCCTGATCAATGACAAGGGACAAATCCTGACCAACTATCACGTCGTCGGGCAGGCGGAGAATACTCCGGGCGCAAAGCTAAGCGTTACGTTGGCCGATAAATCGAAATACGACGCGCGGGTCCTGGACAAGGATCCGGCCAACGACCTGGCGCTGATCCAGATTCAGCCTCGCAAAAAGTTGAACTACTTGCGCCTGGGCGATTCCGACACGCTGCAGGTGGGCCAGAAGGTGCTCGCCATTGGCAATCCGTTCGGCTTTGAAGGTTCATTGACCACCGGTATCGTCAGCGCCTTGGGCCGCGCGATTCGCGACGAATCCGGCGGCGAGATGGAAGGGCTGATTCAGACCGATGCCGCGATCAACTCAGGCAATTCGGGCGGCCCACTGCTGAATTCCGCGGGCGACGTCATCGGCATCAACACCGCAATTCTGGGGGTGACCGGCGGGAACATCGGCATCGGCTTCGCGATGCCGATCCACCGCGCCCGCCGTATGCTAGACGACTTCGCCGCCGGCCGCACCTATGCCCCGCCCCAGCGGTTGGGCGTGAATGTGATGCCGGTAAGCGGCGAACTGGCCGAGGCCTTGGACCTGCCTGCCGAAGGCGGTCTGCTGGTCAGCAAAGTGGTCCCCGGTTCCGCAGCAGCGTTGGGCGGGCTTCGCGGCGGGACGCGCGAAGTCGTGATTGGCAATGCGATTATCCTCATTGGCGGCGACCTGATCACCGCCGTTGACAGCAAGCCCATCGAGCGGGCCGATGCCATCCCGAGGGCCTTAGCGCGCAAGCGCGCCGGCGAAACGTTGGAACTCACTGTCTACCGCGCCGGGAAGTCAGTGAAACTGACCCTGAAGCTGTTACCGAGTAGACCGCAGGAACGCCTGTAAGGCAGATTACGGGGTCCGGGCAGCCATCATCTGCTCGAAGACGCGCAGCTTGGCATGCTCACCCATGACGATCAAATAGTCGCCGGCGTGGATGAGGTGGTCGGCTGGAGGATTCATCAGCATCTGTCCGCTCGACTGCCGGATCGCCAGAACCATGAGTCCCAGATCGCGCCGCAGGTGGGTAAGTTCCTGCAACCTCTTGCCCACCATCTCCGCGTGAGACTCGACCCGAATCTGCTCGATGCCGACTTCCTCACCCAGGCCCTGGGTCGCGAAGCTGAGAAACTCCGACACGTGCGGCCGGAGAATGGACTGCGCTAAACGGCTGCCGGTGAAGTTATAGGGCGCGATCACGGCATCAGCGCCCGCGCGGCGGATCTTGCTCTCCGCCTCCTCCTCATTCACTCGAGCCGACACGGCCAGCTTGGGATTGAGCGTCTTCGCCGAAAGCGTCAGAAACAGATTGTCGGCGTCAGAACTCAGAGCGGCAATCAGACCGCGGGCCCGGTCGATCCGGACGTCGCGCAACGTCTCATCGCGAGTGGCGTCGGCAGCCACAGCCAGCATGCCCTGCTTGATGGCGCGCTCGACGCGCTCATCGCTCCGGTCGACGATGACAAACGGCACGGCGGCTCGCGTGAGTTCCTCAGCGGCGCCGCGCCCGACGCGCCCCAAGCCACAAACGATAAAGTGTCCATCAAGGGATTCGATCAAGATCGGAAGAGCACA
>JALHNI010000026.1 GCA_022843605.1 Bryobacter sp.
AAGAGCACCATATTGGACTTGTAGGGGGTGCGGAACTTGGGGTGCAGTTCGGAGAAGATCTTGGGGAGCAAGCCGTCGTTGGCCATGGAGTAAAACACGCGGCTTTGGCCGAGCAACATGACGAGGATGACGGAGGAGAAGCCGGCCAGAATCGCAACGGTGATGAGGGTGGCAAGCCAGCCGTAGCCGGGCATGTAGTTCTGGATGGCGAAGGCTACGGAGGCTTCTTTGCCGGCGGTCTTGAACTCGGTGTAATTGGCGACGCCGGTGAGCACGTGGGCGAAGGTGACGTAGAGAATCGTACAGACGGCCAATGAACCGAGGATGCCGAGGGGCATGTCCTTGGCGGGGTTCTTGGCTTCCTGCGCGGCGGTGGAAACAGCATCGAAACCGATGAAGGCGAAGAAGACGATACCCGCGCCGCCCAGCACACCACCCCAGCCATGGCGGAAGATGCCTTCGTGACCAATGACGCCTTCCGGAATCATGTAGGGCGTGTGGTTGGCGGGATTGATGAAGCCCCAGCCGAGAGCGATGAAGAGCAGGACGATGCCGACCTTCACGTAGACAATGACGGCGTTGACGTTGGCTGATTCTTCAGTGCCTTTGATGAGCAGGAGGGTGAGCAGCAGCAGGATGACGAGGGCGGGAAAGTTCATAATGCCCTGAGTGCCGTCAGCGGAAGTTTGCAGGAAGGAGTGACAGAGAGCGTAAGGGATGGAGCCGCCGAGCAGGTTATTGAGGTATTCACTCCAGGCGATAGAGACGGTGGCCGCGCCGAGCGCGTACTCCAGAACGAGAGCCCAACCAATGACCCAGGCGACGAACTCGCCCATGGTGGCGTAGGCATAGGTGTAAGCACTACCGGCGATGGGAATCATCGCGGCGAACTCGGCGTAGCAGAGTCCGGCGAGAGCACAGCCGATGGCGGCGACGATGAATGAGATGGTGACGGCGGCGCCGGAAGCTTCAGCCGCGGCGGCAGCAGTGCGGACGAAGAGACCCGCGCCGATAATGGCGCCGATGCCGAGGGCGACGAGCGCCTTGGCGTCGAGGGTCCGCTTGAGGCCTTTTTCTGAATCGGCAGCTTGCCCCAGCAAACCGCTCAGCGACTTTTTCCGCGTCAGACTCATTCAGGAGGTCTCCTTTGCAATTCCACTATTAAAGCACGCAGATCCCCGGCTGGCGGGAGATGATGAGAGCTAGATGAATACTGAGTACGAGGCCATCATCGTGGGTGGCGGGGCGGCGGGACTGTTTTGCGCGGCGATGGCGGCGCAACGGGGCCGGCGGGTTTTGTTAGTGGAGCACGGAGAGACGGTGGGGCGCAAGATCCTGATCTCTGGAGGAGGTCGGTGCAACTTCACCAATGCCGCGACACGGGCGGAGAATTTTCTAAGCGAGAATCCGCACTTTGCGAAGTCAGCGCTGGCGCGGTATACACCGGAGGACTTCGTAGCGCTGGTGGACCGGCACCGGATTCCGTGGCACGAGAAGAAGCTGGGACAACTGTTCTGTGACGGATCCGCCCAGCAGATCGTGGAGATGCTGATGGCGGAGTGCGCGGGGGTGCACATCCTGACGGGAACGCGAGTGGAGAGCATTGAAGCGGGCTTCGTGGTGCGGACGGGCGGCGGGGAGTACAGGGCACCAAAGCTGGTGGTCGCCACGGGAGGTTTGTCGATCCCGAAGATTGGTGCGACGGACTGGGGCTATGGGGTGGCCAAGCAATTTGGGCTGCGGCTAGTGCCGACACGGCCCGCGTTGGTGCCACTGACGTTCACGAATGCGGATGCCAAGGCATTTGACGGCTTGGCTGGCGTGGCGACCGAAGTGGTTGCGGAGTGCAGCGGGGCGCGTTTTGCGGAGCGGCTGCTGGTGACGCATCGAGGCTTGTCAGGACCGGCGATCTTGCAGGCAAGTTCGTACTGGCAGCCAGGGATGGCGATGAAGCTAAATCTGGCGCCGGGACGGGACTTAGAGGGTGAGTTCCTGCGGCGGAAGCATGCCGGGGAAAGAACGCAGGTGAAGGCGCTCCTGACGTCGGTGTTGCCGCTGCGGTTGGCGGAGCGGTGGTCGCAGTTGCATTCGCTGGATCAGCCGTTGCCGCACACGCGCGATGCGGCGCTGCGGACGATCGCGGCAGAGCTGCAGAACTGGCAATGGAAACCGGGGGGAAGTGAGGGGTATGCGAAGGCCGAGGTAACGGCCGGCGGAGTGGACACGAGAGAGTTGTCCTCGAAGACGATGGAGGCAAAGCGCGTGCCGGGATTGTTCTTTGTCGGCGAGGTGGTGGATGTGACGGGGCAACTGGGAGGCTACAACTTTCAATGGGCGTGGGCGTCGGCATTTGCGGCGGCGGAGGCGATCTGAGGAATGTGGCGCTAAAGTGAAAACTGAATGATGAACTCCATTGCCACGAACGACATCCTGGCGCTGCTGGGCGCGATACCGATCGCTGCGCTGGGAGGTGAGGCGTTTCTCAAGGGAGTGGTGGGCTTGGCAGTATGGCTGCGGTTGCCCAAGATGCTGGTGGCGACGACGCTGGCGGCATTCGCGACGTCGAGCCCGGAACTGACCGTATCGACGATGGCCGCCCTGGCGGGAAAGCCGGCGATTGGACTGGGCGATGCACTGGGCAGCAACGTGGTGAATATTGCACTGATCCTGGGGATCGCCCTGTTGTTCGGCACCTTGACGGCCAGTTTCGCGGAGATCAAGAAGGACTTTCTGTTGGCGGTGGCCGCACCATTGTTGACGATGTACTTCGCGTTCGACGGGGTGATCACACGGATAGAGGGCGCGGCGCTATTGGGAATATTTGCAACTTGGCTGTCGTTGACGGCATGGCAGGCACTGGACCATCGCCGGGGCACCGTGATTGGGGAAGAGGCGGTGGAGAGCCCATGGAAGGCGACCGGCCTGGCGCTGGTGGGGCTTGCCTGCATGATCGTGGCGGGCCAACTGTTCGTGAGCGGCGCCGGCGGGATCTCCGCAGCGCTGGGGGTGCATCCGTATGTAGTCGGCGCAACGGTGGTGGCGCTGGGGACGTCATTGCCGGAAATGGTGACCACGGTGCTGTCGCGGATTCGCGGCCACGACGATGTGGGGCTCGGTACGTTGTTGGGAAGCAATCTGTTCAACGGGCTGGGAATCGTAGGCGTGGCGGCCAGTATTCATCCGATTCAGGTGCCTTTCTCAGAAGTCGCGATCGCCCTGGGGTTCGGAGTTTTCGCGATGCTGTTGATGGTGCCGATGCGCGGAGAGCTTTCGCGGCTACGGGGGGTGGTTCTGCTCGCGGCCTATGCGGCATACGTGGTGGCGACGATGAAGGCGGGGGCGGCGCCACACTAGAAATGTCCAGAAAATAAAGAGGGCGGGATTCCGGTGGGAATCCCGCCCTCTTTTGTTCGGATGGGCTAGAAGCTATAGCGAAGGGCGACCTGAATCTGGCGTGAATCGATGCGGGTGCCGCTGATGACGCCATAGTTCGCGTTGCGCAACGAGGAGCCGGGTTGGCCGAAGTTGGCGTTGTTCGGGAGGTTGAAGAACTCGCCGCGGAGGTCGAGTTTGTGGCGGCCTTCCATCCAGGAGAAGGCTTTGTTGATGGAGGCATCAAGGCTCGCGATGCCGGGGCCAATCAGGATGTTCCGGCCGGCCGTGCCGAAGCGGAAGTCGGTGATGGCGGCGGGATTCTGACCGAGACGGTCGACGAAGGCGCTGGTGTTAAAGTACTGCTCCACCGTTTTGGGGCCGGCGTTGCCGTCCTGGCCGGAGATCACATCGGGAGCGCACCAGCCGCCGGCGCCGTTCTGGATGTTGCCGGGTCCACAGAAGGCGCTGAAGGGGAAGCCGCTTTGGAAGGTGAGGATACCGCCCACCTGCCAGCCGCCGAAGATAGCATTGGCGAAAGAGTTGGAGATGCCAACCCGGCGGCCTTTTCCGAAGGGCAGCTCATAGAGGAACGAACTCGTGAGGCGATGGCGGAAATCGAAGGCCGAGAGACCACGATCGCGCCAGAGGGCGTTATTGGGATCCATCGGAGTCAAAGGGTCGCCATCGGTGGTGCGGACGCCGGAGCCGTTATCGATCGACTTGGAGTAGGCATAGGAGCTTAGCAGCGTGAAGCCGTGCGAGAAGCGATGCTGCAGGCGGGCCTGCAGAGCATGGTAGTTGGAGTGCGAGGCGGCGTACATGTTCTGGAAGGCGCCGTTGAACTTGGGGAAGGGGCGATTGTCGTTGGGGTTGCCGGGCCGGGGCACGGGGAGGTTGTAACTGGACAGACGCCGCAGCTTGATGCCGGCTGAGCCCATGTAGGTGACTTCGAGCGACATGTCCTTGGTTAGCTGACGCTGGATGGCGGCCTGCCACTGGGCCACGTACGAGGTGCGCTCCCCAAATTGGTTGATGAGGAGAAAGCTCGGAGCTCCAGCTTGGGTGAAGAGGCGATTCCAAGTGAGATTTGGGGCGAGGGTGTTCGCGGTCTCCGCCTGGCGAATGGTGAAGGGGATATTGCGCACGATGTCGAAGACGGCATTGCCGATGTCGCGAACGTAGTAGATACCGCCGCCAGCGCGGAGGACGGTTTTGTCGCTGAGTTGGTAGGCGATACCCAGACGGGGGCCAAGGTCGTTGCGGTCGGGTGCAGCCGCACCGCGGCCAAAACGGCCGTCGCGGACAAGACGCCAAGTCGCGGGCGCGGGGAAGGCCGGGTTGCCTTCGTTCAAGTCGCCGGTGCCGGCGCGCACGAAGGTGGGTTCGACCGAGTTATCCCACTTGAAATCGACATTGACGATGGCGTCGTGCTTGTCGTAGAAGGGGGATTCATACTCCCAGCGCAGGCCCCAGTTTACGGTGAGTCTGTTCGTGGCGCGCCAGGTGTCCTGCAAGTAAAGCGCCATGTAGTTATTGCGGAAGTTGGCGATCGGGGCTCCGACCTGGCCTTCGGTGCCGGACATCACGCCGAGTAACATGTCGGCCATGGCTTCGCCGGTGTATTGACCATTCCAGGTGAAACGTCCCCGAGGAACAACGGCGCCGATTTGGTTGTAGCGGAGGCGACGGTATTCGCCGCCGATCTTAAAGTTGTGTTTGCCTTTCGTCCAGGAGAAGTTGTCGGTCCATTGGAAAGTGGTGTTCCAGTTGACGAAGGGGCAATCATTACATTCGCCGACGCTCGAAAAGCCGGCGACCTGGAAGACCGGGATTCCCCAGAAGAGCGGATCCTGTGAGACGCCCTGCAAGCCCAGTTCGCCCACGACATTGCGCGTTAAGGCACGCTGCTGGATGTTGGCCGAGTTGAAGTAGTTCATGCCGAACTTGAACTCGTTCACTTTGTTGGCGCCGATGACCATAGTGTGGCCCAGGACGCCCTGCTGCCCGAGGATGTCGACGTTATTACCCATGTTGGTGATCTGAGCGGGAATGTACTGGGGCTCTTTGGTTTGGCTGAAGCGGAAGAAGTAGGTCTGGTTCTGAGTGCCCGTCCAGTCGGCGCGGGTGGTGAACTGGTTGCCGTCGGTGCGACGGCCTTCGTCGTTCAGATAGTTATTGGCGATGCCAAGCGCACCGGTGCCGCCCTGATTGGGCAGAGGGTAGAAGTCGTTGAGGACTTTGACGGAAGTGGGATGGATGCGGCTCGCGGGGATGGTCGCGTTCGGGAACACGGTTCCGGGATTGAGCGGATCGCGGATGCCGGCGGGACGATTGAGGAAGCCGAAATTGCCGGAGCGGTAGCGCGCGTCGGGCAGGGTGCCGGTCTGGGTGAGCGAACGGCGTTCGCGCAGGCCCTCGTAGTTGAACATGAAGAAGAGCTTGTCTTTGCCGTCGAAGAGTTTCGGAATGACGACGGGGCCGGAGACGGTGCCGCCGAATTGATTGCGCTTAAATGGCGGGTTGACGCGGGCGAAGAAGTTGCGGGCGTCGAAGTAGGAATTGCGGAGGAACTCGAAGAGAACGCCGTGAAGCTGGTTGGTGCCGGACTTGGTGGAGACGTTGACCTGGGCAATGCCGCGGCCATACTCAGCGCCGAAGACGCCGGACTCCACCTTGAACTCCTGCAGCGCATCAATGGAAGGCAGGAAGAGGTAGGTGTTGAAGTTGGGATCGGTATTTTCCATACCGTCGAGTGCGTAGTGGTTGAAGTGCACGCGTTGGCCGGCCACGTTGAGCGCGAAGCTATTGCGCGCGCCGCCCATGCGCTGCTGGCCTTGAGAGGAGGCGGGGCCATTGGTGGTGGCGCCCGGAATCAAAGAGGCAAGCTGCAGGTAGTTGCGGCCGTTCAACGGCAGTTCGATGATGCGCTTGTTTTCGATCACCGTGCCGACGGAAGTGGTTTCGGTATCGAGTACGGGCGCGCTAGCCGTGACATCGACGACTTCGGCGACGTTGCCGACCTGAACGGTGAAGTTGACGGCAAGAACCTGGCCGGTTTGCAATTCAACCGTATTGCGCATCTGGGCGCCGAATCCGGAGGCTTCGACTTTGACCGAATAAACGCCCGGCAACAGGGCCGGGGCTGAATAAAGACCTTCATTGTTTGATTTCAAGGACCGCTGAAAACCGGTAGCGGTATTTGAAATGGTGACGGTAGCGCCGGATACCGCGGCTCCGGTAGAGTCCGAAACCGACCCTCCGATCTCGCCGGAACCGGCTTGGCCAAAGGCCAAAAGAGCGCTAAGCGCGGTAAATAATAACAAGCGTCGCATGACGAGGCAACCTCCAGGTCAAGAGCGATTGCATGGCAGCCCAAGCACTACGTGGATCTGACATTTCACCCCTGAGTGGAAAAAGTATATAACACTGGTTCGTCGAGCGCAGGCAAAAGTGATACGCTGGCCACCGTGAATCGACGTCGTTTTTTGGCTCAACCCGCCGCGGCAGCGGCACCGTTCCTGCAAGCCGCGCAAACTGGAACGCGGCCCAATCTGAAGATCACGGATATTCAGGTGTTTCCCACGGCCGTGGGAAACCGGAATCTGATTTTCGTGAAGGTGCTGACCGACCAGGGGATTCATGGGATCGGCGAGGCTTACTCCTGCGGTCCGGATGAAGCCACGGTGAAAGTGATTGAGGACTACAAGACTTGGCTGGTGGGGCAGGATCCGCGCAATATCCAATATCTGTGGGACCTGATGTACAACTTCACGCGCTTCCCAGGCGGCAGCGTGGTGAACTCGGCGATCAGCGGGATCGAGCATGCCTTGTGGGATATCTCGGGCAAAGCCGCCGGCCTGCCGGTGTACATGCTGCTGGGCGGCAAGGTGCGCGACCGGATTCGTACGTATCAGAGCGCGGGTGGGGGTGAGCCGGCGCAGGTGGCGGAGGCGGCAAAACGGTTGATCGAGAAGTACAAATACACAGCGATCAAGATGTCGCCGCACATGGCAGGGACGAACTCGCGGCCGGTGAACTATGTGACGCGGATGGCGGGGCAGCGCGTGCGCGCGGTGCGCGAGGCGGTGGGGCCGGATATCGACATCGGCGTCGACATCCACGCGAAGTTCTTCGAGGTGACGCGGGCAATTCGCATGGCTCGCGAGATCGAACCGTACAATCCGATGTGGCTGGAAGAGCCGATCCGCCCGGAGAATGTTGATGCCATGCAGAAGCTCTCCGAGCATGTGGAGATTCCGCTGGCGAGCGGCGAGTGCAATTACACGCGCCACGAGTTCAGGCCGATTTTGGGGGCGCAGTGCCTGGACTTTGTGCAGCCTGACATTTGCGTCTGCGGCGGAATTCTCGAGATGAAGAAGATTGCGGCGATGGCCGAGGCGGCGTTTGTGCGCGTGGCTCCGCACAATCCGATGGGCCCGGTGGCGACGGCGGTGAACGTGCACTTTGCCGCGTCGACACCGAACTTCTTTATCCTCGAATATCACCCTGACGACACGTCGCCGCGGAAGGACATCCTGCAGGAACCGCTGGCGCTGAGGGACGGGTACATTCCGTTGCCGACGAAGCCGGGCCTGGGAGTTGAGTTGAACGAGGAGTACATCCGGCGCAATCCGCCGAAGCGATGGCGGCGGGGCTTTGAGTTCCGGGCCGACGGCTCGGTGGGATTCATTTAGGCAGTACTTTGACGACTTCTTCGAGGGTGTCGGCGAGGATGAAGTTGTCGAAGTAGATGGTGTCGACCGAGGGACGGGGCGGGCTGCGGTGGATACCGGGTTGGCAGAAGTAGACCGCCTCGGGGCCTTTGGTTTTGAGGTGCTTGTCGAGCACCAGGACGCCATTGAACCAGAGACGGGTTTTGCCTTTGGTTTCGTCCTCGGACCAATGGATATGCATCGCCAGCTGGTGCCATTTGCCGGTGGTGAAGTCGGCTGTCCATTCGGTGCCATTGCGGCCGAGGTTGCCGGTGCCGTATTTGATGAGGGTGCCGCCGCCGTCTTTGGGCTCCACCCACCAAGTCATGACGTTGTTGTAGCGGGGCGGCGGGGTGCCTTCCCAGTAGAAAAAATTGTCACGGTCCTTCGGGGCGTCGGCCATGTACATGTAGAACGACATGTAGGTATCGGAGCCCTCCTGGACGGTCACCTTCGGGCCACCGACTTGGACGCGCAACTGGCGGGCGTTAAAGACATCGTCCTCATGAATGGTGAACTTGCCAGCGTACTTCCCTTGCTGGACGATGTCGGTGACGACCTGAACGTTGCGGGGCGTGGCGTTCTGGCCGCGGGTACCGGTTTTGTCCCACTGGCTTAGGTCGCCGGTTTCAAAGTCGGCCCTGAAAAGGACTTCGGCGGGGGCGGAACTCAGTGCACAGAGGAGAGCAAAAGGCCGTAGATGCCGGGTCATTGTCGTGTCCCTTGGGGAAAGAGTCCCGGATTCAGTGTGCCATAGGATATTGATCGGGCAGGAAAGGCGCTAGTGCTTCTGCTCAAGCGAGCGTTTGATGTTCATCAACATGCGAAGTTGGGCGGCACGGGTCCGGCTAACGATGATGCGCCGGAGTAAGGAGCCGGTGAAGCCGGTGAGGCCTTGCTGGTTGGAGCCCTTCAGGGAGATCAGGTAGAAGCCGGACTGGCCGCCGGCGCGCGTTTCGGGAACACAGGCAGT
The DNA here is from genome assembly GCA_022843605.1 of Bryobacter sp. Lineage (GTDB taxonomy): Bacteria > Acidobacteriota > Terriglobia > Bryobacterales > Bryobacteraceae > JALHNI01. The sequence goes on from JALHNI010000026.1 coordinate 9,061, forward strand.
CAAGTCCAGGGCGACTTGCAGGTAGTGGCTGGCGTAGAGCTGTTTGACGGCGACGACGTGCGCCGAACCCCTCGGCCCATCGGAACGGTAAGCAAATCCGTGATTCAGACGAAGGGTCGGCTTCAGCCCGAAGTTGACTTTTTCCCAGAAAAAGACGGATTGGACATTGGCCAGGGTGGACTTCGGGTAGTCCAGAAGGTAGCGGTCGAGTTCGGGGAGGTAGACGGGCAGCGCTCTGAAGCGGGCGAGAAAAGCCTTGAATTGCGCATTGACGTCGAACGGATCGCCGGTGTCGCGATAGATTCCCAAGGCGCGATTGCCGTCCCGCCGGTATTGGCGCAGCGTCTCAAGTGCCATCCTCCGCACGCGATCATTCACCTGCGCGGCGGCATTGGGCGAGGACCAGTTGATGGTGGCTTGAAGATCCCGGATGATGTCGCCTGGTAGTTGTACGTTGCAAGTCCCGGGTTGGCAGGTTCGCAGGTTGCGAATCTCATCGGGCTCCAGGGTAAAGCCCTGCAAGTCGGTAAGTTGTGGCGAGTCAGTGAGCTGACCCACGGCCAGATAGTTCGGCGAATTGCGGAGCCGGGTCATGTCGAAGGCCAGACGGGCGTATTCCTCCGCGGTTGCGTTGACGAAGACGGCACCGAAGACGAGAAGTTCGGAAGGATGTTGAGAAGGCAAGAGCTTGGCAATCGGCTTGCCTTCAGCGATGGACGCGATCTGGTGGTCGCTGAGGCCGATCTGCTGGCGGAAAAACGAACGGGGCTCCGACGCGGATTGAGCGGAAGCAAGGCGCGGGCCGAGGAGAAGGATCGCGGAGTAGAGAGCAGCAATCTGTGCTGCGGAGTGAATCATGATCCCCCTGAGATTTGGCGTAGCGGCCTAACTACAGCGTCTCATAGGGAGCCTTCTCCCAAAGGGGGTGGCGGCGAAAGTGGCGAGGTTATAATTGCCGAAACACTTCCCCGTCCGGGTGTTCATCTTTTTTGAGGAATTCCCATGCTTAGTTCGCACCCGCTAGAACCATTGTCAGCAGCAGAAGTTGAACGCGCCGTCGCCCTATTGCGAACCCTGCCCGAGGTGACGGCGACCACGCGCATCATTAGCGTGATGCTGAAGGAGCCGCCCAAGGAACTGGTGCACGGGTGGCCGAACGGAGAAACTCCGGACCGCGAGGTGGAGTTGGTGCTGCATGACAACGGGCGGAACGCCTGTTTCCACGTTGAGGTGAATCTGACCACGGCCGCCGTCAGCACGCCTCGTTATGCACCGGGCGGATCGCAACCGACGATGTCGATCGATGAACAGGTGGAGTGTGAGCAGGCGGTACTGGCGAGCGAAGAGTTCAAGGCCGCTCTGAGAAAGCACTACGGCGTGGAGGACACGTCACTGGTGATGGTGGACATATGGAGCGCAGGCAACTACGGGACCGAGGAGGATCGCACACGACGGCTGGCCCGGCCGCTGTGCTTTCTGCGGCAGGACGCTACGGACAACGGCTATGTGAGGCCGCTGGAGGGCATCCGGCCGGTGGTGGATTTGAACACGATGCAGGTGATCCGGGTGGAAGAGTACGGCGTGTGGCCGTTGCCGCCGGAGCCGGGCAACTATGCGGCTGATCGCGTGGCGACGAAGCGGGGCGGGATTGCGCCGCTGACGATTCAGCAACCGGAGGGCCCCAGCTTCAAGCTGGAGGGCCACCAAATGGAATGGCAGAATTGGAAGTTTGTTATTGGCTTCAACGCCCGGGAGGGTTTGACGCTGCACCATATCCGGTATGCGGACCAGGGGCGTGACCGGTCAATTCTCTATCGCGCGTCGCTGACGGAGATGGTGGTGCCGTATGGCGACCCCAGTCCACAGCAGGCGAGGAAGAACGCTTTTGACGTGGGCGAGTATGGCATGGGGATGTGCGCGAACAGTCTGCGGCTGGGCTGCGATTGTCTGGGGTACATTGCCTATCTGGACGCGCATCTTTGCGATAGCCGGGGCGCAGCGTTGACGATTCCCAATGCGATTTGCATTCATGAAGAGGACTTTGGAATTCTTTGGAAGCATACGGACCGGCGGCTGCCGGAGGCGCCGGAGGTCCGGCGGTCACGACGGTTGGTGGTGTCGTCCATCTCCACGGTGGAGAACTACGAATATGGCTTTTTCTGGTACTTCTATCAGGACGGCAATATTCAGTTCGAGATCAAGCTGACGGGCATTCTGTCGTTGGGGGCACTGCATCCGGGGGAGAAGTCGCCCTATGGGGCGTTGATCGCGCCGCAACTGTATGCGCCGAATCATCAGCACTTCTTCAATGTGCGGTTGGATTTCGATTTAGACGGTGTGGCGAATACGGTGCAACGGATCGATGTCGAGGCGAGTCCAGTGGACAAGCAGAATCCGTTCGAGAATGCGTTTCGGGCGCGGGCGACCACGCTGGAGACCGAGCAGCAGGCGCGCGGGCATTTACGGCTCGAGTCGGCTCGGACGTGGCGGATCGTGAATCCGGCGGTGACCAACGCAGTGGGCGAGCCGGTGGGCTACAAGTTTATGCCCGGCGACAATGCCTTTCCGTTGGCGTCGCGCAATGCGTGGTGGCGCAAGCGGGCCGGCTTCGTGGACCATCATGTCTGGGTGACGCCTTACGCGGCGGACGAGCGCTATGCGGCGGGTGACTATCCGAACCAGAGTTCCGGAGGGGACGGGCTGAGTAAATGGACGGAGGCGAACCGGGCAGTGGAGGACACGGACGTCGTGTTCTGGTACACGTTCGGCCACACGCATATTCCCCGCCCCGAAGATTACCCGGTGATGCCGACGGCGTACATCGGCTTTCTGCTGAAGCCGAACGGCTTCTTCGCGATGAATCCGGCGAACGATTTGCCGCCGTCGGCTCCCGCGCCCAAAGGAGTCAGCTTGCCGATACCGGGTTCATGTTGCAGCTAGGCGGGCCTTGACGGTACGGCGGTCGAGCCCGAGGCGCTGGGCGGTTTCGACGTAAGAACCGGTTTGGCGGTAGACGAGGTTGGCGTAGTGGTTCAGCACTTCGTCGGCGGTGAGTTCGCCACGCTGGTAGCGATCGTGAAAAGCATCAGTGGTGAAGGAAGTCAGCGGCCGGTAGGTTTGCCGGATGAGGACGTTGCGGACGCATTGTTCGAGTTCGCGATAGTTTCCGGGCCAACGGTAACCGGGCGGCAGGTGCTTCGTGATCCAATCCAGCACAAACGGATAGGCCTCTTCCGCATCCTCCCCGACGGTGCGCCGGGTCATATAGAGCAGCAGTTCGGGGAAGCAGGCGGGCTTGTCGCCCAGTTGGCTGGCGAGAGAGGGAGTGGAGATGAGATCGGCGCAGAGGCGATAGTAGAGGTCCTCTCGAAAGCGACCGGCGGCGATCTCGGCGGCCAGGTCACGGTTGGTGGCGGCGATGAGCTTGCCGTCGAAGCGTTGGGTAGCGGTATCGCCAACAGCGGCATACTCGCGAGTTTCGAGGACGCGAAGCAGCTTCACTTGGATCGGCATCTCCATTTCGCCCAACTCATCTAGAAACACGGCGCCTTGACTGGGGCACGACTGAAGCCAGCCGATGCGATCGGCAATGGCGCCGGTGAACGAACCGCGCTTGTGGCCGAAGAGTTCGCTTTCGATGAGCGAGGGAGATAGGGCGGCGAGGTTGACGGCGAAGAAGCTTTCGCCTTTCGGTTGATCGAAGACGCGCCGGCTGGGGAGAAAGGGTAGGTAACGGGCACCGGCGATGGCACGCGCGACGAGTTCCTTGCCGGTGCCCGAAGGGCCGGTGATCAAGGTGGGGAAGTCGCCCATGCGACGCCAAAGGGTACGGCGGTAGCGGCGCAGGTCACAGGTGAAGATGGATTCCCAGATGCTGGCGCGCAGTCGAGCGGCGGGCATAGAGGAACCGATGATGTGATCGAAGATGCGGTGAAAGGCGCGGGCCAGTTGCCAGCAGCAGGCAAAAAAATGCTCAACCGTAAGGGCGGTGGTAAATTGCTGACCGGGCAGTTGAAAGCAGTGCGCCCAGTCAGCGGCGAACCGGGTGTAGAAGTTCCAGTTGCCGCGGGCGTGGATGAAGTTTTCGTAGTAGCGCTGGTAGAGCCAGGAGTGGACGCATTCCTCGTAGAGGGCCCAGTCGGCGGGCTGAACGATAGGCCGAGCGCGGACGGCTTCGAGGACGGGTCCGAGTTTCTCTTGAATACGCCAGATGTTGGGCCGGGCCTGTTCGGGGTCGGCGACGGAGGCGCTCCAGATGGGGTCGCCGGGGACGAAGTGATCGCCGAGAGCGGCCTGCTCGAGGGCAACGCGCTCTAGCGAGAAGGGGTTGGCATAGGCGAGTCCAGCGACGGCCTGGAGGAATTGGCGTTCGGCTGATCGGATAGCGCTGGACATTTTCTGATCATCGCATGTACATTACACGTCATTCTACTTTGTGGAAAGAACCAGTCCTACGTTGAAAGGACACTGACTTAGCAAATGGCCATGGGGATGCATTTAGCTGACCCATGCAGCACTCAAGCTATCGCACTCTCCTCCGTGACCGGGGCTTCCAGTCATTCCTCTGGACGCAGTTCCTCGGGGCATTCAATGACAACGTCTTCAAGATGATCGTTTCGGTGGCGGCCGTGGCCTATACGGCCGGCGACGCCGCGGTGGGCAGCCGGTATCTGGCCTTGACGGGCGCAGTCTTCGTCCTGCCGTTTTTGTTGTTCGCCGGATGGGCGGGCCAGTTGACGGATCGCTACTCGAAGACGACGGTGCTCGTGGTGACGAAGTCGTTTGAGATCCTGACGATGATCCTGGCGATGTTCGCCCTGCAGGCGGCGAGCATGCCGCTGTTGCTGGGAGTGTTGTTCTTGTTAGCGGCGCAGGCGAACTTCTTCAGTCCGGCCAAGTACGGCATTCTGCCTGAGATTCTGCCGGAGCGCGATCTTTCGCGGGCCAATGCTTTGCTGGAACTGACGACGTTCGCCGCGATCGTCATTGGGGGCGGCTTCGGAACGCTGCTTTTCGAGCACTGGAAGCATGAGCAATGGAAGATGAGCACGATGCTGATTGGTTTGGCGGTGGTGGGTTCGCTGTGTAGCCTGGGGATTCCGCGGACCCAGCGGCCGGCCAAGCGAGAGGCATTCCGGGTGAACCCGTTCGCGGACATCGTGAAGGGTTTGCGGGTGCTGCGGGGCGATCGCGCGATGGCGCTGACGGTGGCCGGCATCTCGCTCTTTTGGATGGTGGGTGGCTTGGTGCAACTGGCTTTGGTGGTGTTCGTCAACCAGACGTTGCAGGGCAGCGAGGGACAGATCGGACTGCTGGTGGCGGCGCTGGCAATCGGGATTGGGGCGGGCTCAATCGCATCGGGCCGCATTTCGGGAGACAGGGTTGAACTCGGCTTGGTGGCGCCTTCCGGCTTGGCGATGGGCTTGGCCGTCTGCGCCTTGGGTTTCGCGATGACACAGACGGCCGCGATGGTGTGGCTGGCGTTAACGGGCTTCTTCGGCGGCCTGTTCATCGTGCCGCTGAATACATTTCTGCAGGAGGAAGCGGCGCCAGGGGAGAAGGGCCGCGTGTTGGCGACGAACAACTTCATCAACATGGTGGGCGTGGTGCTGGCATCGGGCGCGCTGTACCTGCTGCATGACCAACTGCGTTGGAGCGCGGGCGGCATCTTTATGGCGACGGGCGTCTTCTCGGTGGCGGTGTCGGTGTACATCCTGTTCGGCGAGTTGCTGGCCCAGACGGTTCGCTTCGCCTGCTGGCTGATGGTGAACACGATCTTCCGCGTGAAGATCCAGGGCGCGGAACACCTTCCGGCTAAAGGCGGCGGCGTGATCGTGAGCAATCATGTTTCCTACGCGGATGCATTGTTGATCGGCTGCGCGACGCCGCGTCTGGTGCGATGGGTGATGTGGAAGGCGGTGTACGAGATCAAGTTTTTGCAGCCGCTGTTTCGGCTGATGCGCATTGTGCCGATCAACCTCGAGAAGCCTCGCGAGGCCATGGCTGCGTTGGCGATGTGCCGCGACGCGGTGGCAGCCGGCGAATTGGCGGGCATTTTCCCGGAGGGGCAAGTCACCCGGACCGGCCAATTGCTCCCGTTCAAGCGCGGCTTTGAGCGGATCGCGGAATCGAAATCAGGCACGGTGGCACCGGTGATCCCGGTATGGATTGAAGGTTTGTGGGGACATCCGCTGAGCCTGAAGGGCGGCAAGCTGGGCGGCGCGTGGGAACGGTGGCTGCGGCCGAAGGTGACCGTGGTGATTGGCGAGCCCGTGACGGAGGATTTTTCGCCGGAGAGCATCCGGGCGAAGGTGATGGAGCTTTCCAGTCAGGCGGCAGCAGAGAAGCGGGAGCCGCAAGATACGGTAGGCCGGCGATTTGTAGCGGCCGCGCGCAGCAACTGGAAGGCCCTGGGCATGGCGGACTCCTTCGGCAAGCGGCTGACGTTTGGCGAAACGCTGGTTGGCACGCAATTGATCAGACGGTGGCTCGACAGGAATTCTGCAGGAGAACTGCGGATCGGTCTATTGCTGCCGAATTCCGTGGGTGCGGCCCTGGCCAATATCGCCGTCACGCTGAGCGGGCGAACGGCCGTCAACCTGAACTTCACGGCAGGTGAGGCGGCGATGGCTTCCGCGATTGAGCAATGCGGCATTCGCACGGTGCTGAGTTCGAAGCTATTTGTGACCAGGCAGAGGATCGCGCCGATGCCGGGCATGGTTTATCTGGAGGAGCTACTGCCGTCGTTCACAAAGGTGGATAAGGCGATCGCCTACCTGCAGGCGCGGCTATTGCCGGCCGGCGTGTTGGCCAAAGGCGGCGCGGACGACGTCGCGGGAATCATCTTCTCAAGCGGCAGCACGGGCGAGCCAAAGGGGGTGGAACTGACGCACTGGAACCTGATCTCCAACATGGAGGCGGTAGCACAGGTGTATCCAGTGGGGCCTTCCGACGTGATGCTGGGGATTCTGCCGTTCTTTCATTCGTTTGGGTTCAGCTACAACTTGTGGTTTCCGCTCCTGAACGAATTTCCGGTGGTGCTGCACCCGAACCCCAGCGACGCGAAGACGATTGGCGAGTTGTCGGCCCAGTACGGTGCGACGTTCCTGCTCTCGACGCCGACATTCGCCTCAACGTATGCGCGCAAGTGCACGAAGGAGCAGTTTGGAAAGCTACGCTACGTGCTGGTGGGAGCGGAAAAGCTGCGGCCCACAGTGGCGCAACAGTTTGAAGAGAAGTTCGGAATTCGGATGCATGAAGGGTATGGATGCACGGAGATGGCGCCGGTGGTGAGCGTGAACGGGCCGGATAGAGGGCAGCAGAGGGGATTCAAGGCGGAGAGCGTGGGCCGGCCGTTGCCGGGCGTCAGCTTGAGGCTGGTGGATCCGGCGACGCTGGAACCGGTGAAGGACGGAGAGGAAGGGATGTTGTTGGTGAAGGGACCGAACCGGATGCGGGGCTACTTGAATCAGCCAGAACGAACGCAGCGAGCCTTGATCGACGGCTTCTACAATACCGGGGACATGGCGCGGGTGGATGAGGAGGGGTTCCTGTTCATCACGGGCCGGCTGTCGCGATTTTCGAAGATCGCGGGCGAGATGGTGCCGCATCTGAAGGTGGAGGAGATTCTGCAACGGTGCATGGGTGAGGCATCTTGCCTGGTGCTCGGCATTCCCGACTCCCAGCGAGGAGAACGGCTCGTGGTGCTGCATACACATTCCGGGCTGGAACCAGAAGCAATGGTGGAACAGTTGAACGTCGCCGGACTGCCGGCGCTGTGGATTCCCAAGCAGAATCAGTTTTTTGTGGTGGACACGATTCCGACGCTGGGAACGGGAAAGACGGATCTGCGGAAGGCTATGGAGTTGGCAGTCGGGTTGGCTTCGCGGGAGCGGGGAAACGCCGCGCCGAACGTCGATGGAAACACTAAGTCTGATATCGTTGCAGTTTGATGCGACTGGCAATCTTGGTTTTCCCCACTGTGATGCTGGCGCAGACCTACACGGTGGATCAAGCAGTAGCCACCGCCCTCGACAAGTATGCGGGGGTGCGGGTCTCCAGTGAAAAAGTGACGGAGGCGGCGCAGGCGATCAATCTGGCGCGGACCGCCTATCTTCCACACGCGGACTTTCTGGCACAGGCGAACCGTGCGACGCGAAACAACGTTTTCGGCATGGTGCTGCCGCAGTCCACGCTGCCGGGCATCTCCGGCCCGCCCTTGGCAGAGAATTCGATGACCAATGTGTGGGGCACGGCAATCGGATTTCTGGTGAGTTGGGAGCCCTTCGACTTTGGGCAGCGAGCGGCGAAGGTGAACGCGGCGTCGGCGCACCAGCGTTACACGGAAGCGGTGCTGTCAAGAACCAAGTTCGAGATCGCAGCGGGCACGGCGGATGGGTTCCTGACCGTGCTGGCCGCTGAGCAAACGGTAAAAGCGGCCGCAACCGCGGTCGCGCGCGCGAAGACGCTGGAGGAACTCGTCGGCGCGCAGGTGCGGGCTGAATTACGGCCTGGAGTGGACCTGATGCGGACCAGGGCGGAACACGCTATGGCCGAAGCCCAGCAGATTCAGGCGGAGCAAGCGGTGGCGATGGCCAAGGCGGCTCTCTCGCAGTTCGTGATGACGGCGGAGTTTGTTGCCGCACCAGGCGCATTGCTTGACTCGCCCCCGGCCGCGATCCTGGCGCAGGCCGACTTGCAACAGCATCCGGCGGCACTCGAAAAGGCGGCATCGGTGGCGGAGGCGCAAGCCAAGCAGAAGGTGCTGGACAAGGCTTACTATCCGAAGTTCAACGTACAGGGCAGCACCTATGCGCGAGGAACGGGCGCGAATCCGGACTTCACGACCGGAGGAGCCTTCTCCGGCCTGGGACCCAACATCGTGAACTGGGGCGCGGGGATGACGGTGACCTTTCCGGCGATGGCCTTACCGGGACTGCGTTTGCAGCGCGGAATCGACGCGAGCCAAGCGCGCGGCGAACAGCATCGTCTGGAGCAGACGGTGCAGGATCTGAAGGCGAAATTGGCGCGTGCCAATGCGCAGCTAGCGGGCGCGCGACGTTTGGTGGATAAGATTCCGGCGCAGCTTGAGTCCGCGCGAGCGGCGGAGCAACAGGCCACGGCACGCTACAAAGCGGGCCTCGGGACGCTGGTAGAGGTGGCGGATGCACAGCGAGTGCTGGCGCAGACGGAGATCGACGAAAGCCTGGCGAAACTGGCGATCTGGCGGGCGATGCTGGCGGTGTCGGCAGCCCAGGGTGACATTGAGCCGTTCCTGAAGGCAGCGGTCGGGGCAAAGGGAAACTAGTGGGACTCGTAAGATTCGCCCTACGGCATCCGGTGACGATCCTGGTAGGCGTACTGACTGTAATTTTGGGAGCTTGGCTGGCGGTTCAGCGGATGAAGATCGACATCTTCCCGACGGTCGGATCACCGGCTATCTATATCGCGCAACCCTATGGCGGACTGGATCCGGCTCAGATGGAAGGTTTTGCCACTTACTATTACGAGTACCACTTACTCTACGTAAGCGGCATTCAACGGGTGGAGTCCCGATCGATTCAGGGTGCGGCGCTAATTAAGCTCACGTTCTTCCCGGATACGGATATGGACACGGCGATGGCAGAGGTGGTCTCATATTCGAACCGCTCGCGTTCGTTTATGCCTCCGGGCGCGGTACCACCATTTATTACCCGGTTCGATACAGGCTCGATCGCGATTGGGCAGTTGGTATTTTCGAGCCCGACTCGCCTGCCGGCGGAGATGCAGGACATCGCCATCAACCGCGTGCGTCCGCTGTTTGCCACTTTGCCGGGAGTTTCCGCGCCGCCGCCTTTTGGGGGCAATCAGCGGACGATCGTCGTGCGGCTCGATCCCGATAAGTTGCGCCAATATAATATGTCCCCCGAGGAAGTAATTACCGCGGTGACGAAGGCGAATACGGTGATTCCCTCCGGGGTGCTGCGCACGGGCGACCTGACGCGCATGGCCGTTTCCAATGCGGTGATCAGCAATGACTTCAGCGAACTGAACAACGCGCCGCTTCGGGCGGGCGTAGGCAAGACTGTGTATCTGCGCGACGTCGGCGTGACGGAAAATGGCGCTGACGTGGTGACCGGCTATGCGCATGTAAATGGCAAGCGCACGGTTTACATTCCAATCACCAAGCGAGCTCAGGCTTCCACCCTGGATGTCATTCAACGAGTGCGGGCGAACATTCCGGAGTTCCGCAAGGTGGTGCCGGACGACGTAGAGGTCCGCGTGGAGTTTGACCAATCGGTGTATGTGCAGTCGGCGTTGAGGAGCCTCGCCATTGAGGGCGCGCTCGGTGCATTGCTGACCGGACTGATGGCCCTCTTGTTTCTGCGGGACTGGCGTGGGGCACTGATCGTGATGATTACGATTCCGGTTTCGTTGCTGGCCGCGTTGATCCTGCTGTATGCCACCGGGCAAACGATCAACATTATGACTTTGGCCGGCCTGGCATTGGCAGTGGGCGTGCTGGTGGACGAAGCTACGGTAGAGATCGAGAACATCCACACTCAGATGGCGCGTGGCACGGCGCGGGCGCGGGCCGTCGTGGATGCCTGCCAACGCACTGCGATTCCGCGCCTGTTGTCCATGTTGTGCATTCTTGCGGTGTTTCTTCCTAGTTTCTTTATGACCGGTGTGGGACGGCAGTTGTTCGTGCCGCTATCGCTGGCGGTCGGGTTCGCGATGATCGCCTCCTATGTACTTTCGTCAACCTTGGTACCGATGCTGGCGACTTTGATGATGCGGCCGGGCAACCATGGTGGTGAGGGATGGTTGACCGGTTGGTATCGCAACTACGTTGCTTGGGTGGTTGCGCTGCGTTGGCCGGTAGCGGGCGGCTATTTACTCGCCAGCGCGGCGGCTTTGCTGTTGCTGCTGCCGACTTTGGGCATCGAGATTTTTCCCGTCGCAAACCCGTTGCAGTTCCGGATGCGGCTGCGAGCCCCGACGGGGACGCGCATCGAACGGACGGAGTTAGTCGCGCTAAAGGCGCTCGAACTGATTCGACAAGAAGCCGGCGAAATCGAGATTTCCATTGGCTTTATCGGAACGCAGCCGGCATCCTATCCGGTGTCGACGATTCAGCTGTGGACGGCGGGTCCGCAGGAAGCCGTGCTCACCGTCGCGGTGAAACCTACAGCGAAGCTGACCGGTGAGCCGCTGAAGGAGCGCATCCGCGCGCGATTCGCACAAGAACTGCCGAACGTAAAGTTAAGCTTTGAGGCCGGCGACATTATTTCGCAGGTGATGTCCTTCGGCTCTCCCACGCCGATTGAAGTGGCGATTCAGGGTGCACCGCTGCCGGCGATCAAAGCTCACGCGGAAAAAGTGCGATTGGAATTGGCCAAGATCGCCGATCTGCGTGACCTGCAGTATGTACAGGCAACCGACTATCCCACGGTGGAGATCAACGTGGACCGCGACCGCGCGGGACAGTTCGGCTTGACCATGTCTTCAGTGATGAAGTCGGTGATGACCGCCACATCGTCCTCAAGGTTCGTGGAGCCCAATTACTGGCGTGATCCGGTATCCGGCAATGGCTTCCAGTTGCAGGTGGAGATTCCGCAGCATCGGATGGGTTCAGTCAAAGATCTGGAGGAGTTACCGGTGATGCACAACGGCGGGTCACGGCCATTGCTGGGAGATATCGCGACGTTCAAGAACGGCACGGCGATGGGCGAACTGACCCGGTATAACTCGCAGCGCGCGCTGTCCTTGACGGCGAACATGCATAGCCTCCCGCTCGGTGACATCGCGCCGGATATTGTGGCCGCGGTGGCCCGAGCCGGTGAGCCGCCAAAAGGAATTTCGGTAAACGTCGCTGGGCAGATTCCGCCGTTGACCGAAACACTGACTGGCTTGCGATTGGGCCTGCTGCTGGCGATCGCGGCGATCTTTCTTTTGTTAGCGGCGAACTTTCAAAGCTTTCGGCTGTCGCTCAGCATCATCGCGACAATTCCAGCGGTACTGGCAGGCTCGGCGATCGCGCTGAAACTCACCGGGACCACGCTGAACATCCAGTCCTTTCTCGGTGCGGTGATGGCGGTTGGAATTGCCGTGGCGAATTCGATTTTGCTGGTAAGCTTCGCAGAACGGGAGCGCATTGGTGGATTGGCCGTGGGCGAAGCGGTACGGGAAGGAGCCACGGGGCGGCTGCGCGCGATTCTGATGACCGCTACCGCCATGATCGCCGGAATGATTCCGCTGGCCATCGGCTCCGGTGACGGTGGCTCACAAACTGCACCGTTGGGACGCGCCGTGATCGGCGGGCTGGCCCTGGCCACATTGGCCACCCTCACGGTGCTGCCCGCCATTTACTCGATTCTGCAAGCGAGCGCTTCGACCAAGTCGGCGTCGCTCGATCCTGATGACCCGGATAGCCGCTTTTATGAAACTCTTACTTAGCCTCTTGATCACTGGCGCCTTCGCCCAGACTGCGGTGGAGGTGGTGCGGGTGGTGGCCCAGCCAGTAGACCGCGTGCGTAAGTTACCCGGAGAAATCGCGCCCTACCAAACAGTGGATCTCACCGCCCGGGTACCCGGTTACATTGAGGACTTACGTGTTGATGTCGGGGCAACGGTGAAGAAGGGTGACGTGATTGCCCGGCTCAGCGCGCCAGAAATGGATGCGCAGTTGGCCGAAGCCCAATCACGCGTGGGCACCGGCGAGGCACAGCGGGCCGAGGCCGAGGCGAAGTTATTGGGCGTGCAAGCAACTTACGAACGGCTGAAGGAAGCGTCGGCGACTCCGGGCGCGATCGCCGGCAACGAGTTAGTACTGGCAGAGAAGTCGATGCAGGCGGCGCGCAGCCTCGTGCAGTCCATGGAACGGTCAGTTGAAGCGGCGAGATCGAGCGTACGAGCCATTGAAGATATGAAGGGCTACCTTTCGTTGAAAGCGCCCTTCGATGGCGTGATCACGGACCGTTTTCTGCATCCGGGCGCGTTGGCCGGACCGCAGACCGGGCCGCTGGTGAGATTGCAACAGCTGAGCCGATTGAGGCTCATTGCCGCGGTGCCCGAGGCTGACCTGGGCGGCATCGCTTACGGCGTCCGCATTCCTTTTACTGTGCCGGCGTTTCCCGGTGAGACCTTTTCTGGGGTGATCGCGAGAGTACCACGCGTGGTCGATGCCAAGACGCGCACGATGGCGATCGAGTTGGAGTTCGCGAATGGTGGCGGTCGCCTAGCGCCGGGCATGTATCCCGAGTTGCAGTGGCCGGTGCGAAAGGCCCGCGCGTCGCTGCTGGTGCCGCCAACGGCGGTAGTCACGACAACGGAACGCTCGTTCGTGATCCGCATTTCAAACGGCAAAGCGGCTTATGTGAATGTGAAGCGAGGGGCGGCGAGTGGCGAGTTGGTGGAGGTGCAGGGAGCGCTGGCGGAGGGGGACGTCGTGGTGAGACGCGGCACCGATGAACTTCGCGAGGGCACACCGCTGCGAGCGAAGTAGCGAAGTGATAAGATCGCTCCACTCAAAGGGTCGGCATCGGTGTAGATGCATGGCCTACCCATGATTGGAGTGAACCATGAAGTTTCTCGCCACCGCACTCGCCCTCATCCTGAGTCTGCCTTTAGCCGCCCAGGTGAACACCTCAACGTTAGCTGGATTGGTGAAAGATGAAACCGGCTCGGCAGTACCGAACGCCAAGGTCACCGCGACGACACTCGCCACTGGGCAACAACGGGTTACGAACGCTAACGAAGCCGGGGAGTTCGTGCTGCCGCAACTGGCACCGGGCGCGTATCGCCTGACAATCACGGCTCCTGGTTTTCAAACCGCGGTGGTCGACAACATCGCGCTCAACATTGCCGGCCGGGAGATCGTCAACATCAATCTGAAGTTGGGCCAGGTAAGTGACCAAGTCACGGTGGAGGCTAGCGCCGCACCGTTGTTGGAACAGGAGACGGCGTCACTCGGCCAAGTGATCACCCGCAAAGCAATCGCCGATTTGCCGCTGAACGGGCGCAATTACATTACGCTCGGCGCACTCTCGCCCGGCGTGATTCCGCAGTTACCGAGCGGTACGGGACCATCGAGCTTTATCGCATCGACGACTTCTCGCAGCGATCGCAGCCTGCTGGTGGGCGGGCAAAGGGAGAGTTCCACCAGCTACTTGTTCGATGGCGTCGAAATGCGCAACCCGCGGATTGGCGATAGCTCCATCACTCCGTCGCTGGATGTGGTTCAGGAGTTCAAGATCCAGCGTAATTTCTTCCAGGCCGAGTTCGGCAACTCGCCGGGCATCATCAATGTGGCTAGCCGCGGCGGCGAGAATCGCTACCACGGCTCGCTGTTCCACTTCCTGCGCAACGACAAGATGGATGCTCGCAACTTCTTCGCTTCCAGCGTCGAACCATTCAAACGTAACCAGTTTGGCGCGGCCGGGGGCGGCTTCATCAAGAAGAACAAGATCTTCTTCTACGGCAACTTCGAGAGCTTCAAACAGCGCCTGGGCATCATTCAACGCGGCATCTTCCCGACTCAAACGCTGCTCGGCGGCGACTTTAGCGGTCTGACGGCGACGATCAGCGATCCCCTCACGTTCAATGCCGCCGCCAACTCCCGACAGCTATTCCCGGGCAACCGTATTCCCGCCAGCCGCATCAACAACGTCTCCAAGAATTTTTTCCCCTACATTCCGGTGACCAACAATCCGACCGTAAATGGGGCGAACCTCACCGGTACACCTGTGCAACGTCTGGACGACGATCAATTCAATTTGCGTGGCGATTGGCTGATCAACGAGAAACATTCTTTTTTCGGACGCTACAGTCAGCAGAAAGCACCGCTATCGCCAGCCGCGCTGGCACCATTGGCCGGCGCGCTGGTCGACACGAAGGGAGTCTCCGCCGTTGTCCAACTTACTTCCACGCTTACGCCGTCTGTAGTGAACGTGGCGCGTGCGTCCTACGCCTACATGACGCTGTTCGGCCGTCAGGTGACCGTCGACAAGAATCTGGCTCAAGAAATCGGTATTACCGGCGTATCGACTGCTCAACTGAACTGGGGTGTACCGGGCGTCGCCTGGCAAGGATACAGCGGCATCGGCAGCAATGGGCTTACCCAGGGCAACGTGCTGCACAACTATCAGCTCACCGATAACCTGACCTGGATCAAAGGCGGGCACACCATCAAGGCGGGCTACGACATTCGCCAGACACGCTTCTTACTGGATAGCGACAACGGCCCCCGCGGCAGCTTCACGTTTAATGCGAGTTACACAGCGAGCCTGAATCCCACTACCGGGAACCCCATCGCGGGATCCGGCAATGGAGTTGCCGACTTCCTGTTGGGCTATCCAACGAACATGAGCGGTGCGGTGGGAACGTCGCTCACGCATTTCACCTTCATGACGCATAACCTTTTTATTCAGGACGACTGGAAGGTAACGCGCGAGTTCACCCTGAATTATGGGCTGCGCTACGAGAATGTTGCGCCACCAACGCCAATCAAGCAGGAACTCGACCATATCTACGGCTGGGACTGGGACGCCGGCCGCCAAGTGTTCCCTTCCCTGGGCCAGATTCGGAACTCAGTGATCAAACCGGACCACAAGGGTTTTGCACCTCGTCTGGGGTTTGCATACAACCCCAAATGGGCCAATACCTGGACCATCCGGGCGGGTTCGGGCATTTACTTCGACCAGACACAGATGAACGAAACGCAGTTCATCACCAACGGCCCCCCGATTTTCACGCAGCAGAACATCAACCTGACAGGCCGGGGACTTCCCGAGTATCAGTTCGGTGTGAACACGCTTCCGGTGGTGACGGTACCGCCGGTCGACGCCAACTATCAAACACCCCAGGGCACTAACCTTTTTGTGCAGGAGATCGATGGCCGAAAACCGCGAGTGTACATGTGGACCTTCTCGGTGCAGAAATCCATCAGCAACTGGTTGGTGGAAGCGGCCTACGTCGGATCCAGCGGACGCCGGCTCTCGAAGCGCTACAACGGCTATTCGAATGTGACTCCTGGCGTGCTTTACGACGTGACCCCTGGCGTGGCGACACGTTATCCGCGGCTGGGCCAGATGTTGTATTCATCCCAGTCGGGCAAGTCGAATTTCCATGGCTTGAACATGAAACTGGAGCGGCGGTTTGCCAGCGGATTCCAGATCCTGATGGCTCATACGTTTGCCAAATCCATCGACACAGACTCCGCGGGCTCTTTCGGTTCACCGAATTTGAATCCAGCGAACTTCCAGCTCGACAAGGGTCCGTCGGACTTCGACATTCGCAATCGCTGGGTGATGAGCATTGTCTATGAACTCCCGTTTGGCAAAGGAAAGCCGATGTTCAGCAATGTCGGGCGAGTGGGCAATGCGTTGGTGGGCGGGTGGCAGGTGAATGGGATCACCTCCTGGCAGACAGGCGTACATCGCAGTGTGACCTCACCCAACTTGACGGGCATCTCCTATGTGACGCAGCGGGCGGACGCCACGGGGATTCAGCCGTTGTCCAGCTTTAATGGCATCAACCCTCAAGAGGGTTTTGGGGACAACAATCGAAGCCTGTATTGGTTCAATCCAACTGCGTTCTCGCAGACGTTGCCGTTGAAGTTCGGCACGTCGGGCCGCGACATCATCACTGCGCCAGCCTGGTGGAATCATGACCTCTCCGCGTTCAAGAACTTCGTGTTCCGAGAAGGTATGTCGTTGCAGTTCCGGGCCGAGGCATTCAACGCCTTCAATAACGTCAAGTTCTTCCCGCCGGACATGAATTCAGCGAGTCCGAACTTCGCACGGCTGCTAAGCGCGGACCGTCCGCGCGTGATGCAGTTGGCGTTGCGGTTCACATTCTAGGCTGAAACGGCGGGCGCTCGATATGATGATCGAGTGATTCATCTCTCCCGCCGCGGCTTCGTCGCCTCGCTGATGCAGGCGACAAAGCGTCCGAACATTCTGCTGATCCTGGCCGATGATCTCGGCATTGGCGACCTATCCTGCTACGGGGGGACGGACGTGCGTACGCCGCATCTCGATGCCTTGGCGAAGTCCGGCATGAGATTCACGAACTTCTACGCGAACTGCACGGTGTGTTCACCGACGCGGGCGTCGCTGATGACGGGCTGTTACCCCGATCGGGTGGGAGTGCCCGGGGTGATCCGGACGATGCCGGCGAATAGCTGGGGCTATCTTTCTCCCCGCGCGACGCTGTTACCGCAGATGCTGAAACCGGCCGGCTACGATTCGACGATCGTCGGCAAGTGGCATCTGGGATTGAGTTCGCCCAACACACCGACGGAACGCGGCTTCGACCATTTCCGCGGCTTCCTCGGTGACATGATGGACGACTACGAGACGCACCGGCGGCACGGAAACAATTACATGCGCCGGGACGGGCAGGAGATTGACCCGAAGGGCCACGCAACGGACCTGTTCACGGACTGGACGATCGAAACGATAGACCAGAAGAAGCAGTTCTTCATCTACCTCGCGTACAACGCGCCACACACGCCGATTCAGCCGCCTGCGGATTGGTTGAAGAAGGTCCGGACACGGCAGCCCGAGATGACGGAGAAGCGGGCGAAGTTGGTGGCGCTGGTGGAACACATGGACGACGGCATCGGCCGAATCATGGCGCGCCTAAAGGCGAATGGCCAATTGGAGAATACGGTGGTGGTGTTTACCAGCGATAACGGCGGGCAACTGGACGCGGGCGGGACGGCCGGAACTTGGCGGGGCGGCAAGCAGGACATGTACGAAGGCGGTCTGCGGGTGCCGATGATGGTGAGTTGGCCAGGAACTGTGTCGTCGGGGACAACTTCAGAGGCGATCGGACTGACCATGGATCTTTATTCGACGCTGGGCGCAATCGCAGGCGTGAAGGCGCCTGCGGATGTCGATGGCCTATCGCTGCTGCCGGTATGGCGGGGCCAGACGGCCGAGACGCCGGCGCGCGATCTGGTTTGGATGCGACGGGAGGGCGGCGGCCCGTACCAGGGACGAGACTACTATGCCTTCCGGCGCGGCGATTGGAAGCTGCTGCAGAATTCGCCTTTCGAGCCGTACCGTCTTTACAACTTGCGGGAAGATCCGAGAGAAGAGCGGGATCGCGCGGCGCAGGAGGCGGCGAGGGTCCGGGAATTGAGCGCGTCGTTGTCGCGGCACATACAGCGGGCGGCGAGTACGCCGTGGCAGCCCTAGCCGGCTACCTGGGCCGGTCATTGTTGAACCGGAGCGCGGACCGGGCTTTGGCTTTCGCAGCTTCCTCTTCGCGGCTTTTGGGCGGGGCGTTCGTTTCGAGCGCCTCCAACAGACACCGGGAGACGTCCGCAATCTCCTGGACCGCCGCGAGAAATGTCGCTTCGTTCGCCTTCGATGGCTTGGCGAAGCCGCTAATCTTTCTGACGAACTGCAGCGAGGCAGCCTGGATCTCGGCTTCGGTGGTGGGCGGATCGAAGTTGAAGAGCGGTCTGATGTTGCGGCACATATTGGCTTAAGATACCCGGAGCGACTCCAGATAGCGAGTGAGATGCCGCTTACCGGCCTGCAGAATGCGCGGATCCTGGGAGTTCTTGGCCAGAGAGATATAGCCTTCGTAAGTGGCGACCAGGAGGGTGGCGGTGTCCATCGGGTCAATACCGGTCTGCACCAAGCCTTGCTTCTGGCCGGCCTTCAGCGCGTGGGCAATGGCGGTGCGCCAAGCCAGAAACACGGCGGCCAGGCGCGCACGGAAGCCTTCATCTAGGGGGGACATCTCCTGCGCCAGATTGTTGAGGGGACATCCGCCTCGAACGTCCGCTTCGCTGAGGGAGGTGGCCTGTACGATGCGGATGAGGGCGACCAGAGGGTCGGCGGCTTGGGCCAGAGGGTCGAGCCATTTGTCGCGCGTCACTTTGGCGATCACTTCGTCGACGACGGCATAGCCCAGGGCCTCCTTGCTGTCGAAGTGATGATAGAGGGCACCCTTGGTCACTTCGGCCCGGAGCAGGATCTTCCCGAGATCTGCACCCTGATAGCCGGAATGGTAAATCTCCAGAAATCCCGCACCGAGCAGGCGCTCACGAGTGAGTTGGGGGTTGCGCTTGGCCTTGGCTTCCAACATACCAACTAGTGTGTATCTTCCGGATGAGAAGTCAAGAGGATATGCTGAGGAGGATTGCTCACCCTGATGCTCATGATGAACTTAGCGCAGACCGGAGACATCCGGCTGATGATTGTCGAACCCGGCCATTTCCACGCCGCGCTGATTCAACGGGACATGTACCCGGGAATCTCTCCCAAAGTTGCGGTGTACGCGCCGCTGGGTCCTGAACTGCTTGATTATCTGAACCGGATCTCGCTGTTCAATCACCGTCCGGCGGAGCCCACCGCCTGGCAACTTGACGTCCACACCGGCGCGGATTTTTTCACTCGCGCGCTGGAGGAGCGGAAGGGCAACGCGATCGTCTTTACAGGACGCAATCGCCCTAAGATCAACCGCATCATACAGGCGCTCGATGCCGGCTACCACGTCTTCGCCGACAAGCCCTGGATCATTCGTTCCGAAGATCTCGACGAGTTGACGCTGGCGCTTGATCGCGCACGGGAGAAGAAACTCGCCGCGTACGACATCATGACCGAACGCTTCGAGATCACGTCGATTCTGCAGCGTGAGCTGGTGAACGCGCCCGGCGTGTTCGGCAAGCAACTGGAAGGCACGGCCGCTGAGCCCGGCATTCGGGCCAGCAGTGTCCACCATTTGATGAAGGTGGTGGCCGGCGTACCGTTGAAGCGTCCGGCGTGGTTCTTCAACATCGACGAGTACGGCGAAGCGCTGGCCGATGTCGGCACGCACGTCGTCGACTTAGTGCAGTGGACGGCCTTTCCCGGACAGCAGCTCGACTATCAGCGGGAGATCCAGATCGACAAGGGCCGGCGTTGGCCGACGATGATCAGCCGGGCGCAGTTTGAACAAGTGACCGGGGCGAAGGACTTCCCCGCGGAATTGGCGCGCTGGGTGAAGGATGGGCAGCTTAGCTACTTCGCAAACAACGCGGTGAGCTATCGGGTGCGCGGCGTGAACATCGGACTGGAGATTCTTTGGAATTGGGAGGCGCCCGCCGGCACGGGAGATGTTTATGACGCCTCCTTCCGCGGGTCATTGGCACGCGTCGAGATTCGGCAAGGCAAAGAAGAGAAGTTTGTGCCGGAGCTTTACGTCGTACCGAGTGAAATGACTCCTGCGTGGCGAAAGGCGATGGCGGAGAAAGTGGCGTCGCTGGCGAAGGATTTTCCTGGCGTCACCTGGGATGCGGCCACGGGGCGCATCGGGATTCCGGAGCGCTATCGCGTCGGGCATGAGGCGCACTTCGCGCAGGTGGCCCGAAAGTTCTTCGACTATGTGCGGAATCCAGCGGCGATTGAAGCGTGGGAGCGGGCGAATATGCTGGTGAAGTACTTCATCTCGACACGCGGCGTCGAGATCAGCCGGCCGGAATAAAGTCTTCGCGGCCTGGATGAAAGCTATCCACGAGGCGGGCGGTTTCCGAAAGTAGCTGAATGGAGTGCATGACGTTCGGCGGCACGGCGAACATGTCGCCCGCAACCAGCCGTTGCGCTGGCTGGTCACCGGTGACGAAGAGAATTTCGCCTGAGGCAACATAGGTCACCTGTTCGTGGGGGTGAGCGTGCATGGGGTCGGCCTCAGTCCAGGGTCCGCCGGTAATGTCGATGACGACGCCCATCAGGTTGCCGGTGCGGATGATCGCGCGGGTGAAGCCGGGACGGCAAGGCTCCATTTCGGTCTCGGCGAGCCGAAGGACGGCGGATTGGTTCAGGGCGTCGATCATTTTTCTCTCCCGGTCAAATGGTGATTGTCTCGCGAAAAGGCTGGTATTGCATCCGTTGAAGCGGCACTTTCGCGAGGGAGCAGTTGATAAAGCGACATCCCGCGATTCTCTTGGAGCAGTCGCCAGTTCCAAGCCGAAAGATTCTGTTGGACATCGGGCGCAATCAGATCCTGGTGATGAAGCAAAACATAGCGAATGCCGCGGCTGAGTAACTCCTGAGTCGCCGCGGCACGGACCTGAGGAATGGGGCCGGCCAGGACTGGCTGGACGTGACGGGTGAGGGTGCGCCACTCACCATCGCGATACCGGCCATAGAGGGTGAGTTGCGGCTCGGGATGGATCGGCCGGTGCTCAACATCCACGCGCGTGAGACGGACCGGCTGGCGCCAGGTAAGTTCAAGCTGAGCGGAGCGCTGAGGATTGAGCCCCCCTCGCCAACGAGTGAGGCGATTCCCGTCGAAGCTATTGGCGGCGTCATCACGGGGAGGATCCGCCGCTATATGAGGAGAGTCCGGAAGCTGCACGGTTTGCATCAGGTCGAAGAGCCTTACCTCGGTGGCAGTGAAGACGGAACCGGGTTCCTTGCGTATGCGAATGCCAGTGAGGTCGCTCTTGGGGAACCAGAAGCGCTCGCCCGACGTGGGATGCCGGGCTTCGAGCACCGGAATGTAAAGCACGCGGCAAAGCTCGGCGGTCGACCTTGAACGGTTGTCGATCTGCAGGTCGACGCCGCTGTAGCTGGCCGCATACTGGCGGAACGCCAGAACCGGCTCGCCGGGACGGGTAAGGGCATTCAGCGTCTTGATCAGCGGATAGTCCGGCAACTTGCGCAACAGGAACTCTTCCTCCGATTCACGGCCCAACGCCGCCGCCCAGGGGATTTCCTTGATGCGCCACGCATTTTTCGCAGCGTAGGATTCAACGACGCCTGGCCAGGATAGGACGGCGTGAAATGCCACGACGACTCCCAGCACTGCCGGCCAGGGCTGCAGCGAACGCGCCAGCGCCAGCGTGAAGAATGCCAAGCCAGGGATCAGAAACCGAGTGCCGTGATTCAGGGTAAATGGCAGAGCGGCGACGACGCCGGCCAAGAGGAGGCGCCGGCCCTCGGGATACCGCAGCGAGAAGAGGGCGATCGGCAAAAGGAGAAACACCGGACCCAAAAGGCCCTGCAGGGTGCCGCCCAGCACCGTCACTTCCCAGGGAATGGTGCGCGCCGAAGTGTAGCCAGGGTAGTTCTGAACCGCGCGAAGGTACTCCTGCTCGAGCGGCCAATCCAGGATGTTGTTCGGAAACCAGACATTGAAGAAAGGCGCTAATGGATTGCCCGCGAATGCGTAGTTCTTCAGCAGCCAAGGCAGCATCATCAGCAGGGCGGGCACCAGAAAGCGGACTGCGTTGCGGAGGTTCGAACGACGCCACAGCACGGCGACTAGCGCGGCGGCCAGCGTGAAGACGGCGGTGTACTTAATGGCGAAGGCGAATCCCGAGAGGAGCCCGGCGACGACTAGCCAGTTTGGCGAGTCAGCCTGCCAACAGCGAAGCGCGAGAAAGACGCCGAAGGTGACGGCTGCCAGTGCGACGTCGTTGTAAGCGGCGCTAGCGTCGGCACCGACGACAGGTGCCAGAGGGACCAGCAGCGCCGCAGCCGCCGCGGACCCAGCGTAGCCTAGACGCTTGCCGTAAGCGATCATCAGCAGCGGCAACGTGCCGAGAAAGGCCAGGTGCACGAGGGCGGCGGCAGAATGGCGGCCGAAGCCGTAGGCGGGCAGAAAGACCATCTCCAGCCCTTGGGAGAGTTGGGCGTAGAGGTCAGTCGGAATCGCTCGAATGGCTCCTTCGCGGAGGTAGCATTGCACGAGCGGCAGATGGTAGGCCATGCCGTCGGGGCTGATCTCCGGCGCCATCGCCACCGCGAGATAGCTGAAGGCGTAGATCGGCAACACGGCGGCCATGGTCCATCGCCAGGGTTTCGGCAACGGCGGAAGCCAGGCGCGGGGGTGGGGGACGCTTCGCCAATGCACTGCCGCAAGGACGGATCCCAGCAGGAGCAAGGTCCAGCGATTCAGTAGGCCCGCTAAGCCCATCAAGAGAACCAGCAGGCTGACCAGGGCGGCACCGGTGAGCAAGCCGAACGCCCAGCCTTCGGAGCGTGTCATCACCAGACCCAACCGAGAGAGCAATGCGCGCCCCACCCAACAGCAGACCAGGATTGTGGCAAAGGCGGCGAATAGGGACATAGGTTACGGGATCTGGTAGATCTGAATCGAGTAACCTGCCCGGGCAATCGGCTTTGCTTCGCGGAACACGGCAAAGTAGTCGCGATACTTGGGGGCAAAATGATGGCCACTGAGGAGGGAAGCACTGATGGCGTAGTAGCCGGGCCGCGGGACGTAGCGGGGGCCTTGAGCCAGCGAATCGTTCCAAGGCGGCGCGATCACCGTGAGGCGGTCGTCGCGGAGATAGGCCCAGGGGTTGTCCATGCCGAAGTAGGAAAGGTGTACGCGCCCCACCGGGTTGGTCTTCACCCATTCGGCGAAATCCGGCAGATTCTGGCCCCAGTCGATGTTGCTGTCACTGAGCCAGGCGAGGCCCTGTTCCGGCCCGCCCACCCAGGCGTTGAAGTACGAGAGGTAGTGGGGATAGATGGTGGCTGAGCGCCATCCGAGCGAGAGCAGCAGTCCCGCGGCCAACAGACGGGGGATCCATCGTTGCCGCGGTACGCACCAATGAAAGAAGGCTCCCGTCCAGAGGGTGAAAAATATCAGCGACGGCAAGACGAGCCGCAGCCCCAGCTGCAGGCTGGAAAGAGAAGCCAGCCAGAGGTAAACCAGGGGCGGCAAAATCCAGAAAACGGCGCTCCGGTCGCGGCCCAACCACCCCACCAGGGCCGTCAAAAGACCCGCCAGGATGAGCGCCTGATGAGGCACGGGGACCTTAACGGCGAGAGCGGTAAGGAAGTAAAGTGGATGCCCATGGGGGTAGACATTGCCGTGCAGATAAACGCCATTGCCATCGGCGTTCGATTGCACCAGGGCCAGCACGCCTTGCCACAATCTCGACGGTACGGGCCAGTTCCCGAACCGCTGGCCCACCCATTGCACGACCGGCGGCGGACTGGAGACCTGAAGCGCTTCCGCGGACAAGCCTGCGTGATCGAATTGCCAGGCCGCCAGGACAATCACATAGACGACGGCAATGGCGGCAGCCAGACTCAGCCCGGCCTCGCGCCAGGACTTGCGATGAACTACTTGGCCGATCAGGATGAGCGCCAAGCCGACAGGAACCAGAAACAACAACGATAGCTTGGCGCACATTGCCAGCGCGCTGGCCGCAGCCAGCGTGCTGGCCGTCAGTAAGGAGGGCCGTCGCCAATAGACCCACCCGCGATAAGCGAACAACAGGTAAGAGAAGGCGGCCGCAAGATCGTTCTTGAAAAGGTGACCGTGCGCCAGCGCGGTCGGCGTCAGACAGAAGACGGTGGCTACCAGAACGCCGATCCACGGGCCGAAAAGCTGGCGTCCCCACCACCAGAGGAGCAGAGAACCGGCCAGGGGAAAAACGATCAGCGGCAGGCGCGACCAGAAGAAGACACGGTCGATCTCCTCGGCCGTCATTCCCATCATCATGGCCTGGGAAATCGTCCACTCGTGTTTCGACTGCCAGGCGGGATGTTCGCGCGGTGGCAGACTCAGCCCAGTCAGATGAGGCACCCAACCTCCCGCCAGCTTGATCAGCGGTGGCATGTCGCCAGGTTGAAGGGTGTCGGCCCCCTGCCAATACAGGTAAGCAGACAACAGATGGCTCGGCTCGTCCACCGTAACGCCGGTGCGATCCGCCAGCGTCATCTGCACCGCGGTGAAAAGTACGACGACAAGGCCCAGAACTAACATTTCCAGGCGCGACGGAGCGCGCGCCGAGGCTTCCTCCGTCATTGCTCCGCCACCCTTACGTTCCCCGACCACCAGCCAGACAGTGTATGACAGTTTCGGGGCTACCGGGAACTCACCGGAAGAAATTCAGTAGGCGAGAGCGCGCGACGCGTCATTCGCGCAATGCGCACGGCGCCTTTAAAATAGTCAACGCGGTTGATCCGTACCCCCACTGACGTACGGCCGGCCCCCTGAGGGGCGAGCTTCACCTCGGCTTGACCCTGTAGCACGCCGTTGACGTAGTTGCGGAACTCACGTCCATCGTAGACGGCGGCAGCGTGGTGCCAGACTCCTGCCGGGTGCTGTTTGGCACGGTCCATGAGTGCCTTCGCGCCGGTGCTCGATTGCGCGAAACTGTCCAGGCACCAGGTCCCGTTGCCGACGCGGGTCTCGAACAGCAATCGGTTCGCGTTGCCGTTCTCCTGAAGGTGGAAGAATCGCTGCTCGGGCTTGCCGTCGATGTCGGGACGAAAGATCACTTCCCAAGTGAACTGCTCGGCGCCCGCTAAAGGATGCACCTCAAGGAAGAGGGCATCGTTGACACCATTGAACGCGATGGCCTTCCCTTCCGGGGTGTCGATCACTTTGGGATGGCCCTCCACGGTGACGGCGTGGCCGCCGATCTTGTCCAAACGGTCGAAGCGCCAAGTCTCATCGGCGAAAGTGAGCGTCGCGATCATCGTCAGACAGAGGAGCCGGAGCATGCTCAACAGCTTATGACATATTCAAGGGGAATGATGCGTCTTGGATTTCTTCACGCGGCAGTGGCCGCAATTGCACCGGTGAATCAGGCGGTGGCCCGTTTGCACCCATCCTGGGAAGTTGTAAACCTTCTGGACGATGGGATTCTACGGCACTTTCATACGCGGAATGAAGCAGGCGTGAAAGAGCGGTTGGATGACCTGGCTCGTATCGCCGTCGACGCCTATGGAGCGAGGGCGCTGCTGGCCACCTGCTCTGCTGCCAGGCTCGAAACGGTGGAGGCGATCGGCACCGCCCGTGGAGTTCCCTGCATCAAGATCGACTTTCCGATGTGCGACCGGGCTGTGCGGCTGGGCGGCACCATCGGCGTGGTGGTGAGCTTTGCGCCGACACAGGCCGTGACGATCGCGACCTTGTGGGAGGCCGCACGGCGTGCAGGAATGCCGCTCGACTATCTCACCCGTTCGGTCCCCGAGGCTCTCACCCTCCTCAACTCCGGCGATCGGGCCGCGCACGACAGCTTGATTGCCGCAGAAGCCGAGCAACTCGTACGCGAAGGCGCGTCCAGCATTGTGCTGGCCCAAGTCTCCATGGCGCACCTCGGCGCGCCCCTCTCGAAGCGCCTCGGTGTTCCGGTGCTCGAAAGCCTCACCTCCTCGTTGGAGGCATGCGAAAAAGCCCTCGGCCGTTGAGGGCCGAGGGCTTTCCAGCGCGATTCGGGCGTTAGAAGCTCACGCGCAACGCGAGTTGCACTTGACGCGGTCCGACCGCCGTACCGCCGATGATGCCGGTGGAGCCGGACCCGAGTTGGGCATTCGGCGAGCCCAACTGCAGCGTGTTGGTGGCATTGAAAGCCTCCGCACGAAACTGGAGCGAAGCCCGCTCCCGGATGCGGAAGTTCTTGAAGAGGGAGAAGTCCAAAGTTTTCAAGCCGGGATTGCGAATGTCGGGCGACGTGCGCGACACGTTGCCGAAACGGAAGGCTTGAGCGAAGCTGAACACGGATGTGTCAAACCATTGCGCAATGCGCTGATCCACCGTGCCGCCCGTCTTCTCACCCGAGGTGCCATTGTTGTTCGGACGCTGGCCGGCGGAGCCTAGCCCGGTGTTGTTGACGTTCTGGGTGACTAACACCGGCGTGCCCTTCTGGAACGTGAGAATGCCATTCATCTGCCAGCCGCCGATGAGGATCTCGGCCGCCGGGTGCATGCTGTTCAGCATCTTACGGCCTTTGCCGAACGGCAGATCGTAGTTGCCGCTGAAGACGAAACGCGCCGGCACGTCCTGGGTGGAAATCGACTTCTCCGCTTGACGGTTGTAAAAGTCCTGCTTGTTGCCCGCCTGTCCCAGAAAGGTCACCGTCTGCGAGGCGTCATCAATCAGTTTGCCGCCGGTAAAGCTGGCGAGAAAACCCAGCCCGTTCGTGAACCGCTTTTCCACTCGCACCAGCAAGGCGTGGTAGTTCGAGTTTGCCTGCGGCTTGCGGAATGCGTTCACCGCCGTGTATTGCGGATAGGGCCGCAGCAACTGCGCCCGCGTCACCGTGGCCCGGCTGAGCACGGAACTGCCGTTGGTGATCACGCCGAAGAACGGGTTCGGCACCAGATCGTTCAGTGAGTTCCCCAGGCTGCCGAACGAAGCCGGGAGTTGGTTGTAGGTCATTGAACCTTCGCCATCCACCAGATGGTTCCCTTTCGAGGCCGCGTAGCCCACCTCTACTACCATGCTGCCGGGCAATTCGCGCTGAACGTTCAAATTCCATTGCTGGATTACGGGATTACGCGAATCGTTGAAGTGACTCTCCCCGATGCCCAGACCCAAGTTGGTGGAGGAACCGCTGTCGGGTCCCTCCGGTGAGCCGAGCGGCAGATTGAAGCCATTGGGATACGGGTTCGCCAGATAAGCGTTGATCGTGCGGCCGTTGTCAAGCGTCGGCACCATCGGAGTGGACCCACGGTAGCCTTCCATGCCCGCGCTGCCGCTGGCACCGGCGGCCTGCATCATAGAACCGGCATACATGAGCGCGTAGGCGCCGCGGATGACGGTCTTCTCGCTCAACTTGTAAGCGAAGCCAAAGCGGGGGCTGACATTGTTGCGATCCACCGGCGTCTGATACCGGTTATCCGGGGTGACGAACCGCATGGCACCCTTCAGGTTCGGGAAGGCGGCCACTCGACCGGCGATGGGCGAAGCGGCGTCGAGGTCGAAGAAGCTGTAGCGGTTATAGCGCTCAGTGCGCGGCAGATCGACATCATAGCGCAGACCAAGGTTAAAGGTCAGCCGCGACGTCACCTTCCAGTCGTCCTGAATGTAAGTGCCCCAATAGACACTGGAGGAAGCGGCCTGCGGATCATGAGACAGCGAGCCGCCATTGGCGGTGCCCAGCAGGAAAGAAGCCAAGCCAAAGCCCTGCGTGCCCACCGCTTGAACCGGGTTGCGCTGCGTGAAGCCCTGATTAAACGAATAAACCCCCGACGGATTGCCGAGCTGCGTAAAGTTCAGAAACAGCTTGCGCCATTCGCCCCCGGCCTTGATCGTATGGCGCGTAAGCACCTTCGTCGCCGAGGCCGCGACGACATGGGAATATGGCACATTGCTGAGGGTGGTGAAGGTGTTCTGCCCCAAGGAGGTCAGGCCGGCGATGTCCATTCGCGGAAACTCGAGGTTCTGCGTGGCGGCCTGATCCCGGATGGCGGGCGAGAAACCCAACTGGGTAAGATCGAAGCCGCTTGAGAAGGCGCGGCGATTGTTCTCGAAACGGCCCAATCCGTAGTTGATGTTGAGAATCGTGGTGGGACTGAGCGTGTAGTTCCCGTTGAGGGCGACGTTGTAGTTGTTGGTGCTGCTGGGGCCGTCACCGCTCGGCGTACCGATGTTGCCGAAGAAATTTACCGGCGAACTTCTTGCCCGGTTGTAGGAGCCGCGTCCGAACATCGTGAACTTTGAATTAAAGTTATGGTCAATGCGGGCGTCAAACTGATGGCTGCTCGACGGAGCCTTGCTGGCCGCGTTGAAGTTGTTCGCCTGGGTGAACTGGTTCGTCGGCGTCGAATTCGGCGACACATAATACTCCCGGGCCCTGGCGGCCACCGCGTCAATCCGATTCGCCGGGATCGTGTTGTTGCTGAAGGGTTGCCGGATAAAGTTGCCGGTGCCGTCGTTGGCGGCGGTGAGGGGATCGTAGATGGTGATATCCGCTCCGGACGCGTTCTTCAGGCCGGAGAAATTGCCACCCAGCCATTGCGGTAGCGGCACGGTCGCCGAGAAAAGGCTGGCGCTGCGCTGAATCGTGCTCTGCTCGCTGAAGAAGAAGAAGGTCCGATCCTTACCGCTGTACAGCTTGGGAATCGACAAGGGACCGCCAATCGTACCGCCGAATTGATTGCGCTGAAACGCGCCAAGCGGGATGCGGTTGCGGTTCGAAAAGAAGTTGTTCGCATCGAGTTTGCTGTTGCGCAGAAACTCATAGCCGGATCCGTGCCACTGATTACCGCCGCTGCGCGTCGACACGTTGATGGTGCCCCCGCCGGTGCGGCCGTACTCCGCGGCCAAGGAATTCGTCACGATGGAGAATTCCTGCACTGAGTCCACGGGCGGCGTGTAGGCTAAGGCGTTGATCCCGACATTGTTCTCCGGCAGAATCACCGACGTGCCGTCGATGGTGATTTCGCTGGAGGCATTCCGGCCACCGCTGATCCAAGGCGTGGACCCGCCGCCAGGAATGACACCGGGGCTGAGCGATGCGAGAGCAAACGGATTGCGGACATTGAGCGGCAGGTCCATGATGGCTTTGTTTCCGATGACGGTGGAAACGGTGGAAGATGCCGTGGAGAGTTGGGCGCTGCTGGCACTCACTTCCACCGTCGTGGTGGTCTCGCCAATCGGCAGCACAATCTCCAACGAGACGGTTTGCTGCACATTCAGGCTTACGTTCTTTTCGGTATAGCGTTTAAATCCCTGCTTTTCGACGCTCACTGAATAGAGGCCGGGTTGAAGAAAGGGCTTCACGAAAGATCCCGCCGAGTTGGAGACGAGTTCGTTCTTGGTATTGGTTTGGTTACTGGTGATGATGACCTTGGCGTCGGGGACGATAGCGCCGGAGGCGTCCGTCACCCTGCCTTCCAAAGTACCGGTAGCAGTTTGAGCGTAGAGAGAGCACCACGACAGTGTGGCTAGAGCAACAAAGCGAAACATAGCAGGGATCATATCCCAACTCCACCCCTCGCCGTCTCCTTGTAAACCGAGGCTATTGCCGGTCGAACACCAGCCGCGTCAAGATGGTGCCCAGCGGCGTTCCGCCGATTTGCGAGTCGATGACGAGGTTTCGCCCATCCTCCGTCAGCGAGTTCTTCTCGGTGATCTCGAGTGTCATGTCGGCCAGCGGACGCTTCGAGACGACTTCGAGCACTGCGCCATTCAGTTTTGCCACGCTACGCATCTCCGCGCCCTGCACTTCATTGACGTTTTCCGACCCATCCAGCTTGAAGCGGACGGAAGACTTGGAGGCGCCTTGGCCCGTCGTTTGATCTGACTCGATCGCCAGGAGATTGTCCGCCAGTTTCACGACACGGGTGATCGACGTGGGACGGTATTCCTCGGGCAGAGCGTCCAAACTGCTCTTGGCGAGGTTCAGCTTCCAGGTGCCGGAGAATGCCGGAACGCTCGCAACCGCCGACGCTTTCTCGAACACATAGTTGACCACAATATCGCCGATCGGCGTGCCGGGGACTTTGGTTGCGGTCGTCATCGTCTGGCGATCGGCGCTGAGTGAATAGCGCTCCTCCATGTCCAGCAGATTGCCGCCGACATCAATCTTCGACTTCACGACCACGGCGTCGCCATCCCAAGCGGCCTTCGACTTCACCTCAGAGCCGCGGGGTGAATTGATGCTTTCGGAGCCGTCCAGCTTGTAGGTCAGTTGCGCCGTGCGTTCGCCGCGGGAGGACTTATCCACGGTCGTGATCTTTAATTCGTTATCGCTGTTGGCGACGATTCGCTTGGCATCTTCCGGAATGAGATTTTCTGGTAGGTTCCCGAAATTACTCTTCGCTTTATTCAGCGTCCAGGTGCCGGAGAAGTCAGTTTTCTGAGCAAAGCATAGGGTCTGTGCCAGGGCGATTGTCAGGAATAGCCGTTTCGTCATGTTTTTCGATGATAGCTCAGGGCAGCAAAGCCGCACCCAACACCGGACCTTGATTCTTCGCCTGAAGAAAGACGACGGCGCGTTGGTTTTGGGAGGACGGTTTGAGCATAACTGTCCTCGAGAAGCCGCCTGACTTGGCCACGGAACCAGCGCTGGATAGCGTCCGCACCACACCGGCATGGCGCAGTTCGCGACCGCCGTTCTCGCCGCGCGGAACCTGGATAGTGACGTTGGGATCCACCAGCGCCACCATTACCTCGACCAACGCCGGTGCGTCGGCTAAATCGATCCGTATTATCCAGGCACCCGGCTGGCGATCGACCGTCGTGAGCCGCACGTCGCCCTTGGGCCTCTTCGCCGCCTCAGTGATGGCGATCAGTGCCCGGCGCGTATCGCTGCCGACGAACTCCACTTTGCCGTCCACCACCATCTGGGGCGTGTAGTTGCCTTGTGCGCCGAGACGCGCGGCATAGACGCTTTGACGCCGGGTGAACTGAGCGCTGGAGAAGGGGTCACGCCAACCCAGTTGGTCCCAGTAGTCGACGTGTTGGCTGAGGACGATCACTTCGACGCCAGGCACGGGTTGCTCCTTTTCGAGCCTGGCCAGCAGGGTGTCGGCCGGGGGACAGCTTGAGCAGCCTTGCGAAGTGAAGAGCTCGACGAGCACGGGCAACTTCTGCGCCGAGACGGGAAGCAATGAGAGCAAGACCAAGGCAAGACGCATCGCTCAAGAGATCACGTGGCCCGTGGCATCTATTCCCGCTGGCGCTAAACTAGGGGAAATCGTGAAACGACGCAACTTTATCGCTGGTACAGTCCTCGCTCCCGCGGCCGCGGCGGCCCCGGTTTCTGTTTCGGGAAAGCCTGCCCTGTTAGGCGGCGCGCCGGTCCGACAGACCGCTTTTCCGTCCTGGCCCGTGCAAGACAGCCTAGAGTCGACGGGCCTCAGCGAAGTACTACGCAGCGGCAAATGGGGACGGGGCACGGGAAAAACAGTGGGCCGTTTCGAAGAGGCGTACGCGAAGACCACTGGAGCCAAGGCCTGCCTCGCGACGGCCAATGGCACCAGTTCGCTGCTGGTTGCTTTGAGCGCGCTGGGCATCGGGCCGGGTGACGAAGTGATCGTGCCACCTTACACGTTCGTCGCAACCATCAACGTCATTCTGCAGAATTTCGCGTTACCCGTTTTTGTCGATACCGATCGGGACACTTTCCAGATCGACGCGCGCAAGGTGGAAGCCGCCATCAACCCGAATACAGCGCTGTTGATGCCCGTGCATCTGGGTGGCAGCGTCGCCGACCTCGACACACTGCTGGTGATCGGGGAGAAGCGCAGGATTCCGATTCTGGAAGATGCGGCTCAGGCGCATTTGGCCGAATGGCGTGGCAAGTCGGTGGGGACCTTCGGACGGGCAGGCTGCTTCAGCTTTCAGGCTTCAAAGAATCTGAACAGCGGCGAAGGCGGCGCGATCGTCTCCAACGACGAAGCCTTGATCGGCCAATGCTATGCCTTCCACAACAATAGCCGGGGCCGCAACACGGCTGGCGCGGACTTCAGCTATCAGGCGCGTGGACTGAACCTCCGGCTCACCGAGTTTCAAGCCGCGATTCTGCTGGCGCAGATGAGCCGTTTGAAGCAGCAATCGAAGACCCGGGAGGAGAACGCCGCAGCGCTGACGGCAATGCTGAAGCAGGTGCCGGGCATTGCGCCGGCCACGATGTACGCCAACTGCACGCGCAACGCTTACCACTTGTATATGTTTCGCTATGATCCGGCGCATTTTTCCGGATTGCCGCGCGCAGGCTTCCTGAAAGCACTGCAGGCGGAGGGAATCCCCTGCTCCGGCGGGTATTCTCCGCTGAACCGCGAACCGCTCTTGAAAAATACGCTGATGTCGAAGGGCTATCGGCGCATCTACGGCGAGAAGCGACTCAAGGACTGGTTTGAGCAGAACCAGTGCCCGGTGAATGATCGTTTGTGCGGCGAAGCGGTCTGGTTCACGCAAACGATGCTGCTGACCGAGCGCGCGGGCATGGAGCAGATCGCCGGTGCGATCGCCCGGATCCAGCGGCACGCCGCGGATCTGGCCAAGCTCTAAATGCGCTCCGTCCCCGTCCCGATCGGGGCCTCCACCGTGATCATCGCCACCATCGTCTCCATCCTATGGGGAGGCAATGTCGTTTCGATCCGCGCCGGTGTGGACTCCGTTCCGCCGCTTTGGAGCGCCTTCTGGCGCATGCTCACGGGCGTGCTGGTGGTGGCCGCGTGGGCGCGCTGGCGCGGGGTCCGTATGACGCCGACGCGCGAGGAATTGCTGCCCCTACTCACCCTGGGTGGGCTATTCACGGTGCAGATCGCCTTACTGAATTCGGCCACCGCGATGACCTCACCCGCCTACGGCGTCGTCATCCTGAACTCCTACCCGATCTTCGCCAACCTCGCGGGGCACTTTGGCCGCGGTTTTGCAGTCCACGAGGAGCGGATTACCGGCATCCGTGCGCTCGGTCTGGCGCTGGCCCTCGGCGGCGTCGCGGTGCTGGCGCTCGGACGTCCCGATGCCGGGCTGGCGCCGCAGCCGTTGCTGGGCAACCTGCTGATGGTGATCTCATCGTTTCTGCTGGGCGTGCGGCAGGTGTACACGCGCTGGCTGGTGCAGCGCGTCGATCCTGCACGCTCGATTGTCTGGCAGATGCTGCTCTCCGTGCCGCTGTTTCTGGCGGTCGCTATAGTGAGCGAGCCGATGCTGTTGAAGCCACTCTCCACAGAGGCCGTCTGCGCCATTCTCTACCAGGGAGTGATTGTGGCCGGCATCTGTTTCATAGTCTGGGCGGAGTTGCTGAAGAAGCACGCGGCGGGAACCCTGACCATGTTCTCCTTCATCGTTCCGATCTGCGGCATCGCCCTAAGTTCGCTGATGTTCAATGAGGCGCTCGCGCCTGGACTATTCACGGGCACGGCGCTGGTGCTGGCCGGCGTCTTCGTGGTGATGCGCATGGGCCAGTCCGCCTGATATGGTAGTGGCCGCGATGTTGACTCTCTTTCTTCTTTTCAGCGCGTTCAATGCCGACGACAGCGCGGCGGTCCTGCAGGCGGAGAAACAATGGATCGCCGCCATCCAAAAGCCCGACCCGGCGGTGCTGGAGAAAATTCTACACGTCCAACTGATCTACGGACACGCTACGGGCATCACCGACTCCAAGGCCAGCTACATCGGCAAGGTGACCTCCGGTAAGCAGAAGTATGCTGGCGTGGAGCAGGAAATCGTCAAGATGCAACTGCTCGGTGACGCCATCATCGTCCACGCGAAGATGCGCATGTACGGCGTGAACCAGAGCGGCAAGTTCGACGACCGCGTGATGCTGATGCACACCTGGCTGAAGCGCGATGGGCGCTGGCAGCTGGTGGCGCATCAAACGGCAAAGTTGCCCCAATAACGAGGCGCTAGTATAGAGGAGCCGGTCTTATGAGCGAAGCTCCACTACCCACATTACCGCCGCCGTTTGATTCCACCGGAGACCGGGCCTTCTCGTTTTATCCGCCCATTCTGGGCGTTGAGCACAACGAATGGAGGGCGCAACAGGCCACCTGGAGCGAGATCCTGGTCGCCAACACCAAGAGCGATCAGACACTTTGGGTACCGCGCCGCTACATCGGCGACCTCTCACGCGTAGACGAACCCGTGATGATCGTTGGGCTGAAGAAAGAGTTGGAGATGAAAGCGGGCGGCGTTTGGCCGCACGAGAAACGCGTATTGTCCATGCCCCCGGTCTCCACGGCACCGGTAGGCCCGCAGGCCGAACCGCGGGCTGCTCCGGGCCCGATGAACATGCGCATGGAGTCGTCGGCCGAGTCGAGCATCGGACGCATGATCCTGGTCTCGTTGGCCGTGGCGATTGGCGCGTTGGCCTTGGTGGTGGCCTTCTATCGTGGCCGGACGTCGGGGGAGCAGGTGGAGTTTCGGAGCGTACTGCAGTCGGAACTGGGTTTCACGGCGCAGGATGACTACTTCGCTGTAGTCCGCAAACTGGGCGCGCCCAAGGAAGATCGCTGGCGCTCTGATCAGGGCGAACTGCAGTTTCGCGGCCTGAAGTATCCGGATCGGCAGATGATCGTCATTCTGATGGGCAGCGATCGCAAGAATGCGCGCTATATTGGCGCGGTAAACCGCGAGGGGCTGGTGATCGATTCCGTGGATATGCCGGGCGGCGTCAATACGGCCACCATCATGCGGCGCTTGCCGAAGTTCTAGCGATGCGCCATTTTCCGCTCGACGGATCCCCGTACGCGATGACGTTGGGAGTCCGGCCCCTGTTGGATGCGCCGCGCCTGGAACCCGACGCTGAGCAACTGGCATTGAAGAGGCAATTGCTCGAGACCGATCCCGACTTTCATTTCCAGGCCTTGCCCGGCACCGGCCTAGTCCAACGCGAAGTGGCCTCCGCGCTTGGCTTCTTAGACGTCCCGGAATTAAACGCCCTCGACTGGGTGGGACGTCAAGTGGCCGAGGACCTGCTCGTCCTCAGCGACGCGCCCGGCTGGCCGTTGGTCGCGGGCCAACTGTGTTTCCCCAACGACTGGTGCCTGGCCGACAAGCTGGGCCGGCCTCTTCTGGCCGTCCATCAGCCAGTGCCTGGCTTCGCCGCCCAGGTGGGTGAAGCGACACTGAAGTTGCTCGACAAGCTGAAGCCGGAGCGGCCGGTGTGGCGAGTGAATTGGGCGGTGAAAGTCACCGACCGGCTCGATCTGCCGCCGCACATCAACGCCACCTTTGAGCCCGTGAAACGCGAGATCACCGCTGCCAATGCCGGCGAGCGCTGCTTCTTCCGCATCGAACGGCAGACGCTTTCGCGGATGCCCGTGTCCGGGGCGATCCTGTTCACGGTGAAGACCTCGGTGTTGCCCGTCGGACAACTGAGTCTCGAAGAGAGGCGAGCCCTTTCGGTCGCTATGCGGACGATCCCGGCCGAGATGCTTGCCTACAAAGGCCTTGGACCATTCTCGAATGCGCTTCAGGCTTACTTGCTCGCCGCCTAGCTTCTGACCGTGCTCGTGACGGATACAATAGGGGCTTCATGAGCCTCGACCCCAAGCAAGAATGCCCCGGCCGCCTCCGCAGCCGGAACTGGTTCGACAACCACGCCAACCCCGGAATGACCGCCCTCTACATGGAGCGCTTCCCCAACTACGGACTCACGCGCGAAGAGCTCCAAGGCGATAAGCCCATCATCGGCATCGCGCAAACGGGCAATGACATTTCCCCCTGCAATCGACATTTGCTGGAGCTCGCCAGCCGCTTGCGGGACGGCGTCCGCGATGCCGGCGGACTGCCGTTCGTCTTCCCCGTGCATCCGATTCACGAGGGCTGCCGCCGCCCAACCGCTGGACTCGACCGCAACCTCGCCTACCTCGGCCTCGTCGAGGTGCTGCACGGCAATCCCATCGATGGTGTGATCCTCACCACCGGCTGCGACAAGACGACGCCGGCCTGCCTGATGGCCGCCGCCACCGTCAACATTCCGTCCATCGTCTTCTCCGGCGGCCCGATGATCAATAGCTATTACGAAGGCAAGCTCGCAGGGAGCGGCATGGCCATCTGGGAAGCGCGCCGTCTATTCGCGGCCGGCACGATCGACTATCACGGCTTTATGGAGATGGTAGCTTCGTCCGTCCCCAGCGTCGGCCACTGCAACACGATGGGTACCGCGCTTTCGATGAACTCGCTGGCGGAGGCCCTGGGTATGTCGTTGCCGGGGTGCGCGGCAATTCCGGCGCCCTATCGCGAGCGGGCGCAAATGGCCTACGAAACGGGCCGGCGCATT
This sequence comes from Bryobacter sp., assembly GCA_022843605.1. Taxonomy (GTDB): domain Bacteria; phylum Acidobacteriota; class Terriglobia; order Bryobacterales; family Bryobacteraceae; genus JALHNI01. The sequence goes on from JALHNI010000026.1 coordinate 45,470, forward strand.
GTGGAGATGGTGCGGGAGAACCTGCAACCCAGCCAAATTATGACGCGCGCCGCCTTCGATAACGCCATCATCGTCAACTCCGCCATCGGCGGCTCCACCAACTGCCCGCCGCACATCAACGCCATTGCCCGCCACATCGGCATCGAACTCGACATCAAGGACTGGGAAGCCATCGGCCACACCGTCCCCCTGCTGGTGAATTGCCAGCCCGCTGGCGAGTATCTCGGCGAGGCCTACCACTTGGCCGGCGGCGTCCCCGCCGTGATGGGCGAACTAATCGCCGCCGGACTGATCAAACAGGAAGCGCTCACCGTCACGGGCAAAACCGTCGCCGACAGCTACGCCACGCGCCGTAGCCTCGATACGAAGGTTATCCGGCCCGTCAGCGATCCACTGATGCCCAACGCCGGCTTCCTCGTGGTCAGCGGCAATCTCTTCAACTCCGCGCTCGTCAAGACCTCCGTGATCGGCGAAGAGTTCCGTCAGCGTTATTTGGCTAAGCCTGGAGCCGAGAACACATTCACCGGCCGCGCGATCGTCTTCGAAGGCTCCGAAGACTACCATGACCGGATCAACGATCCCGCGCTAGAAATCGACGAAACCTGTATTCTGGTGATCCGTGGCGTGGGCCCCGTGGGCCAGCCCGGCGCGGCCGAAGTCGTCAATATGCAGCCGCCGGATGCCCTGATCAAGATCGGTGTGAACCAGATGGCGACGCTGGGCGACGGCCGCCAGAGCGGCACCTCTGCCAGCCCTTCCATCCTGAACGCCTCACCCGAGTCGGCCATCGGCGGAAACCTGGCGATTCTCCAAACCGGTGACCAGATCCACGTCGACCTCAACGAACGCCGCGTCGACGTGCTGATCTCGGACGAAGAAATCGCCACGCGCCGCGCCGCCATGAAGATCGAGATCCGGCCGCACCAGACTCCGTGGCAGGAGATGTTCCGGTCGCACGTCGGGCAGCTCGAAACCGGCGCTGTCTTGGAGTTTGCGGTCAAGTATCAAGATGTGGGCAAGGAGATTCCCCGCCACAACCACTAGAACTTGTCCCGACTCTCCAGGTTGGCCAGCACTTCCTTCTTGCTGACCCAGGCCGTGCGCAGCTTTTTCGCGCTCACCAGCGGCAGTTGATCCTCGGCGTGTGGCGACCCCGGCTGCGACGAGTTCCCGTAGCTGGTCAGCACCTGGGCCCGTACCGGCTTGCCGAACTCAACAATGCAGACGAACGTATCGCCGACGTTCGCGATGCGCTGCGGCGCCGGGTACTGCAGTACGCGAAACGCGCCCAAGCCTCCGGAGGCGCCGTTGCCAGGCAGATTCACCTTGCCGCGCACCAGACGCCGATGCTCGCCATAGGGCGCATCAAGCGAGCCGTAGGACTCGATGACGTCCGCCGCCGCTTCGTCCAGGGCTTTTACGGCCGCGGACGGATCCTTCAGTCCGCGCGGCGTGGTGAGCGGCTCAGTCGCCGTCTGCGGCACCGAGAACACCGTTTTGTTGGTGAAGGCCGTGCCGGCAAATCGCCGCGCCCAATTCTCGAACAGCAGCGTGCCCGGCTGGCGCTTTCTGCCTGACGGTCCCACGCGGCGAGTACCGCTGCGGCCTGCTTGGCACGCTCCGTTCCCATCTGCCTGGCCGCAGCCACTAAATCGTCCAGCACACGGTCCGCGAACTCCAACCGCGTCGAAAACTTACTCGCCACTACCTCGTCGACACTCAACTTATCCTTCGCGCTCAACATCCGGATGGAACTCGACGTGCGAAAGGTAAAATCGCGTCCCGCCGTATAAGCGGCGAACTGACTCGGATCGAGCGGAGGAATGGTGGAAGTCCACGGCGGATCGTTGGTGTTCTGCACCCATCCAGCCGGCGGATCGATCACCTTCGGCAGGTCCTCGTAAGGATGCACCTCAGTCCACAGCGTCGCTGAAGTGTCGCCCGGCACTACGCCAGCCCAGTAAGCCAGATTACCGTTCGCCCGCTTCGGCAACGTGCCATTGAACAGATACATCACGTGCCCGTCACGATCGCCGTAAGTGATATTGAAGGTCGGCACCTGTAGCCGCTTCACCTGCGCCTCGTACTCGCTGAAGCTCCGCGCGATCGCCATCTTCCAGTACTGCTCCAGCAGAAATGGGCGATCAAGCGCAGCGGTCTTCTGCGCCAGCACCAGACCTGCGTTGTCCCACACCACCGGCCCATGCAAGGTACTCCGTACCACCAATTTTTCGTCCGCGGTGCCCTTCACTTTGATCGTTTTCGTTTCCATGGCAAAGGGCTTCGTCACGCCATCGAACCTGTAGCCGCCTTCGGCCAAGGTAATTCTGAATAGGTCACTGGCATCAATGCTGTTCACCGTCTGGGTGAAAGCCAGATACTCAGAAAAAACGAAGCGCAATACCGGAAAGCCAATCTGGCTGGCGCCATACAAGTTCATTCCCGGACCGTTCAGATGAGCTTCGTAGTAGGTGTACCAGTCCTGCCAGGGCAGGTGCGGATTCATCAGCACCATGGTCTTGCCGCTGGCCGAATGCTTCGGCGCGATGGCCCAGGCATTGGAGCCGATGCTGCCGGGTGCAATCGTCCGGCCCGCTGCCGCGGTCGCTACGCGCCCCGCGGAGCTGATGTAACTGAAGTGGACAATGCGGTGGACGTGAATCAGCGGATCGGCGCCAGTGATCGGCAACACCTGCTTCATCTCGGCCGCGATCAGGTCCGGATGCCGTCGCGCGTATTCATTCATGCCTTCGGCAAAGGCGTCGAGGTAACTGCGAAACTCGGGCGTCTGCTGCTGATACCAGGCTAGTCCGCGCTCCGGAACGCCATTTGTGTGCACCCAACGATCCAGCTCAAGCGACTTTGCACCCCAATACTCCGCGCCCCGGCCGCGGCTTTCGCCATAGAGCTTCAACACCAGGTTGGCGTGGCTCTGCATTTGCGCATAGCCGTAGCCGTAGAACATCCCCACCGCGTTCTTGGCGTAAACATGCGGCACGCCGAAGCGATCCCACAGGATCTCTACACCGCGATCCGCCGCGCCGAGCGCGGAAGCCAAAAGAAGTATCCAGGCAGCCGTTTTCTGAGCCATATCGATCCTTGCGATGGTATTTGGCGGCGAACGGGGCCCGGAAGAGAGATTGTATCGCGTTACCCTGAAATTTGGCCTACTCACTCGTTATCTTTGACCTCGACGGCACGTTGATCGATTCGCAAGCCGACCTCGCCTCCTCCGTCAACGCCACCCGCCGTTTCATGGGTATGGAAAATCTTTCGCCCGAGGTCGTCGCTTCTTACGTCGGCCACGGCGCCCCCGTCCTCATGCGGCGCGCGCTTGGTCCGGAAGCCTCCGAACAGGACGTCGCACGGGCGCTCGACTATTTTATCCGCTACTATCACGAGCACTGTCTGGACGAAACAGACCTGTATCCAGGCACGCGTGAAATGCTCGACGAGTTACTCGCCGCCGACCGTCACCTGGCTATCCTCACCAACAAACCGGTCCGGATCAGCCAGCGCATCGTCGAAGGCCTCGGCCTCCAGAAGCACTTTTTCGAGGTCTTCGGCGGCAATAGCTTTGAACAGAAGAAGCCGCACCCCATCGGCATCGAACGGCTGCTGGAAGCGACTTCTTTGCCGCACGCCGTCACTTTGATGGTGGGCGATAGCGGCGTCGATATCGAGACCGCCCGCAACGCCGGAGTGCATGCTTGCGGCGTCACCTTCGGCCTCAGTCCCGAAACGATGCGCGCCGCCGCGCCGGACTACGTCATTGACGCCATGCCCGCACTCACCCCGATCGTGCTGGGAAGATAACGAGCCCGGCCTACCTCACCGGCCCCATCACGAAGATCGTATTGCCGGACGGGTCCTGCAGGTCGAAAGTTCGAGCTCCCCACTCTTCAATGTGAGGAGCGCGAGCAAGCACCACCTTTTCATTCCATTCCCTGTAGTAGGCATCGGCATCGTCCACCTGAAGGGACACGCAGGCGTTCCGGCCATGTCCTGCCATCGGACAGTCCAGCGTGATCCGGAGGGTTCCACGCTCCACACCCAGCAGTCCAGTCCGCCCGTCTTCCGAAACTTCGAAGGTCACACGAAAGCCGAGGCCGTCTACGTAGAAGGCTTTCGCCGCCGCCAAGTCTTCAACGGGAAGAATGGGAATTGCGAGTTCCATTATCCCGTTGAGGGTAACGTCGTTTTTTTAGGGCGCAACGTGAGCCGCAAAAGCCGATACAATCCGCTTGATGCGATTTTTCCCCTGCTTGCTCCTCGCCTCGCTGGCTTTTGCTCAACCTTCCGCACCGGTAAGACCCGTACCGCCACCCGGCGTGGAGGTGAGCGCTGCGGACCGCAAAGAACTGGATGCCGGCTTAGCCAAACTTCGTGACGCTATGGGGCCGCTGAAGCAAAACCCCGATTGGCCCGACGTCGCCATCTTCTATGAGGCCGTCCGTTATGCCCTCACCTACGGCGAATTCTTCAAAGCGGAAGAAATCTTCAAGGCCAAGGAATTGCTAAAACAGGGCCTCACCCGAGCCGAGGAACTCGCTGCCGGGCGCCCCTCCTGGACGCGTGCCACCGGACTCGTCCTTCGTGGCTATGTCTCGAAAATCGACCACAGCGTCCAGCCCTACTCCATCATCGTGCCGCCCGGTTTCGCTTCCGAGCCGCATCGTCGCCGCCGTCTCGACTTTTGGGCTCACGGCCGGGGCGAAACCCTCAGCGAAGTGAACTTCCTCTGGGACCGTCAACGCCAACCCGGTGAATGGGTGCCCGCCGACGCCTTCCTCGTCCATCTTTATGGCCGCTACTGCAATGCCAACAAGTTCGCCGGCGAAGTGGACCTCTCTGAAGTCCTCGCCGACATGAAGAAACGGTACGCCATCGACGACGATCGTGTCCTGATTCGCGGCTTCTCCATGGGCGGCGCTTCCACCTGGCAGTTCGCCACCCATCATGCATGGAAGTTCGCCGCCGCGGCCCCTGGTGCGGGCTTCGCCGAAACGCCCGAGTTCCTGCGCATCAAGCCTGACGAACTCGCCAAAACGCCCGACTGGCAGAAGAAGCTTTGGCGCCTCTACAACGCTACCGATTATGCCGCCAACCTGTACAATGTCCCCGTCGTCGCCTACTCAGGCGAAATCGACGGCCAGAAGCAGGCCGCCGACATCATGGCCAAGGCACTGGAAGCTGAAGGCATGCAGATGACCCACGTCATCGGGCCGAAAACCGGGCATCGCTACCATCCTGATTCGAAGCCCATCATCGATGCCAAGCTCGATGCCATCGCCGCCCGCGGCCGCGATTACTACGCCCGCAAAGTGAAGTTCGTCACCTATACCCTGCGCTACAACCGCATGAAGTGGATCCTCATTGAAGGCCTCGATCAGCATTGGGAACGCGGTCGCGTCGAGGCCGAGTATTCACCCACTGGCTTCGACCTCAAGACCTCGGGGGTCACGGCGGTTCGCCTCGACTTCGGCCCTGGCGGATATCCGCTTGACGTCGCCGCCAAGCCGGCGATCCGCATCGACGGACAAACCATCGCCGGCCCCGCCCCGTTCACTGACCGATCTTACTCCGCCAGCCTCATCAAGCAGAATGGCCGTTGGGCGCTGGGCACGGTGCAAGGCCTCGCAAAGAAGCATGGTCTGCAGGGCCCCATTGACGATGCCTTCTGGAATTCGTTCCTCATGGTGAAACCCACCGGCACGCCGATGGATTCCACCATCGCCCCGTGGGTGAAAGCCGAAAGCGACCGGGCCATTCATGAGTGGCGCAAGGTGTTCCGCGGCGATGCGCCCGTCAAAGACGACGCCCAGGTCACCGATGCCGACATCGCCGCCAACCATCTGGTGCTTTGGGGCGACCCAAGCTCAAATAAGGTGCTGGCCCGGATTGCCGGCCAACTGCCTATCAAGTGGACCTCGGTGGGAGTCACCGTGGGCGCCAGAACCTATCCGGCCGGCCACGTGCCTTTGCTCATCTATCCGAATCCGCTCAACCCTGCGAAGTACGTTGTGCTCAATAGCGGCTTCACATTCCGCGAGTTCGATGCGCTGAACAACGCGCGGCAAGTTCCGAAGCTGCCGGACTGGGCCGTCGTCGATACCGCCACGCCGCCTGATGCCTACGCGCCCGGTAAGATCGCCGCCGCCGGCTTCTTTGGCGAGGACTGGAAGCTCAAATAAAAAAGGGCGGGACTCGAAAGAGTCCCGCCGTTCTAAGGACAGTTTGCTCTTGGACAGTAGGCTTTTTGAGAGCAGACATGTGCAGATCCGGAGGCGAACCGCCTTCTCCGCTAAAGACCTAATCGGCAACCTCAGCGGATCTCTTTAGAACTGCTATTTTCGTAGGTGGACTTCCCTGACGAAAGGACCATTCCCAATGGCTGCCATCTCTGTTGCCGTGCCCAAGACCAAGGGCGGTGCGTTTCTCCTCGATGCCGCTTCACCCGACCATCTCTACTCGCCGGAAGACTTTACCGAGGACCATCAGGCCGTTGCACGCACCACGGATGACTTCTTCCGGCAGGAAGTTGAACCCAACCTCGAAGCGATTCTGCGCCACGAGCCCGGCGTCGCCGTCCGCATCGTCAAGAAATCCGCGGAACTTGGCCTCACGGCGGTAACCGTACCCGAAGAATACGGCGGCATGGAGATGGACATGGTCTCTTCCATGATCGTCGCCGAAGGCCTGGCCAAAGATGGCAGTTATGCCAACTGGCACGGCGCCCATGCCGGAATCGGGACGCTTCCACTGCTACTCTTCGGCACTCACGCGCAGCGTGAAAAGTATCTCACCCGCCTGGCAAAGGGCGAGATTATTGGCGCTTATGCCTTAACTGAGCCCGAAGCCGGCTCCGATTCACTCGCTTCGAAAACGACGGCCGTCCTGAACTCCGAGGGCACTCACTACGTGCTGAACGGTACCAAAATGTGGATCTCGAACGGTGGCGAGGCCGACCTCTACACCGTCTTCGCCAAAATCGATGGCGCCAAAGAAAAGTTCACCGCCTTTTTGGTGGAGCGTTCCTATCCCGGCGTAAAGCCTGGTCAGGAAGAGAAAAAGATGGGAGTGAAGGGCGCCTCCACTACGGCGATCTTCCTCGACAATGTCCACGTCCCCGTGGAGAATGTGCTGGGCGAGATCGGCCGCGGCCACATCATCGCTTTCAACGTTCTAAACCTGGGGCGGCTGAAGCTGGGCCCCTTCGCCGTCGGCGCGTCAAAGTATGTTATCGGCTTGTGCGCAAAGTACGCGAATGACCGGCGCGCCTTCGGCAAAGCAATCGGCGAGTTCGGCATGATCCGCCACAAACTGGCCGAGATGTCCATCCGCACGTTCGCCACCGAAAGCATCAGTTACCGCATGGCCGGTATGATTGAGGCGCACCTGGAAGGTTGGACGCCTCGTCAGGAGAACGCCTGGCCCACCTATCTGAAGGCGATTGAAGAGTTCGCCGCCGAGTGCAGTTTCGTCAAGGTCTTTGCCTCCGAGTCGCTCGACTACGTCGTCGACGAAGGCGTGCAAATTCATGGCGGCAACGGCTTCTCCGCCGAGTATGCCGTGGAAAAGCACTACCGCGATTCGCGCATCAACCGCATTTGGGAAGGCACCAACGAGATTAACCGGTTGCTCGGCACGGGCACCCTGCTGAAGCGTGCCCAACGCGGCCAATTGCCGCTCGTCGCGGCGGTACAGAAACTGATGGGCGAACTGATGGCCGGCCCATCGTTTGAAACAGACTCCTCTGAATGGGCCAGCGAAATCGCCCTGGTCGCGAACGCCAAAAAGGTCACCCTGCTCGCGCTCGGCGCGGCCTACCAGAGATTCCTCGCCAACCTCGACCAGCAACAGGAAGTCATGGCGGGCATCGCTGACCTGGCCATGGCCGCCTTCGCCATGGAGAGCGTCTATTTGCGGGCCCGGAAACTTGCAGCGCTCGGGCGTGGCGAGATCGCCGCCGCCATGTCGCAGGTCTTTCTGCGGGATCGCATGCAGGCCATCGAAGCCACCGGCAAGACGGTGCTCGCCGCTTGCGCCGAAGGCGACAACCTGCGCGCCAGCTTGACGTTTCTGAAGCGTCTCACGAAGTATGATCCGGTGAACTCTATCGCCCTTCGCCAACAGATCGCCCTTCGCGTGCTGGCCGCTGAGCGCTACGCCCTTTAAGATGCGCGTCCTGGTGTTGGTCGGCTTACCGGGTTCGGGCAAGTCGACCTGGGCTGAAACCGAGGGCATTACCGTGCTTTCCTCAGATGGTGTCCGGCAGTTGCTCTCCGACGACGTGAACAACCAGCGAATTCATCAGGAAGTCTTCAGCACCTTGCGTTATCTGCTCAAACGGCGGCTCCAGGTGGGCGCTGCGGCCACCATCGTTGACGCCACCAATTTGCTCCCTGCGCACCGCAAGCCCTGGATTACGGTGGCGAAGTCCTTGGGCGCCTCCGTGGAGGCAATTTACTTCGACACACCACTCGAGGAGTGTCAGCGCCGCAACGGCAAGCGTTCTCGCGTGGTGCCGCCGGAGGCGATCGCCGCGATGTCAGCCAAGTTACGTCCGCCCTCGCTGCGCGAGGGGTTTCACCGCGTGCAGGTCATCAAAGGTTAGTCCACGGTCCGCGCCCAGGCAATCCACGCCGCCTCCTGGCGCACACCAAAGTGGCGTCGCCATGTACCTTGAAACTTTCTGATCTCCGTCGCAGCTTCAACTCGCAGGGCGGTAGCCACCCGGCGGGCCTCGGCGGATCGGGCGGGCAGACGAGCGAGAAACTCCTCGGCCACAATCGCATCGTGCCAATCACCCAGGTCTCGCTGAACAGCACGCAAACGCTTCAGCCACTCGGTTCCCCCACCCGGATCGAGGATCTCGATCGCATAACGCAGGCGCTTGGCCGAGATGCGGAATTCGTGCAGGACAGCCGTTTCTCCGGACACCGCCGCGTTCTGTCCTGCGGCGAAGAACGCCTCGATGACCTTGTCGAGCTTCAAGGCTGCACCTCAAGCCACCGCCGCCAACGCTGCGGACGCTCCTTCCGCAAGTGCACGCGCAACGATTCCTGTAGCTGAGTCGCCGCCAAATCTCGTTGCCCCTGCAGGTAACACAGGGCTGGATCGGCGGCGGGCAGACGATGCCGGCGCAGCAACTGGCGGGTAACATCCCGGTCCCGCACGGCTGCCGCCGCGTTTCGAATGCTCTTGATCTCCTTGGCGAACCGCCGGGCGTTGGGAACCTGGTTTCGATAGATTCGTAGACCTTCCGCCGCCCGCCGTACACTCACCCGCAGGTCGTGAACGGCTTCGACGCTCGCCGCGGCTTCAGTTCGCAACATCTGCGCGATCAGGTCATCGACGAGACTCACCAGGCTCTTCATCTGCCTTGAGGATATACCGCATGGAGGCGGACCGAAACGGAAGAGCGAAAGTTTTCTTCAAACGCTCGGTCGCCGCCCTGACCTCTGATGGAGAAATCCACACAGTGGGCTCCGGTCATCGCCAAGTGGCCGGATGCTCGTGGCGCACCTCGGCAACGAATCGATGAGGATTTCAGCTTCCTGGGGATTACACTCGAAGAAGGACCGAATGCCGCCAACGCCCGATCGATCTTTTCCGATGCTTCGCCCGTCGCTGTACGAGTGATCCACACCCACAAGGAACTGATGATCGCCACGTCCGTCGCGAGGGTACTAACCCGTCGCGGTTAAAGAAAGCTGATCCTATGCAAACGAAGAATCTCTCACCAGAAATGCTGGAACGGATCGACGCTTACTGGCGCGCCGCCAACTATCTTTCTGTCGGCCAAATGTACCTCTGCGACAATCCGCTTCTCAAGCGGCCACTCGCCCTGACGGACATTAAACGGATGCTCCTCGGGCACTGGGGCACTACGCCCGGTCAGAATTTCATCTACGCCCACCTGAATCGCGCCATCACAGAGTACGATCTCAACATGATCTACGTCTGCGGCCCCGGACACGGTGGGCCCACCGTGGTGAGCAACACCTATCTCGAGGGGACTTACAGCGAGGTCTACCCGAACATCAGTCAGGATGAAGCCGGCTTGCAGAAGCTCTTCCTTCAGTTCTCCTTTCCCGGCGGCATTCCCAGCCACGCGTCGCCTGAGTGCCCCGGCTCCATTCACGAGGGCGGCGAACTCGGCTATTCGCTCAGCCATTCCTTCGGCGCGGCCTTTGACAATCCCGACTTGATCGTCGCTTGCGTGGTGGGCGATGGTGAGGCGGAGACCGGTCCGCTCGCCACGGCCTGGCATTCGAATAAGTTCCTCGATCCGGTAAACGATGGGGCGGTTCTCCCGATCCTCCACTTGAACGGCTACAAGATCGCCAATCCGGCAGTGCTCGCCCGAATCAGCCACGAGGAACTTGAACAGTTGTTTCTGGGCTACGGCTGGACACCGCATTTCGTCGAAGGTGATGAACCTGGCCCCATGCATGAGGCGATGGCCGCCACCCTCGACCTGGTCATTGAACAGATTCGCAAGATCCAGCGCGATGCCCGAGCCTTCGGCCGCTCCGAACGGCCGCGCTGGCCGATGATCGTCCTCAGATCGCCCAAGGGATG